>JAYTOL010000166.1:0-2778 GCA_043747815.1 Deltaproteobacteria bacterium
CTGCACGAATGCGGACGGCTCCATGGCGCCTCCAGGTGACGGTGTTATCGAAGCATGCGAACTCATGGAGAATGCACTTGCTCTCTCCCGTCTCACGCCGGACGTCCAAATCTTTGACCCTCAGGGCAATTACGCCCCGTCTGCGCAGAACCTTGCAAAGGACTCGGTGTCTTTCGGAATCGGCTTCACCGCCGTCCGCTGTCGGTTCTGATTGGTGACGTTGCTTGCGACGCAGTTGAACGTCCCAGACCGACGCCCAGTTTCGCGGCGCTTGATGTGCGTCCCTCTCTGCCAACGTGACGTGAGACACCGACCCCCAGTAATTTAGTGTCGAGGGCGAGCCAGGAATCGATGACCATGTTGAAGGAAGTTCCAAAGCAGGAGACCGAGGTCGTGGCCAAGGCGAGACGGCGTACGTTCACGGCGAAGTACAAGCAGGAGATCCTGCGCGAGGCCGATGCCTGCGCCAAGGGTGAGGTCGGCGCGCTGCTCCGACGGGAGGGGCTGTACTCGTCGCACTTGACGGCGTGGCGGCGTGAGGTCGCCGAGCGTGAGCTGGCAGCGCTCCAGCCCCGCAAGCGCGGGCCCAAGGCGGCGCTCGTCGATCCCCGCGACGTAGAGTTGGCTGCCCTCCGTCGGGACATCGCGAAGCTGCAGGCGCGGGCCGAGCGGGCGGAGCTGCTCGTCGAGATCCAAAAAAAAGTCTCCCAGGTTCTGGGGATCGACCTGCCCAGGCTGGAGCGCGATCGCTGATGGACACCGTCGCGCAGATGGCGCCAGTCGTTGGTGTCGTCGCGCTCTGCGCAGCGCTGGGACTGGCCAGGGCGACCCTGTACCGTCGACGGCGTTTGCTGAACCCGCCGCCGCTCGCAACCTCGTCGACGAAAAAGACGGGCGGCCGGAGCCGTATGACCGTCTGCGGTCGTACGGCGGAGGGCGCAACCGCGCCGCGCACAGAGCTCGCGTTGTCCGTCGACGGTGATGCGGCGAGGAGCTGCGCCGAGCCGACGGCGTCGGCGGACAACACCGGCGCCCCATTCGACCAGCACCGCGCGCGGCTCAACCCGTTGCCCGTCGACGGTGGTGCGGCGAGTAGCTGCGCCGAACCGACGGCGCCGGCGGACAACACCAGCGCCCCGTCCGAGCAGCAACGTGCGCGGCTCAACCCGTTGTACGTCGACGGTGGTGCGGCGAGCAGCTGCACCGAGCCGACGGCGCCGGCGGACAGCACCGGCGCCCCGTTCGACCAGCAACGCGCGCGGCTCAACCCGTTGTCCATCGAGGGTGGTGCGGCGAGCACCTGCGCCGAGCTGACGGCGCCGACAGACATCACCGGCGCCAACCTGATGGCGTCGGCGAACATCACCGGCACCGCGTGCGACCAGCAACGCGCGCAGCTCAAGCCGTTGTACGTCGACGGTGATGCGGCGAGCAGCTGCCCCGAGCTGACGGCGCCGGCGGACATCACCGGCGGCCCGTCCGACCAGCAACGCGCGCGGCTCAACCCGTTGTCAGTCGACGGTGGTGCGGCGAGCAGCTGCGCCGAGCCGACGGCACCGGCGACGGCGCCGGCGGACATCACCGGCGGCCCGTCCGACCAACGACGCGCGCGGCTCAACCCGTTGTCCGTCGACGGTGATGCGGCGAGCAGCTGCGCCCAGCCGACGGCACCGGCGCCGGCGACCAGCGCCTCGAAGCCCGCCGGGCCTGCGAGCAAGACCTCGCCGCGCGCGCTCTCGCAGGAGGAACGAGCACGCGTTCTGGCGGTGCTCAACGAGGAGCGCTTTTGCAACCTCGCGCCCGCCGAGATCTGGGCGACGCTGCTCGACGAGGGCACCTACCTCTGCTCCGAGCGAACCATGTACCGCGTCCTCGAGCAGAACCGCCAGCTTCGCGAGCGACGCAACCAGCTTCGCCACCCGCACTACGTCGCCCCGGAGTTGATGGCCAAGAAGCCCAACATGCTTTGGAGCTGGGACATCACCAAGCTCAAGACCTTCGTCAAGAGCCAGTACCTGCACCTGTACGTCATCCTCGATGTCTACTCGCGCTTCGTCGTCGGCTGGATGGTCGCCGAATGCGAGGACGGTCACCTCGCCAAGGACCTCATCGACCAGACCTGCGAGCGCCAGGCAATCAAGCCCGGTGAGCTCACCTTCCACGCCGACAACGGCGCCGCCATGATCGCCCAGCCCGTCGCCTTCCTGCTCGCCAGCCTTGGCGTCACCAAGAGCCACTCTCGCCCGCATGTCTCCGACGACAACCCGTTCTCCGAGTCGCACTTCAAGACCCTCAAGTATCGACCCGACTTCCCCGAGCGATTCGCGTCGCTGGAGCACGCACGCGCCTTCCTGCGGGCCTTCTTCGACTGGTACAACACCCAGCACCACCACGACGCCCTCGCGCTCCTGACGCCCCACGACGTGCACCATGGCCTGGTCTCGCAGCGCCTCGAGCAGCGTGGGCGCGTCCTCGACGCCGCCTACGCCGCCCACCCCGAGCGATTCGTAAACCGCCCTCCCGCACCGGCTGCTCCCCCCCAGACCGTCTGGATCAATCCGCCTAAGCCCTCCGCACCGACAAAGGAGACGCAAGCGTAAATATCACCACCGGCTGTCTCAAATTCGTTGACAGGTTCCGCCGTGTCCTCAAACGTCACCTCCAGTAGTGGCTGGCCCTCGTAAACGTGGCGCCTCTCGACTGGTTGCTCCCGGACCTGATTCCCACCAAAGTCGTAGGTGCTGACGACATCACCAACGCGTAGAGATTAGATAGGCC
>JAYTOL010000167.1:0-1196 GCA_043747815.1 Deltaproteobacteria bacterium
GGTGTACTGTATCGCGGTGCAGGGGGATGGGCAGATCGTGATCGGGGGAAGCTTTGACACAGTGGATGGCGCGACGCGGAATAACGTGGCGCGGCTCAACGGAAACGGGAGCGTGGAGGGGACGGGCACTTTCAACCCCGGCACGCCGAACGCGAATGTGCTGAGCGTGGTGGTGCAGGGGGACGGGAAGCTCGTGTTCGGCGGGGTCTTCACCATGGTCGGCGCTACGGTGCGCTCTGGGCTCGCTCGGCTGAATGCGGACGGGACGTTGGACGGGGCTTTTGATCCCGGCGCGGGGCCAACGCCGCCGTTTGTGTATACCATGGGGCTGCAGACGGATGGGAAAATCTTTGTGGGCTTCTATTCGCCGGTCTCCAGGGTGAATGCGGACGGCAGCGCGGATACGAGTCTCACGCTGGACGCGGGTGCGCTACAGCTCGATGCGCTCACGCTCGCGCAGCAGGGGGATGGGCAGGTGCTGATCGGCGGGCAGTGGACGGGGCTGGCGGCGGAGGAGCGAGTGATCCTGCGGCTGAGCAATGACCCGGCGACGCAGGAGCTGACGCAGACGAGCACGGGGCGGGTGCTGTGGATGCGCGGCGGCTCGGCGCCGGAGGTGTCGCAGGTGGTCTTTGAGCGAGGGGCTGCTGCGGCTGGGCCGTGGACGAAGCTGGGCGACGGGGTGCGGATCGCGGGCGGCTGGGAGGTGACGGGGCAGAGTCTCGCGGGCAGAGTCTCGCGGGCAGCGGTTTCCTGCGTGCGGTGGGGCGCTCGTCGGATGGGCGGAGCACGGGGCTGATCGCGCAGGTGGTGGCGTTTGATGACTCGAAGCTCGTGGTGATTGCCCCGACTGTGACTGGCGTGACGGAGAGCGGGGCGACGCTGGGCGGGAATGTGGCTTTTGACGGCGGGGCGGCGATCACGGAGCGCGGGGTGGTCTTTGCGAAGACCGGGAGTGAGGCGGACCCGACGGTGGAGGGCGGTGCGCGGAAGGTGGTGGCGAGCGGGACGACGGGGGTCTTCACCGTGCCGGTGGCGAACCTCGAGGGCAGCGTGAGCTACACGTTCAAGGCTTACGCGACGAACGACGGCGGAGTGACTTACCAATACAGCCGGGCGGATGCTTTCACGGTGCTGGGCAAGGCGCTCGTGAGTGAGCCGACGAGCGCGGGCATCACCGCCACGAGCGCGACGCT
>JAYTOL010000168.1:0-52625 GCA_043747815.1 Deltaproteobacteria bacterium
CTCATGACCGCACGAGATCACGTCGCGTGGGTCCGTGTCGATCCCCTACCGTAAGCGATCGATATCACAATAGAATCAAACTGATCGGTGCCCTAGGCAAATGCAGCCTAGCTTTGCCGAGCCAATCTCGGCAAACCCTCCCCGAACGCCGCTCTCCAGCAGCCGAATTGGCCGCTTACCGGATGCGCGTCGCGCAACCGATCTCGAGCTCGGCACGGATGCCGTCTGCCATGAAGCCGGCGCAGGTGCTGGGGCAGACGGTGATTTGCGTCGGGATACCGGTGGCGTTGCGCACGTAGTACCAGCCCTGGTCGCCGCCGCAGGCTGAGGCGTCACCGACATTGAGGAGATCGGTAACGGCGCCGCTGGCCTCACTCACGCGCAGGTTGACGCGGTCGAAGTCGAGCTCGGCACCGGCGTCGAGCTGGAACTCGCAACTCACCGTCGTGTCGCGGATTTGGTTGAGGGCGTTGAGGAACTCGTCCGCGACGTTACCGCCGGTGTTGATGACGAAGGCTCGGTCGGTGCCGCCGGCGCGAGCGATGGTGTCCAGGCGCTGTTGCCCGTCGTCGCCGAGGTCAGCCGCGCTGAAGACCCCGATCACGAAGGTTCGTACGGGGTAGTCCCCGCTGTTCGCGCGGCTCGCGAGCTGCGCAATCTCCGGGATCTCCAGCGGAGTGCAATCGGTGGGCAGGCCGTCAGTCGCCAGCACCGTGACGACCTGGCGCCCGGGGTTTTGCTCGGCCCAGAGCCGCGCGTGTTGGAGCGCGCCAGCCAGGGCGGGGCCCGTCGGCGTGCGCCCGCTGGGCACCTGGCTCTGCAGGGAAGCGACGAGCGCGGGGCTGCGCGTGGCAGCGCTACTGATGGGCACGGCTGGCGTCGCATAGCCCCCGACCTCGCAGCTCGTCTGGCTCAGACAGGCATAAGGGAAGGGCACGCACGCGCCAAAACCTGCGGGGCAGGCGATAGAGGCGGTGCAGGGCACGATTTGGTCCTGAAACAGCAGCTCGCAGGCGCGAATCTCTTCGCACTGGGTCCCCGGAATACCGGCACAGTCTGCCCCGGCGTTGCAGAGGGGCAAGAGCGGCAATGGGGGAACGTCTTGCCCGGGGATCACGCAGGCGCCGAGCATGGAGCGGCAGGATTCACCCTGACCCGTGCAGTCGGCATCACTTCCGCAAACACCGTCGCTCGGTGCGCCGATGAACTGCACCGCCGGCGTCGCGTCGGCCGGATCGTCGAAGATGAAGTTAGCTACGCACTGGCTGCTGGAACAGGGGCCGCCCACGCCGCACTCCTGATTGGAGGTGCAAGCGAAGGGTACGTCGGCCTTCAGTTGCGGAAAATACTGCATGCCGACGCCGATGTCGGCCGTTTCGGGTGCCTGGACGAAGCTCTGAAAGGAGCGCCGCACGGCGTCCCACTTCGTCGTCGTCGTGGTCTGGAAGAGTGACGCAGGCGGCAGCGCCTCTAGCATCGAGCCCGAGATGTCGAGCATGACGTAGATATCGAGCCCGATCGCCTCTGCTTGACGCGTCTCCCCCAGGCACTGGGGCCGTTGAGCGTCGACCGGCATGCCCGAGCCGCCCGGCAAGTCGCCGTCTTCACCGAGGAGGAAATCGTTGTCCCCTTCGGCCCCCATGCCGTCGAAGGCGGGGTCTTTCCCCTTAGAGTCCGACGAAGAGCAGCCTGCGGCCGCGATCAGGCTGGCGAGCCACCACGTTGCGGTCAGAGGTCGCACCCGATTTCACTACGTCCTTCCGGCCACCGGTGCCAGTCGTAAAGTTGCGTCATCCCACAATTGACCGGCGCCAACCGGGGTACGGTAGCTGAGCTGGCACCCTGGCTGGAGGCCTCTGCCGGGCGTACAAGGCGCTCCCGGGCGCTCCACGATGGGGCTTCGGGGCTTCGCCGGCTAGGCCCCGCAGCCAATCAGTGGCCGAGCATGGCGAGTTTTGCGTCGCAATCTAGGCAGGTGGCTCGTAAGGCAGACTTATCACCGCTCAAGTCGGCCAACGCGGCGCGACCGAGGGTTGCCGCGGGCAGGGCGTAGGTGGCTCGGCGCCCGAGGAGCTCCGTCAGACGCCCCAGCTCGCGCTTGAGGTCCAAGTCTCGAGCAGCGACGATGAGCTTGCCGTCGCTACGCGGCCTCTGCACGAGCTCACGGCACAACGCCACCACGCGCTCGGCGTGGCGCCGGTCTTCGCCGCCGAGCAGCGGGCTAAGCCCGTCGACACGGTCGAGCAGCGTCGCGTAGTCGTTCATCACCGACACTCATAGGGCGTGCCGCGTTCGGCGTCACCTCTCGATTCGGGCACGCACGACACCCGCCATGACGCGATCCAACTAGCGCGCGCGGCGAGCCTGCGGGCCAACGCGTCCGACGCATTAGGCTCGATGCTGGCTTGGCAGGGACCGAGAGCCGTGAGCACTCGACGAATGTGTGGCGCAACCCGAGCCTGTCGCCTGCGCTGCCGCCGACGCATGCCACATTCTGGAACGCAGGCATCCGTTCATGAGGGCGTGCTCGGTACGGGCTCGGGTCAGCGTGGACGCCTGTCGGGTCGCTACTTCCGCTGAACTGTTTCGCTGCTCTCAGGCCTACCGGCGAAGTCGCGGAGCATCTTCCGGAGCGTCTCGTCCTTGGTCTGGTCGTCGGCGATCGGTCGTGTAGCGGTCGGGGTCGATGCCCCATCAAGATCAGATGCGCGGGCAAAAATGGCCACGCCCGCGTTCATCGCCTTAACCGCCGGGTCGTCATCGTCGACTATGGGGGAAACACGGTGCGTTCGAACGGGGAAGATCGGCGCGTTGCGATCGGCGCTGCGCGGGTGAGCCCGCGTCGACCCGTTTGCTCCGACCGGCGCGTCGGCAGGAGAACGAATATTCGCGCGTCTCATCTATAAAAGCCGTCGAGGGACTTTATTGAACGATCGATGGACGGCGCGAATCACTGACAACCCCCATGACAATACCCTGACAGTGTTGAAGCAGTCTCGTGTCTGCGTCGGCGCTCGAATCTCGATGAACGACGGTGACGCGCATGTCATTTCCCCAAACGTTTCATTTCGGTATAACGCGCTGAGGGGCGGCGCCCACAAGGCCGTCGAATTGCCCAGGCGAAGTGCCTGGAGCGAGTTGCACGAGTGGCGCGTGTTTCTGGCTTGCGCGATGTTGCGCCTGGATCCCCTCGAGGGCTCGGGGCGACATCGAATCGAGGAGGTGCTGTTTGGTGGAGCGTGGGGAGGTGGTGAGCAGAACTGAGGTGAAGGCGTCAACCGCCTGGGGTTACGGGGAGTACTTGAACTTGCCGGCGCTGCTTTCGTTGCAGCAGACGCGGGGTCAGCCGCCGGTACATGACGAGATGCTCTTCGTCATCGTGCATCAGGCTCACGAGCTTTGGTTTAAACAAATATTGTTCGAGCTCAAGGCGTTAATCACGGATATCGACCAGGGGCGTTGGGCGTCGGCCTGCCGAACTTTGAATCGGCTGTCGGCTATCTTGACGTTGTTGGTGCAGCACGTGGAAGTCCTCGACACGATGCCGTCGGAGGAGTTTCAGCGATTTCGCGCCGCGCTCGGGTCGGCGAGCGGCATGCAGAGCGAGCAATTCCGGAGCATCGAGCGCCTTGCCGGCTCGCTTCCTGACGCGTCAGCTGCCTCGCCGCCGGGCCGCGCCTGCGCGGACGGGGGATCGTCGAGCGTTCGCGAAGCGTTCTTTCGCGCGCTGCCCGGCGCTGGGCTATCGGGGGAGGTCACGCTTCGAAGCGAGCCGTGTCTGGCCGGCGCCTCGGAGCCTCGAGCTTTCGTGTGGCGGATGCTGGAGGGCCCGGGCCTCGAAGAGCACCGACACTTGGCGGAGCGCATGCTCCACTTCGATGAGCAGATGATGTGCTGGCGGGCACGTCACTGCGAGCTCGCGCAGAAGATGATCGGAAGCACGGCGGGCACCGGCGGTTCGAGCGGAGCGCGCTATCTGCACGGCACGTTGGCGAAGCGGTTATTTCCGGAGCTCTGGCTGGTCTAGCCTGCCTCTTGGGCGCTCCGCGGGTTGGTGCGCTGTCGCTCCGTCGGCGCGTTCCGCTGTCGCTTCGACGGTGCGCTTCGGCGGAGGATCCCGAAGCGTCCCGGGAGCCACTGAGGGTAACGATTCAGCGGAGCGGCCACAGGGTGGCTCGGACCGGGCTCGCGTCGGCATTGGCAAGGCGCAGTGGTAGTGCGACGAGCTCGTATTGACCGGGCGGCACTCGGCTCAAGTCGAGCCCCTCGAGGATCGCGATGCCGCGACCTCTGCGAGTCGCGTGATGCGTGGGCAGGGTCTTGGACGAGAATGGGTCGATGGAGGGCGTGTCGATACCGATCAGCACCACGTCACGCGCTTCTAGCCACTCGATGAGCTCGGGAGAAAACGCCACGAAGTCGGAGTTGAAGCGCTGAGGATCCGGGTAAGACCCGGTCTTGAACAGGAGCCGAGGCGCCGTCAAGTTGACGGCGGCCAGATCCTCGGGCCCAATCAATGAACCTCTGGGCTTGTCGAGGTGTACGACCTGGCAGACACCCCGATAGGGCCCGAGCGGCGCTTGGTCGATCCCCCCCGCGCCCCGCACGAAGTGATTCGGCGCATCGGCGTGTGCGCCGACGTGCAACGTCGTGCTGATCGACGACACCAGGAGATCCCAGCTGGGGCCACCGGCTGAGCCTTGCCCGCCCGGCTCGGTCATGAGCTTGCGTCGAAATTCCGTGTCCCCGGGCCACACGGCGATCTCCTCGCTGAGAACCGGGCTGACGTCGACGGCGGTGCGGGCTGCACGGGCGGGGTGTGCGTGCCAAACGACCTCTTGCCCCGGTGTAGCCTCACGTAACGGGTCGAGACCCAAGGCCTCGAGGAAAGGCGTGGCGGCCAACGCTGCCCATGACGGCTGGTGGCCGGCGGCGAGCTTGATCAACAACCCGACGCCGCCCGGCTCCGACGCGGTTGGCCCGATGCCGATCGCCAGGAGCCCATCTGCGCCCTCTTTCGCGATCAACCGACCGGGATTCGCCCGCATGAGCCGGGTGTCATAACGGTCGGCGGCGCCGATCCATTCGGGGTGCTGCCACATGGCTCGACGCAGGCGCCCCTCCACGCTGGCCTCCTCGGCGACGGCCAAGCGGTGATAAATGCACGCGAGCTCGCGCGAGCTGAGGACCGGCGTCGGTAGCCGACAGCCGTCGGTCACGAACTGTACGCTCTCGACGCCGCGAGCCAGGTAGGGCTCGAGCACGCGCAGCAACTCGCGATGGAACGGATGCCCAGTGGCGACATACCCATCGAGGGGCCAACCGTGCTCGCGGCATGCGGCGAGTATCGCCAGGTGTTTGGAGTAGCACGGGTGGAACACGGTGCGGGGTCCGCCGCCACGCGCCAGCAGCCACGCGCGGTGCTCGGCGTCCATGGGTAGAGCCTCTGGCAGGTCCAGGCGCTCTCGAAGCGAGCTCTCGCCGTGCCAGGTCTCGAGCTCGGCGACCTGCGCCGCGGTCGCCGAGATAGAGCCCATCGCGGGCACGCGGCAGGGCGGGAGCTCTCGGTCGGCGCTCGCCAGGAGCGTCGCTCGAAGCTGCAACGGCTTGAGCAGCGAGCGCGCAGGGAAACGCGAGTAGGAGTCGCTCGAACCAAAGGCCAGGCCGTGCGCGGTCAGCATGACCACCTCGCCGAAGACGCAGACCTCTTCGTGCCCGCCGCGCTCCAGTGAAAAGAGCGGTTTTGCCGAGAGCATCAGAGCTTCTCCACTACTTGCTCGAAGAAATAGCGCATCTGGGCCTGGATGGCGGCCCCGTCGAGCTGATTGAACTCGAACCACAGCATGAGCCGATCGCCGGGGTGGAAGCCATGGCTGCCCCCCGGAGCGAGCGACTCGCGGATCTCGCTAGCATCCCCCACGAGGGCGCGCGCCATGAGCACCGCCTTGTCCGGCACCTGAGCGGTGCCCCGCATGGCTTCGATGTACGCATCCAAGGCGGCGGAGGCGCGCTCGCGTGCCAGCGCGCGAGACGCGTCTGCGAACACCAGGACCGTCCTCGGCATGCGCTCGCGCCTCCAGCTCGGGTCGGCACTGCCGAGCTCCGCGTGAATGGCGTCGATCCGTTCGGGTGGCGTAAAAGACAGGTTGAATAGGTCAACGTTCCAGAAGCGCCGGGCGAGCGCCAACGCTTCGGGGTCCGAAGAGCCGAGGACGATCCCGAGCTCGCGGCCTACGCTCGACGGGACTAGGCGCAGCGACTCGAACGACCAACGCGGCTCAGGACGATACGGAAATTGGAGGGCCTCGAAGGCGCTCCCGTCTGGAAGCCGCCCCCCGGTGCTGGCTTGGGCCAGCGACACCTCGTGTCGCGTCAGCTGCGCGCTCGCGAGCTCTTCCCCCGACAGCAGCCGCAGGAAGATCTCGATCGCCTCGTAGAACGCGATGCGCTGCACGTGAGGCCAGAGCAACGCTTCTTCCCGATTGCGCGGCACGCTGCCGAAGGGAGAGTTTTGATAGGCAAAGCGCCCGGCGGCGATGCCGAGCGAGAGCTCCCTGGGGCGCGGCCAAAGCTCGTGGTTCATGAAACGCAAGGTGTTGACGCGGTCGGCGCTCGCGATCGGCCCCCCGCTGCCGCCCACGATGTTGTGGATGGCGGTACCGAGCCCGATGCGCTCGGTATTCGCGGCGATCCAGTGAAACAACTGGAACGAATCTGCGTTGAGGCCCACCTCCCCGCCGAAGTTGGGTATGGCGGGCTGAGACGACCGCTTCTGCGTTTCGGAGGAGAAATGGCTCTCGGCACACCAGACGGCGCGCATGCCGAGCTGATCAGCCAACTTCACCTGTTCTAGAAACTGCTCGAGGCAGCGCCGCGCCCCCAGGCTCTGGCCCAGCACGACGGGATCACTCAAGGAGTGGAAGAGATCGAAAATCATGTGCCCCTCGGCAAGTGCGGATGACTCACTCGGCAAGCGTCCCGCTGGCGGCTGACGGGCCGAACGGGGCGCGCATAAGTGTCAGGGACGTGCTACGGCCGCGGGTTCACTCGGAGCGACGCGGTCGCCTTTGCCGATCACGGTGACACCGCCCTCCGACACCGTATAGCCGTTGGCGCGGTCGCGTGCGTGATCGAGGCCGATCTGCGCGCCCGGCGGGACGACGACCCGCTTGTCGATGATGGCGCGGCGGACGATGGCGCCCCGCCCGATGCGGACGTCGTTCATGATCACGGAATCCTCCACCAGCGCGCGGCTGTGGATCGTCGCACCCGAGGAGACGATCGAGCGCCGCACCGTCGCCCCGGAGATGACGACGCCCGCTGACACCATCGAATCCAGGGCCGTACCGCGACGGCCGTCGTCGTCGAACACGAACTTGGCCGGCGGCAGCGAGCCCGTCGAGGTGTGGATGGGCCATTCCCGATTGTAGAGGTTGAAGATGGGGTGCACGCTGATCAGATCCATCTGCGCTTCGTAGTAGCTATCGAGCGTGCCGACGTCTCGCCAGTAGCCGCGATCGCGCTCGGTCGAGCCGGGCACCATGTTCGTGCTGAAGTCGTAGACCCCGGCCTCGCCAGCGTCGGCCAACATAGTGACGATGTCACCGCCCATGTCGTGCGCGCTGCCGCTGTTACGAGCGTCCGTGCTCAGCGATTCGATCAGCGTCTCGGCGCGGAAGACGTAATTGCCCATCGAGGCATACACCTCGTCCGGACTATCGGCGAGACCCGGCGGCGCTACCGGTTTCTCCCGAAAGCGCGAAATCCGCCCGTCCGGACGTTGCTCGATGATGCCGAAGCGCTCCGATTGTGAACGCGGCACGCGGATGCCGGCGACGGTCAACCCCGCTCCGGATTTCACGTGAGCGTCAATCATCTGACCGCAGTCCATGCGGTACACGTGATCAGAACCGAAGACGCAGATATGGTCCGGCTTCTCGTCCTTGAACAGGTTCAGGTTCTGGTAGACGGCGTCGGCGGAGCCCTCGAACCAACGCTTGCCGAGGCGCATCTGGGCCGGCACGCTCATCACGTAGTCGCTGAACAGCGCGGGCATACGCCAGGTCGTCGCGATGTGGCGGTCCAGGCTGTGGCTCTTGTATTGCGTCAGCACGGCGATGCGGCGTATGCCTGCGTTCACCAGGTTAGATAGAGCAAAATCGATCAGGCGGTAGTTTGCGCCGAAGGGCACGGCGGGTTTGCAGCGATCGCGCGTGAGCGGTTGAAGACGATTCCCCTCGCCTCCGGCGAGTACGATTCCGAGAATGTGAGGACGCTTGATCATCGGTCGGAATGGTGCTTCGGTGGGCTTGAATGAGCAATCGCCAATCCGCTTCGAGGGCGACGAATTTCTGACAATCTCCGGCCAGATTCTTGGCCCGAGGAACGGAAAGGCTCGGCAGCGAGGCGTGGCTGCAGGGCGAGCATCGCGATTGGGTCGCGGAGGCAGCGGCGCCGCCGACAACCACGTTTCCGTGGCTCGGTGACCATGTAGGAAATTGGCGCGGCACAACGGGGTGGGCAAGGCGATCTACGGCGTCACCAAGGCGACGGGTGAGATCATGGGGCGCATGTGCGCCGATCGCTTTGGGCTCTCGGTCAGCTGTGTCCGCCTCGGTTGGTATGTCAGAAATATTGAAGAGGCCAGCCGCGTCGAGTCGGTCACCTCCGGCACGCGCAGCTACCTGAGCAACGGCGATGCGCACCAGTTCTTCGTGAAAGCGGTCGCCGCCGAGCATGTATCTTTGGCGGCAGTCTCCGTCGCGAGCAAGAATGGCGGCCGTGCGCTGTTTGACGTCGAACCGCCGCGAGCGCTGTTGGGCTACGAGCCTCGGGCTGACTGGCCCGAAGGCTCGCGCTGGTCGAGCGAGACACACTTCCCCTCGCGGGTTGACGCGCCCAGCCTGATCCCGGACCCAGGCTGAAGTGAGGGTCGCAGCCCGCCGGGCAGGCTCCGACGCGGCGGCCGGGCCTGGCCTGCGACAAACCGGGCTGTCCGGGGGCAGTTTACTCGAGCTAGAGTTTCCGCCGTGTTCAAAAAGCTCACTCCCAACTCCGAGGCGCACGGTGCCGAGCTCTCTCGGACGTACGCGGACGCTGAGCTGATTTGTCGGGAGGGCGAGTCGAGCGCCGAGATGTTCGTGATTCAACGCGGCTCGGTGCGCGTGTTCAAGGCATCCCGGCGCGGTGAGCTCGAGCTGGCCGTGCTCAGCAAGGGGGACTTCTTCGGCGAGATGAGCGTGCTCGAAGGCTTGCCCCGAGACGCGAGCGCAGAGGCCGTGGGCGAAGCAGAGGTGCTGGTGATGAGCCCGGGCGCGCTGCTCGTGCGCTTGCGGCGCGATCCCACGTTCGCCTTCGAGCTCTTGCGGCGGCTCAGCGGTCGAGTGCGTTCGCTCAATGCGCGCCTCGTGCTCGCGCTCGGCAACGGCGAGAGCTCGTCGGCGCCATATTCCGAGGCGCTGCTCTACCAGTCGGAGTCCAAGCCGAGAGACGGCGTTTCGTGATCATCGACGTCGAGCAAGAGCGATTGCTCATCATCTCAGATCTGCACGTCGGCAACCCGTACAGCTCCGCAAGTCGTAACCTCGGGCAATTTTTTGAATTTGCTGAGAGCGGCCGCTACAACCTGTGCATCAACGGTGACGGCTTCGAGATCTTGCAGGCACGGTTCGCCAACCTCGCCGCTGACTCGGTCGGCGTATTGCGCGGTATTCGGCGCCTGATCGAGGGCGGCCTCACCGTGTTTTACGTGGTCGGAAACCACGACATCGCGCTCGAAAACTTCCTCACGGCCTGGTCCGGCATCCAGATCACTCCGTTCCTCAACGTGACGTCGGGTGACGCCCGCATTCGCGTCGAACACGGGCACCTGTATGACCCCTCGTTCGTGAGGAGCCCGCGTTTCTACGAATGGATCACGCGAGCAGCGGGCCCGGTCTTGCACCTCTACCCCGACGTGTACCGGCTCTGGACGGACTACGAGATCACAAAGCAACGCATCAGGCGCACGCTGCGGGGCGGTAAGGGCGAACGCAGCGTGTACCACGAGGCCGCGCAGATGCTCTTGACGCGCGGCTTCGACGTCGTCGTGTTTGGTCACACCCATCAATCCGAAGACGTGACGTTCTCGCCAGGGCGCCGTTACGTCAACTCGGGCAATTGGGTTCGCGGTGGTAGCTTCGTGGAAATCGATCGCGGCCACGTGGCCCTGCGGTGCTGGAACGGGTGAGAATGCGGATCGCGCTCGCTTCTGACGAAGTCTACCCCGTGCACGCCGTCGTTGAGCGAGAGCTCTCTCTGCGCGGGTATGTCGTAGAGAGGTTCGGCGCGCTGGTGACCGGCAGCGAAGCGCCCTGGGCGCTGTGCGCAGAGCAGGCCGCCGTGTCCGTCGCCCAGGGCTCGTGCGACGAAGGGGTGTTCTTCTGCTGGTCGGGCACGGGCATCTCGATCGCGGCGAACAAGGTCGGGGGAGTTCGCGCCGCGCTTTGCACCGACAGCGGCACCGCGCGGGCCGCGCGCCGTTACAATCACGCCAACGTGCTGTGTTTGTCGAACCGTTTGCTGTCGACCGACCTCGCTAAGGAGATTCTCGAGGCCTGGTTCGAAGCCTACCCCCGTGAGCTCGGTCAGGCGGGCGTGGCGGATCTGTCTGCGGTCGAAGCGCGACATCGCGGGCGGGCGCTCTAGCGGGCGTGGTGTAAAGGTCCAGCGTGCGCATCGAGCATGTCGAGCGGGTCGACGACCCCCGCCTGTCTGGCTATGCGCTCTTGGGCGATGCGGCGGCGCTGCGCCGCAGCGGATCGTTCATCGCGGAAGGGCGCATCGTCGTCGAGCGACTGCTCCAGAGCGGACGCTATGAGATCGAGTCGCTGCTCTTGAACGGAGCAGCGCTGTCCGCCCTGGAGCCAGAGCTCGGCCGCGGCCTCGAGGCTCCGGTCTACGTGTGTGCACCGACTTTCTTCGAGGGGCTCACGGGACACCATTTTCACCGCGGCTGCCTGGCGCTCGCCAAGCGGCCTCGAGAGCCGGCGGTCGCCGCGCTGCTCGAGCGAGCCCGGACGCTGGTCGTGCTGGAGAGGGTCGCCGACCCGGACAACGTGGGCAGCGTGTTTCGAAACGCAGCCGCCTTCGGTGCCGACGCGGTGCTCTTGGGGCCGAGCTGCGCCGATCCGCTGTATCGCAAGGCGATCCGAACGTCGATGGCGGCGACCCTGAACGTGCCGTTCATCACCCTCGGCACGCCCCAGCGCCTCGCCGTCGACCCAGAGCAGAGCTGGCCAGCGTGCGTCGGGAGCTTGCGCGAGCACGGGTTCGAGCTCTTGGCTTTGACGCCGCGACAGCCGTCGCGCACCATCGATGAATGGGTGTCGAGCTCGGGAGCAGGCTCGCGCGTCGCGCTGCTCATAGGGGCGGAGGGTGACGGGCTGAGCCCGGAGCTCTCTGCGCTCGCTACCGAGCGGCTGAGGATCGCGATGCGTCCCGGTGTAGATTCGCTGAATCTGGCGGTCGCCACGGGCATCGCGCTCTCGCGCCTCATGCGCGCCTGAGCGCCGTGTGGCTGGCGAGGGCACGCTCCAACGCTGCCCCTACCACATCCACGCCGCGTTTGGTCTCACACTCCCAGATGACGATCACGGTGTAGCCACGTGCCCTGAGCGCAGCTGCCGTGCGCCTGTCGCGCGTTACGTTTCGCTCGAACTTCGCCTCCCAGAACTCTCGGTTGCGCGTCGGCGTGGTGCTGGCCTTGCAGCCGTGGCGATGCCAAAAGCAGCCGTGCACGAACACCACCCAACCCGCGCGACGGTTGGCGAGGTCCGGCGAGCCGTCGAGGTCTCGATTCGCGAGGCGAAAGCGGTATCCGAGCGCCGCGAGCGCTCGGCGGACCACGAGCTCCGGCTGTGTTCCCTTTTGGCGTACCGTGCGCATGCGTGCCGACGTCACATCGTCGACCTCGAGCAATCGGCCCTCACGTATGCGGTAGCGCACGGGCGCGGCGCCTGTGCCCGAGCCCCCGTGTACGCCGACCTGGGCCTGCGCGGCATTTGAAGGATTCGGCCGGTCCGTTGCGCTGCGTCGCTGCCGTGCCATGTTCGCTACCAGGCGGAGCCAGTAGCACGGGCGCGGCGCTCACTGCAGCGTTCCTCTTGCCTTTGTGCCCAGGGAGACTACGAGGTCAGCGATGCCGTCTGTCGACCTGCCGCGAGGGCTGAGGCTGCTCACCCTGCTGGCCGCCGCGGCGCTCGGCTGTGGTGCTGATTCGGGGGAGGAAGTGCCGGCCGGGCCTCGGGTCACTCTCGGGACCGGGCGCGAACATTTTCAGATGCTGGAGCCCGAAGCCGCCGTCCCACTGATCAAGGGCATACAGGGCGGCTTTCACGTCTGGACCAGCTTCATCGCCTATGGCTTCGACACCGACGTGCTGCGCATGGAGCTCGCGACGCGCTGGGACACGCTCGATGACTCGGTGCTCGAGATGAAGGGAAACGTGTCCGTGAAGGCGATGCCGGATGAGCGCGGCGAAGTTGGGTTATCGTCATTGGGGTGGCCGGCGACCATCTTCAATCCCGCTTGCGCGAATGGGCGGCGGCTGCGCCTCGATCTCACGGTGCTCGACACCGAAGGCCATTCGGCGAGCGACCGGCGCTACTGCATCGTCGACGTGGCCGAAGAAGATCGTTCGAACGACTGCAGCGACTGAGCTCGGGCTGCAGCGCGGCCTCGTCTAGCCCCTCGCGCCCTTGCTTTGCGTGTGCAGATTTGCTCGATTCGCCGGGGCGTGTTGGTCGCCGTGGGGCTGACTGGTATGCTGGGAGGCGATTTATCGCATCAGGCACATAAACAGGCTGCTGCGTGCGGGACGGGTCTTGGACGCGGCTGGACTTCGGAGCTATATCAACACTCCCCGTTCGTCCGAAGCCGTGCCAGGCAGGTAGTGGCCCTGGCGGCAAGCGTCCGCGTAGTCCTACTATCCCCGGTCCACGTTGCCAGTCCCGTCGAATTGGCTGCTGCCTACACTGTCTCGGCGGCGAAGTTTCTGCAGGAAAAAGATTACCCGATCCCTTGGCACCTTCGACCTTCCAGCATCACGCCCCTCCCGTCCGGACCACGTCCGAGCGGGCGTCTTCGCGTGGCCTTCTGCGGATGAGCAGGACGGCGATCGCAGCCCGGTTGACTCGCTGCGTCGTGTTCCTGGCCAGTGTTGCACTGCAGAGTTGCACGCTCACCGCCGATGATTTCGAGCCCGCGCTGGCGACCACCTCGCTCGAACCGAGCGTGGGCGGCTCCGGCGCAGGCGTTCCCGTCCCGAGCGCGGCGGCTGAGCAAATGCCGACGAGCGGCGTGGGCGCCGAGTGTGAAGACGGGACGCAATGTCAGGCGGGCTCGACGTGCCAGGCCGGGGTGTGTGTTCCGACGTCCTGCCTCGGCGCGGAAGACCAGAGCGCTTGCGCGATCGCGGCCTGTCTCGACGGTGACTGCGCTTCGGACGAGTGCAGCGATGGCGCGCGTGGCGCCGCGGAGACCGACGTCGATTGTGGCGGGGCGTGCGGCCCATGTGCGCTCGGTGGTGCCTGCGTTGTCGCATCCGACTGCGAGAACGGGCTGTGCGTGGCCGGCGCCTGCGCCGCGGCGACCTGCACGGATCGGGTCGACAATCAGGATGAAAGCGGCGTTGATTGCGGCGGTGCGTCATGCCCCCGTTGCGCCGCGGGCCAGCGCTGCGGCGTGGACGCCGACTGCAGTGAGGGGCTCTTTTGCCCCCCCTCCTCGGGCCTGTGCAGCCCGACCAGCTGTCAAGACGGCGCCCGGAACGGAGCCGAGCTCGCGATCGATTGCGGCGGCGGCGCGTGCCCAGGCTGCGGCGTCGGGGGGCCCTGCAGCGTCGGCACGGACTGCAGCACGAGCTCCTGCGGCACGGGTGGGACCTGCGCCGCCCCGAGCTGCACGGATGGCGTTCGCAACGCCGACGAGTCCGACACCGACTGCGGCGGCAGCTGCCCCGTCGCTTGCGCTGCCGGGCGCGCGTGTGCGGAGGCCGGCGACTGCGCGAGCGCGGTGTGCGGCGCCGTCAGCTGCGGCGCCGGGGTGGCTCAATGCTGTCAGGCGCCGACCTGCGGTGACGGCGTTGCGAACGGCGGCGAGCCCGGGGTCGATTGCGGCAACGCGCGCTGTGGGCTGTGTGACATCGGTCGCCGCTGCACGGCGAATGCAGAATGTCAGAGCGGGCTCTGCGGCTCGAGCGGGACGTGTGAGGTGCTGCTCGTGTGCGGCAACGGCCAGCTCGACGGCAACGAGAGCGCCCAAGACTGCGGCGGTACAGAGGCGGGTTGCCCGCGCTGCGAGGACGCCCAGACCTGTCGCGTCGGCGCGGACTGCGCGAGCGGCAGGTGCGCGGCTTCTGGCTGCGTGTCTTGTCGAGATGGCGTCCAGAACGGGGACGAGGCGGGCCTCGATTGCGGCAGCAGCAGCGAGCCCAGCTGCCCGGCTTGCCCGCGCTGTAACGAGCAGAACTCGGTCGATCTGAGCGGCGTGGGGTTCCTCACGACCCTGCCCGCCAATGGCTGCGCGAAGATAACTGACTTCCCCTACGCGCCCACCTTGGTCGATAGCTTCGAGTTCGGCCCTTTCCCCGTGCCGTTCTCCTGGACGCAGGTCTGCACGGGGCAAAGCGGGTCGAGCAGCTTCAACGGCCCTTACGAGCGGAGAAATCTCACAGGGCTCAGCACCGCCTGCCCCGTGCTGTTCGACCTGGCTGGCTCGAGCGAACCCATTCAGATTCGCTGGTGGTAGGGCGCCGGCGCTCCGTGACGTGACGTCATTCGGCGCCGGTCGGAACGGCTTTGGGCAAGCTGGAGGTGGAGGTCCGCTCTCGGCGCTGACGCCGCTTGCCGCCCCAGCGGCTCAGGCCGCCCTTGACATTTTCGACGGTCAGATAGAACACCGGCACCACGATCAGTGAAAGCAGCGTGGAGCTGATCACGCCGCCGATGACGGCGATCGCCATCGGTGCGCGAAACTCGCTGCCCTCGGCCTTGCTGATAGCCGTCGGTAGCATCCCGAGCGTCATGGCAGCGCTCGTCATCAAGATGGGCCGCAGGCGTTCGGGCCCAGCCTCCAAGATCGCTTGCAAGGGCGGCTCGCCGTGGTCCCGCACCCGAACGATGGCTCGATCGATCAGCAGGATGGCGTTTTTTGTGACCAGGCCCATCAGCAAAATCATGCCGATGAGCGCGCCCATGGCCAGCGTGTTCTTGGTCAGAAACAAGCCCAAGATGCCGCCCACCAACGCGAGAGGCAGCGTGACCATGATGGTCAAGGGATGGATGAAGCTCTCGAACTGCGACGCCAGCACGATGTAGATGAAGACCACGCCCAAGAGCAGCGCCAGCCCCATCGCTTGGTTATTCTCATTCATGAGCCGCAACTGGCCGTCGTAGAAGATGGACATGCCAGGCGCGAGCGCGAGCGCCGCGATGCGTGGCTGAAACTCGGCGGCCACGTCCCCCAGGGGCCGCCCGAGCGGCGTCGCCCAGATGGTGACCTGGCGATGGCGATTTTCGCGCTCTATCACCTGCGGCCCCTCCGTGCGGTCGATGTTCACGACGTCCCCGAGCTTCACCGGGCCGCGCGCGGTGCTCAGGCTCAAGTTGGACAACATCGAGGCGTCCGTGCGGTAGCGCTCCTCGAGGCGGACCTTGATCGGGATGTCCTGCTTTTGCCCCTCTTGACGCAGCTTGCCCGCTTCGTCTCCTTCGATGGCGGTGCGCAGCGCCAGGGCCACCTGTGCCGCGCTCAGACCGCGATCGGCGGCGCGCACTCGGTCGACGCTGACCGACAGCTCGGGGCGACCGGGCGAGTGCCGCACCTGGATATCGCCGATGCCAGGCGTCGACTGCAGGACCTTCTCGATGCCCTGGGTGACGCGCTCGATCTCGTCATAGTGCTCGCCGCGCACGTTGATCATGATCGGCGCTTCAGTAGCGGCGCCCTCCACGAACGCCGGATCCGTGACGGACACACGCGCTCCGACCAACTTCTGCGCCGCCCGGCGGGCCACTTCCTTCATCTCGCTCAGGTTCTCTCGCCGCTCGAGCTTGCTGCTCGTGACGACCCGCCAATTGACCTTGTTCACCTGGTCACCGGCCCCGAGCGTGGCGAAGACGACCTTAATCTCTGGGTGGGTCAGCATCTCGGCTTCCACGCTGCTGGTCACCCGCGCCGTTTCTTCCAGAGACGTACCGGCGGGCAGCTCCGCCTCGACCACGAACTGGCCGCGATCCTCGGCGTTCACGAACTCCTGACCGGTGAGCTTCAGCACATAGCCCATGAAAAATATGCTGCCGATGGCCAGCCCGCCCACCACCAGCTTGTTTCGCAGCGACCAGCCGAGGAGGGCGCGATACGTTTGCTCCATCTGCGAGTGCACCCACTCGAAAGGCCGCTTCAGCCAGGCGAACCGCTTGCTCTTCGCGCCGATGGGCGCGGCGAAGCGCGACGACAACATCGGGTCCAGCGTGAAGGCCACGAACGTGGAAATGATGACGGCGGCGCTGATGGTGACGCCAAATTGGCGGAAGAACTGTCCGACCATGCCCTCCACGAAGGCGATCGGCATGAACACTGCGACGATCGTCGCGGTGGTCGCCATCACGCTCAGGGCGACCTCCTTGGTGCCGTCGAGCGCGGCTTGTTTGGGCGGTTTGCCGAGCTCCAGGTGCTTGAAAATGTTTTCCCGGACCACGACCGCGTCGTCGATGAGCAGACCGATCGCGAGCGACATCGCGAGCAGCGTCATCATGTTGAGCGTATAGCCGAGGACGTACATCACGAAGAACGTGCCGATCACGCTGGTCGGCAGGGCCACTGCGCTGATTAGGGTCGAACGCAGGTCGAGCATGAACACCAGGATGACCAGAATGGCCATCAACCCGCCGAACACGATGTCCTCTTCGACTTGTTTGATGTTGCCCTCGATGAAGCGCGCCTGGTCGATGATCAAGGAAGCGCTGACGCCCTCGGGGAACGCGGCCTGGAGCTCCGCCATCTTGGCCTTCGTGCCGTGGGCGACCGCGACGGTATTCTGGCCGGACTGCTTGCGGATCTCGAGGGTCACGGCCTCGTGCCCGTTGACCCTGGAGCGCGAGCGCACGTCTTCGAAGCCGTCGAGCACGCGAGCGATGTCTTTCAGGCGCACCGCGGAGCCGTCGGGCGCCGTAGCCACGATGGTGTCGCGCACCTGGTCGACGCTCTTGAACTCGGCCAAGGTGCGCACGCTGATCTCGCGTTCGCCCTCGGCAAAGTGACCTGCCGGCACGTTGAGGTTCTCCGCGCGGAGCTGCGTGACCACCGCGCCAGGTGTGATGCCCAGCGCATCCAGCCGGGCCCGGTCGAGCTCGACGCGCACCTCACGACGTGCGCCGCCCCGTACGTCGACCGCGGCGACACCAGGCACCTGCTCGATCGCGGGGCGCAAGACATCGTCGGCGTACGCGCGCAACTCGGAGAGCGAACCCTGCCCCTGGAGCGTGTACGTCAAGACGGGGGAGGCGGAGACGTCAAAGCGCTGGATGATGGGCTCCCGCGTCTCCTCCGGCAATCGATAGCGCACCTGCGACACTCGCTCGCGCACCTCCGAAGCAGCCTCCGAGACGTCCACGCCGAGGTCGAACATCACGACCAACAGACCCGAGCCCTCGCGCGAGAACGAACGCACACGATCGATGCCATTCAGGCTGATGACGGCGTCTTCGAGCGGCTTCATCACCAGGCTCTCGACCTCCACCGGGCTCGCACCGGGGTAAGGCACGGTGATGGCCACCGCCGGGAACGAGACGTCGGGGAAGAGATCGCTGCCGAGCCGTCGGAAGCCCATCAACCCCAGCACCAGGATGGCCACCGCCAGCATGGCGGTGAACACCGGACGACGAATCGAGATGGCGGAGATGTTCACGGGCTAATCGCCCCCGCCGCGGGAGCGACGCCTGCCTCTGCGCCTTCGATGATTTGGACCGCGTCTCCGGCCTTGGCCTCGGCGATGGGGTCCATCACGATCGCGTCTTCTGCGCTCACGCCGCGGCGCACGAGCAAGCTCCCATCCGGCGCGATCGCGTAGGCGATACGCCGTGAGTCGAGCCGCAGAGTGGCTGGATTGACGCACAAAACTTCATCTCGAGAGCCGGGGCGCAGCACGCCGTGAGGCACCCGCAGCACGGGGATTGTATCTTTCGCCAGCACCGAGGCGCGCACGAAGGCGCCGGCTCGCAGCACCGGGCCCGACGCGCGCACGCGCGCGTTGTCTAGCTCTGCGACCACCGGTACTCGACGCGTCCGCGGGTCCAGGCTGGATAGGATGGCGGTGACGCGCCCTGGAAGCTCGCCGACCTCGGTCTGGACCTGTATCGGAGCACCCTGGACGAGCAGGTTTGCGTCGTCCTCGCTCACTGTCGTGGAGAGCTTCAACGTCGAGGTGTCCACCAAACCAAAGAGCGCCTGGCCCGGCGTGACCACCGCCCCCACCCCCGTTGGGGCCAGCGTGATCGTGCCGGGAAATGGCGCATTAAGGCTGTGGCTCGCTACGCCGGCACGAGCCAACTCGGCTTGGGCACGCGCCGCCTCGAGCTGCGCGACGGCCAGCTGCCGTTGCCCGGTGGCCTGCACGCCCGTGGCCTCCGTAAAGGAGCCGTTCTCGACCAAGGGCAACGTGCGGCGCTCGCCGTCCTCTGCCAACGCCAGCGACGCCTCGGCGGCGCGCACCTGCGCTTCGGCGGCGGTGGCCTGGGCTCGAGCTTCTGCGAGGTCGAGCCGCGCCAGCAGCGTCCCGGCCCTCACCCGATCGCCCACCTTCACCTCGACGCGGTCCAGGCGCCCGCCGACCTTGAACCCGAGAGCTGCTTCGTGTTGCGCTTGCAACGTGCCATCCAGCTCGACGCGCGGCTGCCAGCTCTCTTTGGTGCCCCGCACCACGCGCACTTTCGGCGGCTCACTCGCCGCGCGAGAAGCGCGCTCGCTATCTGCTGCGCGCCGAGCTTCGACGTCCGAGGACACGGTCTTCGCCTCTCCGATGCGCTGGAACGTCCACAGACCGAGGCCGCCGGTGAGCGCTATGCCGAGGACGATGCCGGCCAGGGGCGCCCGAGCGCGCGGAGGAGCTTGGAGTTTGAGCGAGTCTCGAGGGCGCTGGCTGGCGTGAGTCATGGATGTTCGGGTTCGCTGAAATGAAGGCTGGGCACGAGCCCCACGTCAGAACGCCGACGTGGGCAGCACCGCGTGTCGCGAGGATGAACGGCGCTGGCCGGAGCCTGGACGAGTGCACCGGCCAGTGCCTAGATCCTCACGTCACACATTAACGCGGGATCTCGGTGCTCGGTTTCCTCATTACTCGCCAAATCGCGGCTGGTCCACGCTGCGCGAACCGCTGAAGCCGCCGGGGTTTCCTTTGATTCAGGCAGTGCCTCGACGCGATCGGCCATTGGGCTCGCAGGCGGCGAGCGACTGTTTCATCGTGGATCATCTGGGGGGGGCGGCTTACCGCGTGATGTGGAGTTTTCGTCTAACGGAATATTCAATTTAGGCTGAAGGTGTGTCGCCGTGAGGGCTCTTCGGCGTTGGCCCGGACAGCCACGCGTGGCGCCGGAGTTCAGGTGTCGGGCGGCGTCTCATCGGTTGCGCGAATCGATGGCGATTGCGGAGGTGCTCGCCTGACCTGTCCCGCTCAACCGAGGAGGACGGACTCGAAGGCGCTGAAGAACTGCTGCATTTGTGCTCGGGTCCCGACGCTGAGCCGGAAGGAGCCATCGATCAGCGGCTTGCCCGCCATGCTGCGCACGAGGATACCGTGCTCGCGCAGCGCCGCTTCAACGCGCTCGACGTCGCGGCCGGGCCAGACCAGTAGGTAGTTGCCTCCCTGGCTGAAGTAGCGCAGCCCCAGCCGTGCGAGTTGCACGAGGGTCCAGCTCTTGGCAGCGGCGACTTCGGCGACGTAGGCGCTCGTGTACTCGGGGTCTGCGAGCGCAGCCTTGCCTGCGACCACCGCGAGAGCATTGATGTCGTAAGGGCCCGTGACTCGAAAGACTCGCTCCACCAGCTCGGGGCTGCCACAGGCGAAGCCGAGGCGCAGCGCGGCGATACCGTGTGATTTGGACAACGAGCGCAGCCCGAGCAGGTTGGGTAACGTTGCCGCCTCGGGCAACACGCTCTGCCCCGTAAACGACTCGTAGATCTCGTCCACCACGAACAACGTCTGGGGGTGCAGGGCGGCGAGGGCGACGATGCGCGCGGGCTCGACCAGGGTGCTCGTCGGGTTGTTCGGGTTACAGATGACCGAGATGCGCGGCTGGGCCCCGAGCTTGGCTTCGAAGACGCGCCATGGAAACGACAGATCCGCTTCGTACGGCACGCTCTCTATCGACATGCCGGCCATCTGCGCACACGGCCGGTAGTAGCCGAACGTGGGACGCGTCGTGAGGAACGTGGTGCCGGGCTCGCCGAAGGCATCGAACACGGCTCGAATGGCCGCGTCTGCGCCGTTGAAGACGGCGACGGAGCTCGCGGGCAAACGCACGTGGCTCGCAAACTGTTGCACCAGGCCTTCGTATTCCGGATACGTGGCGTAGGCCTCGGGCGCTAGAGCGCGTATCGCGGCCACCACCTTCGGGCTCGGCCCGAGCGTGTTCTCGTTGAAGTCGAGTCGCAAACAGCCGCGCCGCCCCTCGAGTGGAGCCACGTAGCGCTCGAGCGATTCGACACTGGGACGCGCTAAAATCATGCTCGTCTCTCGTAGACGAGCCAGGGAAGCGACTCAAGAACGAGCGCCTCAGGGGGCGCCTTCCGGGCTCTTTCGGCCAATTCCCTGGAGCCTCGTGCTGGCCATCAGGTCGCGCCGCCTCCGACCAGGGGCGTGCGCCCGAGCCAAACGTGAGCGCGCCGGCACCCCAGCGCGCGCACCCCGACGCTTCGCCGAAAGGAGTCAAGAAAATAAAATCCGGGCGTCAGAAACTCGAACGAAACATCCATAATGGTCCGTTTGCGCGTACACTGACCGACAGGTGCCTAGCCCAATCCCTCAGGAGCGACAGTGTCAGAAACTACTGGGTCAGAAGCGATCGTGGTGAAGGAGGTGGGGACGGAGGGGACGAAAGTAGACGTTTTTACCTCGACGGGCGCAGCGACAGATGGGGCAGGGAAATCTGCGAATGGTGAAACAGCTGACATCGACGCGCTAGAGGTGGACGTGGAGGAAATTCCGCGACCCGCCGCGACCGGTTTTCAGGCCTTTCTGCAGCATGCGAACCTGCACAACGTGCTGCAAATAGAGAGCCTATCACGCACCACCGGAGTGTTTCTGGTCGTGTCGCAAGGGCGCCGCGGCTACCTTCACCTGTCCAATGGTGAGCTCATCCACGCCGAGACGGGGGGCCTGGTTGGCGAGGCTGCGGCGTCCGACATCTTGGCCTGGGGTGACGGCGAGTTTAAGTCCTGCGCGCTCCCCTTGGCGACCTCGCCGACGATCTACGCATCGTTGCAGTCCTTGCTGCTGCGCATGGCCAAAGCGTCGGACGAGGCGCAGTCGGAACGTCGGCCGTTCGTAGCGGCCGTGGCCCGACCGATGGAGGAAGACAAGCCGACGGAGCCGCACCTGCCGGCACCTGCCACGGTGGAAGCCGCAAAGCGGCCGAGCTCTTCACCGCCTCGTTCGGTACGCCCACCACCGTTGCCCCCGCGCATCGAGCGAGAATCGTCCACCGTGGCCGAGGTCGTGCTCAGCGCCTCTGGGGACGTCATTCAAGGCAGAGGCGCAGCTCCCGAGGAGTTCTCGGCGCGCGTGGCCTACGCGGCGCGGCTGGCGGATTTGATAGGGCGTGCCATTCGCTCGGGTACGCCGCGCGCGCTCGAGCTGCGTGGCAAGGGCACCCAGACGCTGGTCAAGTGGCAGACAGACGGTAACTTGTCGGCGACGCTCGAGCTCGTGCCGTCGGCGAAGCGGTGAGGTGAGGATGAAATCGGCAGACGCGCTCAGCTCTCTCAAAGACATCGATGGCGTTTATGGCAGCTTCGTCGTGGACGCCACTGGCGCTCTCATGCTCCGAGATCTGCCCGCCGTCATCGACAACGCGGCCCTTAGGGAAGCCGGGCCGCGTATCGCTCGGCTCTGGGGCGCGTTCCCCGAAGACGACCCGCCCGAGTACGTGTTGCTCGAGTTCGCGGCGCACCAGGTGTTCATCAGGAAGTTCGAGGCGGGCAGTTTGTGTGTTTTCGTGCCGCCGACCGTCAATCGGTTGGCGCTGAAAATGGCCGCGAACTTCGTGGCTCGTTGGTTAGATGCGGACGGCGCAGGGCCGAGCGCCGAAGCCGAGCCTAGTCCCATGAGCGAGCCTGTCGTGGCATCGCCGCCGCTGAGCGGCAAAAAGACGACGTATTTCTATCGCGGCCAGCGCTACGAGGGCTAAATCGAGATGAGCAAACTAACGGGAAAATGGGCGCTGATCACCGGAGCGAGTCGGGGTGTCGGGCGGCAGGTCGCGCTCGGTTTGGCCGACCACGGCTGCAGGCTGCTCCTGCACGGACGGCAAGCGTCGCATACTGAGAGCTTGGCGCGGGAGCTCCGGGAGCGCGGCGTCGAGGCGCGGGCGATCGGCGCGGAGCTGTCCGACAGCCGCGAGGTGGATCGCCTGATCGATGGCGTGCTGGCGGACCCGGGCGGTGTCGACGTGCTGTATAACAACGCTGCGATGATGACGCCCTGGCGGGAGGCGCACACCTCGCCGGCGGAAGACTACCGCAAGTCGTTTGAAGTGAACGTGATCGCGCTGACGCGCCTGTGTGATCGGCTCCTCCCGCCCATGCTCGAGCGAGGCTGGGGCCGTATCGTGAACGTGACCTCGGGGATAGAGAACATCCGCGAGCTCTTGCCGTACAGCATGTCGAAAGCGGCCGTGGATCGCTACGTGCGAGACGTGAGCCCCTCGCTGGAAGGAACGGGCGTGATCATGAGCTTGCTCGATCCCGGCTGGCTACGCACGGACCTCGGCGGGGACAAGGCCCCGAACGCGGTCGAAACGTGCTTGCCAGGGGCGCTGGTCCCGCTGCTCGTCGATGACGGTGCGCCGAGCGGGAAGTTCTATCGCGCGCAAGACTACCGAACGGACGCAGGTCAACGATGAGCCCGAAGGGGCGTATCCTGCCGCTCCCGCGCTGCCGCTCCCGCGCGGGTCGGCTTGCTGGTTTGCGCCAGCTCGCACCTTGAGCACGTACGCATTGGCCATCCACGGCGGGGCGGGTGCGCTCTCGCTTACCCGCGTTCCCGAAGAGCGCATCGAAGAGATGCGGCGCGATCTCGGCGTCGCCCTCGATCGGGGCCTCGCGGTGCTCGCCCAAGGTGGCAGCGCGCTAGATGCCGTGGTGAGCGCCGTGTGTGTGCTGGAGGACTCGCGCGTGTTCAACGCCGGCCGTGGCGCGGTGTTGCGCCGGGACAGAACGGCGAGGCTGGACGCGAGCGTGATGAGTGGTGAGGACCGGCGCGCAGGCGCGGTGTGCCTGGTGCGAGCGGCGCAGAACCCGGTGCTCCTGGCGCGCGCCGTGCTCGGTCGGGGGCGCGAGGTCCTGCTCGCGGGTGAGGACGCCGATCGTCTGGCGCTCGAGCTCGGGCTCGTGATCCAACCCCCCGAGTACTTCGTCACGGACTATCGCGCGAGGCAGCTCCAGCGCCTGGTCGAGCGCGAGCAGATGGCTCTGGACCACGGCAACGTCGAGGCGGACCCGAGCGCTGGATCGGAGCCGAGCGGGGAGGAAGGGCAGACGGTCGGAGCGGTGGCGCTCGACGCGCGTGGTCACCTCGCGGCGGCGACCTCGACCGGCGGCATGACGAACGCGGCGCCGGGCAGGGTCGGCGACAGCCCGATCTTGGGCGCCGGCACTTGGGCGCATGACGGGACATGTGCCGTGTCGGCGACGGGCGCGGGGGAGTTCTTCATCCGCGCCGCGTTTGCGCACGAAGTTCACTCGCGCCTCATGTGGCGTGGCGATGGGATCGAGCGGGCGACGCGCGGCGCCCTCGATCTGGTCGTCGAGATGGGCGGGCACGGCGGTTGCGTCGCCATCGACGCGTCGGGGCACGTGGTCGCTCCGTTTACCACCCTGGCCATGCCGCGCGCGTACGGGAGAGCGGGTGGCGAGCGGCACGTTTACGTGCTCGAGCCGTCTTCCGAGTCGCCGCGAGCGTAGCGGCCGTGCGGAGCCGGCGTTTCAGCGCTCGGGCACGCCGAGGTCCGAGAGCACGCGGCGCGCTGCGATGTAACCGGCGCTGCCGATGACGGACCCTGCAGGGTGCGTACCCGCGCTGCACGAATAGAGGCCGTCAATAGGCGTCTTGTGGGGGAACCGGTCGCTGAAGCCAAAGGAGTTGTCGATGTGATGAATATGCCCAAAGCTCATGCCGAAGTGCCGTTCGATGGCCTGGGGGTGGAGCAGCATCCGATCCACGACGAGATCGGAAGTGCCCGGCGCAAACCGGTCGCAGATAGATAACAGGTGGTCGGCGTAGCTGTCGCCGCGAGCTTCCCAGCTCTGGCCCGCGAGCGAGTAGGGGACCCACTGGACGAACAAGGCGGAGCTGATACGGCCCTGCGCATCGCTGAGCGTGGGATCGAGCGTCGAGTGTACGTACCATTCGATGCTCGGGAATTCGGGGAGCTGGCCGCTCTGTGCCGAGGCGAAGGCGGCCTCCAAATCTTCGAGCACTCGGCGCTCGTCGGGCAACAGGTGGATCGTGGTCCCGAATTGACCGCGGTCCTCAGGCAGGCAAGTGAAACGCGGCAAGCCTGACAACGCGAGATTGAGCTTCAGCGTCGAGCCCGGCCTCTCACGTGAGTCGAGCCATTGATTGAAGTCGAGCGAGAGCTTTTCCCGGCCCACTAATTGGCGCAGCCGGAAGGGATCGCAGTTTGCCACGATGGCTCGGGCGCGGATGATCTCTCCCGACTCGAGCACGATACCGCGGGCGATGCCGTTGTCGACTTCCACCCCTGACACGCGTGTAGAGCGGAGCAGCTCGCCGCCTGCTGACGCGTAGGCGCGGGCAAAGGTCTGGGACACCGTCCCCATGCCGCCGCGGGCCAGCATCCAGGTACCGCCGCTGCCTTCGAGCCGACACATGTTGTGGATGAGAAAGTTCATTCCCGTGCCGGGTGTTTGCCAGGCGCCGAAGAGGCCGGAGTAGCCGTCCGTGACCGCATACATCGCCTGCAGGAGCTGGCTCTCGAAGCCGAAGCGCCCGAGGTATTGCCCGACCGAGCCCCGACACAGATCGACGAACACCTGCCGCAGCTCTGGCCGAACGTAACGGTCCGCAGTTTCTTCGATGGAACGCGGCTCCATGAGCCAAGTCGGCGCGACATCCGCGCGCAGCGCGTCGAGCTCAGTCTGGAGCGCCTCATGGGCCCGGAAGTCGCGCTCGGAAAAGAAGCGCCCAAACTGCGCCGCGAGCGCTGCGCGGTCGGACCCGAAGAGCAGGTAACGCGAGCCTGTGGTGGGCAGAAAATAATGCGGATCTCGACGTATCAGCGGCAGCTCGATCTGCAGGCGGAGGAGCAGCTCCGGCTGAATCAGCCCCACCAGATAGGCTCCGGTCGAGGTGGGCATGTCAGGAGCTTTCGCGAAGGGGCGTTCGGTTCTCGCCGCGCCTCCTACTTCCGATTTGGCCTCGACCACCAGGACCTCGAGCCCCGCTCGCGCCGCGACGAGCCCTGCGACGAGACCATTGTGGCCGCCTCCGAGCACCACGACATCCCAGGGGCGCCGGGTCGCATCGAAGAGGGAAACATCCGAGCCTACCGGCATGCACCGACTATACGCCGGGGGCGAGGACAACGGAGGAGCGGGCATTGCGTTCGCTCCGAGGCCAGGGGGCGCGGGCCGCGCCGTAGGCCCGGACCTCGGGACCGCCCGGAGCATCCGACGGAGGTCCGGGCCAACGGGTTTCGCGGCCGCGGGTCGGCCGTGGGCGATGCGCTAATTTGGTGACTCTGCAGCGAGACTAGGTTTTATTGTCGCTGGCGGTCTTGGCACCCCCATTGTGGCAGTTGCCCGAAGTACGGTCGCTCGAAACAATGGTGGCTCGGTAGGTAGTAACGAGAGTGAGCGAGATACGATCAGGTAGGGTGCGGCCGCTCGGGGCGAGCTTCGACGGTCGGGGTACGAATTTCTGCGTGTTCTCGGAGGCTGCCCGGCGTATCGAGCTGTGTCTGTTCGATGCTGCCGGTAGCGAGACCCGGCTGGAGCTGCCGGGGCGAGAGGGGTCGTATTGGCACGGCTATGTGGACGCGGTGCGGCCCGGTCAACGCTACGGGTACCGAGTGTACGGTCCGTATGAGGCAGCCGCCGGGCACCGCTGCAATCCGTACAAGCTGCTGCTCGATCCGTACGCCAAAGCGGTCGAGGGTCGCTTGCGCTGGGACCCGGCCGTGTTCGGGCATGCGGGTAGCGACGCGTTCGGTCTTCCGAGCACGCTCGACAACGCAGCTTCCGTCCCGCGCTCTGTCGTGGTCGACACCGCCTTCGATTGGTCGGGTGACGAGCACCCGAATCTGGCGTGGCAAGATACGGTCGTCTACGAGCTACACGTCAAAGGCTTCACGGCCCAGCACCCCGAGGTGCCCGAGGCGCTGCGGGGCAGCTACGCAGGCCTCGCGCATCCGAGTGTGATCTCCTATCTAAAGAACCTCGGGGTGACGGCGGTCGAGCTTCTTCCGGTGCACCAGTTCGAGGACGACGCAGCCCTGCATGCCCGCGGCCTCACGAACTATTGGGGCTACGCCAGCATCGGCTACTTCGCGCCGCACAACGGCTACTCGAGCTCGGGCCAGGCGGGCGAGCAAGTCCCGGAGTTCAAGCGCATGGTGCGCGAGCTGCATCGTGCCGGCATAGAGGTGTTGCTCGACGTGGTGTACAATCACACCGCCGAGAGCAATGAGTCCGGAACGACGCTCTGCTTCCGCGGGGTCGACAACTACGCCTACTACAAGCACGCGCCCGAAGCGCCGGGCCGCTACATGGACCATACCGGTTGCGGCAACACCCTTCAGACGCGGCACCCCCAGGTGCTGCAGCTGATCATGGACTCGATGCGCTACTGGGTGGAGGAGATGCATGTGGATGGCTTCCGCTTCGACCTCGCGCCGGCGCTGATTCGCACCGCTCAGTGGGTCGACCCGTTCAGCGCGTTCCTGGGCGCCATTCAGCAGGACCCAGTGTTGCAACGGGTGAAGCTCATCGCGGAGCCGTGGGACCTGGGCTCCGGCGGCTACCAGCTGGGCAAGTTTCCGGCGGTCTTCAGCGAATGGAACGGCAAGTTTCGCGACTCGGTTCGCGAGTTTTGGCTGCGTGGCCCCTCCGGAGTTGGGGAATTTGCGCGCCGCTTCACCGGCAGCGCGGACGTGTTTCGGGCCTCTGGGCGCACGCCGCGGGCCAGCATCAACTTCGTCAACTGTCATGACGGCTTCACGCTGCGCGATCTGGTCAGCTTCGAGAGAAAGCGAAACGACGCGAACGGCGAGCACAATCGTGATGGTGAAAGCCACAACCGCGGCTGGAACTGTGGAGCGGAGGGCCCGAGCTCGGATCCGGAGGTCAACGCGCTCCGAGCCCGCCAGCAGCGCAACCTGCTGCTGACGCTGCTCACCTCGCAAGGCGTGCCGATGTTGATGGCGGGGGACGAGATGGGTCGCACCCAGCAAGGCAACAACAACGGGTACTGTCACGACGGCCCCCTGACGTGGGTCGACTGGAGCCTCGCCGATCGCGGGTTGATGGAATTTACGCGGCGCCTCATCCATTTCATTCGCTCACAGCCAGGCCTGCGCCCGGTGGGGCGCTGGCTCGACGGGCGGCCCGCGGTGGAAGGGGCGGAAAAAGACGTGAGCTGGTTCGGCCTCGGCGGTGTCGAGTTCGGCGTCCTGGATTGGGACAGAGCCGCGCCGCGCGCCCTGTGCGTCCACGTCGCGAGCCACCCAGAGGTGCATGGAGTGGCCACGGCGCTGGCCCAGCAGCGCTACCTGTTCCTGTTCAACGCCGATGCCGAGGGGGTGCTGTTTGTGTTGCCCCCGGCCGTGTTGGGGCCCTGGCGCTTGCTGTTCGACACCGCCGAACTTACGCTGCTCGGTGAGGTGCGCGCGCCCGGGGACACCGTGCCCCTCCTGCCGTACAGCGCGCACGTGTATCAAGCGGGCCCTGACCTCTGACGGGCTGGCCGTCACCGTGCCTCGGGCGCGTCGCTTTCCGGTGCGGCGGCTTCGGGCGCGACAGGGTGCGGGCCAAGCGGGTCGGCTGAATTCGGCGGGCGAATGACCCACGCCGCGACGGGCGTGGGGCTTCGGGTGCGGGTCAGCACGGCCACGCTGCAAGCAGGCGCGGCCGCCCTGGTGCCGATTGCCACGTCGCAGCCAGTTGCACCTCGTCGCGGAGTCAGGCGTCATTTGGTGTGTGTGCTTGTCCAGAGGGCGAGCCCCAGCCCGCCATGCAGCAGGCGAGCCAAGCTAAATTGTGCGGCGCGCACGCCTGGGCTCGGTACTTTCCACTAGATTTGGTAGGAGAGACGGGGGGCGCGCTCGCGCATGTCCCCCACCGTCATGAAATCCGCTCGCAAATCCCTGCCCGAGGAGCTGACCCTCGAGCTCGGGATAGACGCCCCCCAGGACGCCGCTTCACTGCGCGAACGCGTGGCACACAAGCTACGTGTGGACGCATCGGAGCTGCCTGCCGTGGTGCTGCGCAAGCGCTCCTTGGACTGTCGTCGCGGCCGCGTTCGCTACCACCTGTTGTTCGAGCTCGCACCGACCGCTGTGGGGACGGGCTTCGGTTTTGGCGTCGCGGACAGCTCGGCGCTTGGCGCTCCCCATCCCAGGGAGGTGAGCGGCTCCCCCCCGGTCGTGATCATCGGCGACGGACCGTGCGGGTTGTTCTGCGCCTACGAGCTCGCGCGCGCGGGCGTGCTGAGCGTCGTCCTCGATCGTGGCAAGCCGGTCCAGCCTCGTCGCCGAGACTTGAAGGGGTTGACCCGGCGCGGCACCGTTGACGCGGACAGCAATTATTGCTTCGGGGAAGGCGGCGCTGGCACGTACAGCGACGGTAAGCTGTATACGCGCTCGCACAAGCGCGGAGACGTGCGCGATGTGCTGGAGATCCTCGCGCTGCACGGCGCGCCGAGCGAGATTCTAGTGGATGCACGGCCGCACATCGGCAGCAACAAGCTGCCCGAGGTGGTGACGGCGCTCAGGGAACGCCTGAGGAGCGTCGGCGTGGAGTTTCGCTTTGGCGCGCGCGTGATTGGCGTTGTCCAGGGTGACGCTGGCCGAGCGCAGGGCGTGCGGCTCTTCGGTGGCGAGGAGCTGGCGGCGAGCGCGGTGGTCCTTGCCACCGGGCACTCAGCTCGTGATGTTTATGCCTGGCTACATGACGCCGGCCACCGGCTGGAGCCGAAGTCCTTCGCCCTCGGCCTGCGCATCGAGCACCCACAGCCCCTGATCAACGCCATCCAGTATGGCGCCCTGGCGGAGCACCCCGAGTTGCCCAGCGCAGCCTATCGACTGGTGGACAGTCAGGGGCAGCGCCCGGTGTTCTCTTTTTGCATGTGTCCAGGCGGCTTTATCGTGCCCGCGATGACCGAGCCCGGCCACGTCGTGGTCAACGGGATGAGCCCGTCGCGTCGCAACTCGCGCTACGCGAACAGCGGCTTGGTGGTGGGCGTGGAACCCGAGGCAGTGACGGCCAGCGGTTATCGTGGCCCGCTCGGCGGCATCGAGCTACAGCGTCGCATCGAGAGCCAAAGCTTCGACGCCGGTGGGGGACAGTTGCGGGCGCCGGCCACGCGCGTCACTGATTTTCTGGAGGGCCGCGGGTCGAGCACGGTGCCCAAGAGCAGCTACGTCCCAGGCTTGACCGCGAGTGACGTCGGAGCAGTCCTCGATAGCGCCGGGATGAGCTTCGCGTCGGAGCTGCGCGAGTCGCTCCAGCGCTTCGGGCGCAACATGCGCGGTTATGTGACGGAGGAAGCCGTGCTCGTGGCGGTCGAATCGCGAACCAGCGCCCCACTCAGGGTGCCGCGCCATCCGGACACGCTAGAATCGCTCGACTGGCCCGGATTCTACCCCGCCGGGGAGGGCGCTGGGTACGCCGGTGGTATCGTGAGCGCCGCGGTGGATGGCATGCGCGTGGCGCGACAAATCGTGCAGCGCCCGTCATTTGGCGCGGGGCGGCACGCGCTCTAGCGGAGGCGTCAAAGAGCGACGCTGACGATCAGCGGCTCCTTGAGATTTTGGCGCTCCGCCATGCGCCGCAGGAGCACGGCGACGGTCGAGGTCACCTCCTGGCCTCCCTTGGCCATCAACACCCCCACGTGTGATTGGGCGTCTTCGATCAAGAACATGCCTGTCTTGAGCTCGCGCGCCGTTATCTTGATGATTTGGCGCTTCTCGAGGCTCTGGAACTCGGCTCTCCCGAGCGCCTCGATGACGATGGGGTTGTACTTCTCGGACTTCAGCGACTCCACTATCAAACGAGGTAAAGGCAGCGAGTGGCTCAGTTGGTCGGCGCGCTCCGCAGCCAGAATGATATGGGCTGCCCAGCTCAGCCGGCCCTCCTTGGTCGCCGCTTGCTGGCCCTCGAGCGTGGGCGGCAGCTCACCGAGCTTGTCGACGATCGCGAGGACGACCTCGATGCGCGGCACTTCAGCCATCAGGTTGTGTGCAGTCTTGGGCGCGCCGCTGAGCATTGCTTTCTCGCTCGGGCTGATCGGCTTGTTGGTGTAGGCCCGTTCCAGAAGCTCGGGAGCCATCCCGACGTAGCCGAGGTGGGCGAGCATCACGGCGAGCTCGAGTTGCCACACGTCGGCGAGCTTGAGCGTACTGGCGACGTGTTGCACCAAGCGGTTGACGCGCACGGCGCGACTAAAGGCGATCGGATTGACCAGGCCGAGCATTTCGGTCAGGACCTTGATGCAGCCGTAGAGGGTCTTTTGGAGCAGCTCCTTCTCGGCCGTGATCAGCCGATGTTGCTCCAGCGCGTCTTCGACCGCGTGGTGTAGTACGTCGGCGTCGCAGGGCTTGGTCAGGAAGCGGAAGATGCGCCCTTGATTGATGGCGCGAATGGCAGCCGGCATGTCGGACTGACCGGTGAGCAGCATGCGGACCATATCTGGATCCCGCTCGGCTGCCTGTTCGAGGTAAGCCGCGCCGTCCATCCCCGGCATGCGCATGTCGGAGATGGTCACGGCAAAGCGCTCCGGGCCCATGAGCATCGCCAGCGCTTGGGCGCCGCCCTCCGCCGTCTTGACCTCGAAGTTCATGCCGAGGGTGCGCCGCATACCGTCCAGTACGCGGGGCTCGTCGTCCACGCACAGGATGCGGAACTCTTCAGTAGACTCGCTCATTACGATTCCCGATCCCAAAGCTCACGGCCCGCCTCACGCCAATCCTCCAGCTTGTGCAACACGCCTATCTTCTCGAGGTGGGCTCGATCGATCGTCACCTCGTGCTTGCGACCCGCTCGTTCATTTTCGATCTCGTGTGTCAGCGCGTCCGCGATATGTACGATCGTGGGCAGGTCGAGCTGTGCGCTACCCACGGCCGCCGGGTCGTGATGATAGGCGACGGCTTCGACCAACGGGTGCTCGAGGCCCCAGAGGCCGAGCAAATACGCTCCGACGCGGCCGTGGCTGCTGCCCGACACGCCCTCCTCCACCGAGGGGGCGAGGCTCTCACCTCGGCTCTTCAGCTTGTTGAGCTGGCGCATGACCTTCGGCGCCCGCGTTGCCCACACCAATTTACCGACGTCGTGCAGCATGCCGGCGAGGAATGCGTATTCGCCTTGCTCTGGATCACCGGCGATGCGTCGCGCAATACCGGCGCAGGCGAGCCCGTGCTTCTGCTCGTAGTCCAGGGAAAGCCCCCCGAGCGACTGCTTGGGGCTAAAGGCCGCGAAGACCTCGGCCGAGAGCACGACCTTGCGGAGCATGCGGATACCGATGAACGTCACCGCCTGATCAACGCTGACGAAGTTGCGTTTCGAGCCAAAGAATGCGCTGTTCGTGAGGTGCAGGACCTTACTTGCCAGGCCCATGTCACGTGTCACAATCTTGGCAATCTGCGACATCTCGATCATGGGGTCGGCGATGGCCTCCGTGAGCCGCGTGTAAACCTCGGGCTTGACCGGGAGGCCGGCGACACCCCCCACCAGGGTACGCAGGCTCTCCGATCCGAGCAGGGCTTGCAGACCGCAGCTACGCCGCACGACCTCCTCGAGCACGCCTGGTTTGCAGGGCTTCGTGAGGAAGCTGTGCGCGACAGGCATGGCCCTGAGCGTGGCCTCGAGCTCCGAGTGGCCCGTCAGGATGATTCGCACCACGTTCGGGTATTCGTCGTGGACGTGTGACAGCAGGGTCGCGCCGTCCATGCCTGGCATGCGCATGTCGGTAACGATGACGTCGAAATCAGCGTCGCTCAGCGCGTCGAGCGCCTTCTCTGCGCTGTCGACGAACAGCATCTCCCACTGCTCGGCCATCTCGAAGAGCATGCGCTGAAGCCCCTGGAGAACTCCAACTTCGTCGTCCACGAACAGGATGCGCTTCATGCCCTCAGCCATGGCGGGGCACCGGCAGGTTCGACTCTCCCGTTCGCCGGCTCGCGCAGTCGTAACCGGCAGCCGCCCAGCCTCGTCGCCTACAGCCGTCTCCAAATTCGCTCAATACGTCCAAAATCACCCCCCCCAAAGCTCAACGTCATCGCGCGCCGGCAAGACCACCCTGGGCGGGAAATCTGGGCACTTCGTCGCAGATAACGGCTGCGCCTCGGACTTGCTAAGCCGCGGCCGGGCCCGGAGGAGCTATCGGACGGGCGCTCAGGTCCGTTAGCTTATCCTGTGGAGGCTTATTCGAGCCACCGGGATGGCCGCTCCGAAACATCGGGGAGAAGGCACACGGCGCCTCGCCTCGGGCCGATCCAAAATGTCGACCATCAAGCCGCCACACATTCTCGTTGCCGAGGATTCGCGCCCGGCGCGTGAGCATCTGGTCAAGACGCTGGAAGCGCTCGGCCACGTGGTGGTGAGCCAGGCCCAGAATGGGGCGGAGGCAATCAGCCAGGTGGAGCGCCTGGTGCCCGATCTGTTCGTGTGTGACTACAGCATGCCGATCTTGGACGGCCTTCAAGCGTTGAAGGTGCTGCGTCGCAAGTGGTCGCCGGCGCAACTGCCCATCTTGATGCTGACGGGCACCCACTCCGTAAACGACAAGGTCGCCGCGTTTGGCTTCGGCGCCAATGACTACGTCACCAAGCCGGTCCATCCAGAGGAGCTGCTCGCCCGGGTGAGGGCGCAGCTGGCGTTAAAATTCGCCATCGGTCAAAACCAGGCCGCGCGTGACCGGCTGATGCAAGCCAGTAAGTTACAGACCGTGGGGCGGCTGGCGGCGGGGTTGGCCCATGAAATGAACACGCCGGCTCAGTATGTCTCTGACAACCTCCAATTTTTGCTGAAGGCGATGGTGGGCGTACAGGAGGTGCTCGCCCCGCTCGGCCAATGGGCAGCGGGGGAAGATGGCCCCACGGAGGAGCTGATGCAGCGGGTGCGCCAAGCCTGGAAGAAGCAGCGCATGGACTTCGTGCTGCAGCAAACGCCGGCCGCGTTGGCGCAGAGCCTCGAGGGGATCGAGCGCATCGCGGGCCTGATTTCGGAGCTGAAGCAATTCACGGGCATGGGGGCGGAAGATGGCCGCGTGATGGCCAGCCTGAACGACGCGATCGGTAACGCGGTCAGTGTCTCACGAGGCGACTGGCAAGCCGTCGCCGAGGTGACGCTCGACCTGGAACCGGGATTGCCGCCCGTCGCGCTGCACGTCGCCGAGTTCAAGCAAGTCATGCTCAACCTGGTGTACAACTCCGTGCAGGCGTTCCGCGGCGACTTTGGCGGTGCGCCTCGAGGCGGGCGTATCGAAATCGCGTCGAGCACGCGAGGCTCCGGCGTCGAAGTGTCGGTGGTCGATGATGGGCCCGGCATCGACGCGAAAATCCGTGGCCAGGTGTTCGATCCCTTTTATACGACGAAGGAGGTGGGCGGTGGCACCGGTCAAGGGCTGGCGGTGGGCTACGACGTCATCGTCAACCGCCACGGCGGGACGCTGACCTGCCAAGAGAGCGGCTCCGGTGGCGCCTGCTTCAAAATTTGGTTGCCGATCGGGGCAGCGGTCGCCGCTGTGTGAAACTATGCTACTCGGCTGAGCTGCGTCACAACTGGTCGCTCTTACGCAGCAGCCAGGGCCCACGGATTTAGACGTGCGGCGCAACGTCCGTTCCCTGAGCTGCATCGATGCCAGGGTTCACTCGCTCGGCGGTCACCGCGCTGTTCATTCTGCCGGCCTGCGGCGCTGCGGGCGGCCGGCACGCCGAAGCCCCTCTCGCGGTGCCCGAAGCCTCCATCCAGATCGGCACGGCACGCGAGCCGGTTCAAGCCGGCGCCTATCGACTGAGCATGTCCGCGAGCTGTGACTCCCGAGAACGAACTGCGACCGGGATCCTGACGCTGAAACCGATTTCGGGGACCCGATCACCGACGGCAGAGTCCGACGAGAGCGCCGCGGGGCCGAGCGAGGCAGCGCTGCTGTGGGGACAGACGGATCTCGACTTCGAGCAGTTTCGAACCTGCTTGGGCAACCCTTCTTCCGGCGCGGGTGAGCCCATCCATCCGAGCGTGCTGGTGGAGGTGCTGCAGTGGGACGGCGAGCCCCACCACCAGGTCTTGCTCGTCTCGACCGATCCTCGCTACACGGGTGACCTGCCTGCCAACTCCGGCGCGGGCGTGGCCATGTGGGTCGAACGGGTGGAGCTAGGCCACATCGGTGGGGTCTGGAGCCGCTGGGAGCTGATTGGGCAAGGCGAAGGGCGCTGGGAGGCGGACCTGATCAAGCCCCCCCGCGATTGAGTCAGGGGGCGGGCAGCTCGAACGCATTCCCCGTCAGCATCAACAAGCTCAGCACCGTCCAACAGTGATTGTAGTAGCGGCTGCGAGCCAATAGCTCGCCGGTGCGCACGCGCGCGTAAGCTGCATCGATGAATCCCTGATACTTGGGGTCATGCATGGCGCCTGCAGCTGCGCAGCCGACGAATACGGCCGAGCCCGGGTTGTTCGGTGGCGAGCGCGGGTCGGGTGCAGGTCGACCGTCGAGCGTGTATCCGTCCACGATTCGCTCGGCGCCGATGCTCGCAAAGAACTCGCTGATGCACGCCAGGTAGGCTCGCGCGCGCTCATCCTTACTGTGCGCCCAGTCCTGTGCGATGCGAAACGGCGTGCGCGCCGAGTCGTATTGATAGTTCTTCATCGCGCCGGGAAATGCCTCTACGGGAGCCCCCGCCGCGTCACACCACGCCGGCACGAGGCCGTTCAAACGATTGCCGCTCGCAGCATTCAGGCTGTTATTCAGGATCGCGTAGCCCCGATCGATCACGCGCTGCCAGCCGGCGACATTGCCTGTCACCTCTCCGAAGGTGCGATACTGATTGGGAGCAAAATAAGACGGATTAAATACGTTTTTGCCCCGCCAGTCGTCCCCTGGCAAGAACATGTCGGCCCACTCGCCGTGATCGACCTCCGTCCGATAGATGGCGTCGATCAAGCGCTGTGCGATGCTGAGGTACGCCTCGCCGAGCGACCCGCTCCCGCCCCACTGCCTATCGGCCATGACGAGCGCCCAGGCCATGTCCTCGTCCGCGTCGCTGGCCGCGCCGACGGCGAGCGGCCGACTTCCGTCCGGCGCGATGTACCAATCCATCAGCCCGCTCTCGTTCAGAAAGCAACGAGCGTACGACCAGAAGCCGTCGAACAGGGGTTGGTCATCCAGCATGACCCCGATCAGCATGCCGTAGGCGATGCCTTCGGAGACGCTGGAGTTCGCCTGACCGTCGGGCGTGTCGGGCCGGCGCGTGCGTAAGCCTCCCCGCGCCCCCTCGGCCGTGACGATCTCGCTGCGCCAGCGCGCGGCGGCTGAAAGTACATCAGCCGCCTCGGCGCGCCCTGGGTAAGCGAGGTGAGCCAGGCGTCGATTTTGGGGGAAGGGGAAACGACCCATGCTCACTCATTAGCCTGCGGCACGCGCCCCTGTCGACGTCCGTGGCGGCCGCGCTCGAGTCGAGGCGAGCTTTGCCCCGCGTCTGCCGCTCGGCGCCTCCGTCGCTTGCCGCGTCCGATGCCGCCCGCTATGTTCGCCGACATGCCCGTCGAAGCCAGCGCCCGAAGTCAGCGCAATTGAAGCTTTCGCGTTCGGGTGTCGCGGCCTTCATGGCTCTTTCATTCTCCCGCCTGGCGTGGGCTGACTACGCCGGCGCAGGGTCAGGAGGGCTCGGGGTCAGCGAGGCGAGCGTGGATGCGCTGGTGTTCGACGTGCGGCGCATCGTGGAAGCGGAGGAGGGGAGCGGGTGGCTGCTGGACGAGACCGCGCACAGGCAAATCCATCCCACCGTGATGGCCTCCGTTTGTCGCGCGGTGCCGGCGGTGCGCGCGCGGGCTCTGGCGCTTCTCGAGCGCGACGCCGCTGCTCTGGGCGATCCGCGAACGCTCTTCGTCGAGCAGGGTCGCGAGCTCACCTCGGAGGTCGCGCAGGCGCTCTCTCTGCAGCGTGGCGTCGACGCGCTCGCGCAGGCCATCCTCGGGGCTGCGAGAGAGTGCCCTTTCTGGCTACCCGTCGACCCGGAATTTCGTGGCGTGCAGAGCACTCGCGATCGCCTGCTCATCAACTTCGACACGGGTGGCACGGCCCAGCTGCGCCGCACCGAGGGCAGGTGGACGCTCGGCGCTGGAGGCTTCGGCAGGCTCCTCGCCGGTTACAGCTTCACGCGCCTGAGCCTGCTCGCTGGGCTGGAGTTTGGCGGCGGCGCGATGCTGGAGCCGAAGGCAGCCCCGACGCAGTTCGCCATCAACTACCTGTCCGCGCTGCCCGTCATCGCGCGGCTCCACTCGAGAGCTTGGAACGTCGACCTCGAGGCAGCCCCCGTGGCGCTGTTTCAGGCCGGCAACACCAGCCTGAGCTACGGCGCGCGCGGGGGGGTGACGGTCGGCATCTCCGCCTTGCGCCTGCGCGGCGTCTTGCCGTGGGTGGGGCTCGGAGTCGCGGCGGAATATCACTTCGGCAACGCTGCGCGCCCGGAAGCGCTCTACCTGCGCGGCGGCTTGCGCGTGGGCGGAGTGTGGGATCCCTGAACCCGCGCTCGTCCGTCGACGGCGCTACTCCGCGGCCGCCGAGGCCGCCTCGACAGCGGCTGCGCTTACTGTCGCTTTGGCGCTCAACGCGTCGCGCAAGGCCTCCATGGGGTGGCGCGGCACGAAGCCGGCGAAGCGTTTGACCTGGCTTCGGCACGAGTGCCCCTGGGCGAGCACCTTGCCGCGAGCTAGCGCGTCCTTCGGCAGCCGGTTGCCCCAACTCATCTCGAACACGCCGCGCGACTCCACGTAGTGGATCGCCTCGTGCCCGTACACCCCGCACATGCCGCAGCAGCCGGTGTTCTGAGGTAGGAGCTCGATGCCGAAGGCACGGAACACCTTCTGCCACTGCTCCTGGGATTTGACCTCTTCGGTTTTTTCGGTGCAATGCCCGAATAAGGACAGAGAGCTCGGGGTAGCTCGCCGCAAGCTCTCCAGCGCCGGGGCCAGCTCCGGCAGCTTTTGGCTCAGGTACTCTTGTAAGAGCAACACGCGAAAGGCCGGCGCCGCGCGCTCGCTGTTTCCCTCACGGCCGCCGGACAGCGCCGCGGGGTACTCGTCGCGATAGGTCAGGGTGACCGCCGGCTCGATCCCGACGATCGGAATGCCGAGCTCCGCCACCCGCGCGTAGAAGCGCGTGTTCTTGCGCACGACGCGCCGAAACCGACTCAGAAAGCCCTTGATGTGCAGGGCTTTGCCGTTCTCCCGAAAAGGCAAGAAGACGACCTCGAGCCCGAGCTGGGTGAGGACGTCGTAGACGGCGAGGGCCACGTTGGACTCGTAAAACGTCGTGAAGACGTCCTGCGCCACGAGCACCGTCTTCTGCTTTTCTTCCGCGCTCGCGGCGCGCAAACGTTCGAGGTCGAACTTCTTTGCGCCGCGCGCGGCGAGCATGAGCTCGAGCCGTTCCTCGCTGAGCATCGGTGAATCCACGATGCCGACCCAACGTTGGAGCCCGCGCGCGAACCACGCCTGCCTGAAAAACCAGTTGAAGAGCTTGGGTAGGCGCCCCATGACGAGCAGCACGAGCTCGAGCGCCGCCACGAAGTAGTCTTTGAGCGGGCGGCGGTAGCGCGTGTGATACTGCGACAGGAACTCGGCGCGCAGATGCGGCACGTCTACCTTGATCGGGCACTGGGTCGCGCACGCCTTGCATGCGAGGCAGCCGTTCATGGCGTCGTACACCTCGTGCGAAAAGTCCGCGGGTGCCGCGTCTCGAGCCTGGCGCCCGCCGCTGCCTTTCCCGAGTCCGGTGCCGGCGTCGTAGCCGGCGGCGGTCATGAGGCGGAGCCACTCTCGCAAGATGCCTGCCCGCCCCTTTGGCGAATGGATGCGGTCGCGAGTGACCTTCGACGACGGGCACATGACGTGATCGGGGTCGTAGTCGAAACACTGGCCGTTGCCGTTGCAGTGAATGGCCACGTCGAACTTGGCGCGCGCGGCCTGGCTGATCTCTCGATCGAAGTCCCCTCGCTTTTTCGCGTCGACGCTCACGAGGCGCTCACCGCTGGTGGGCGGCGTCGCCAGCTTGCCGGGGTTGAGCTGATTGTAGGGATCGAAAGCGCCCTTGACCTTGCGCAGCTCTTGGTACAGCTCGGGGCCAAAGAAAGTGGGGCTGTATTCGCTGCGGAACCCCTTGCCGTGCTCCGCCCAGAGCACGCCTCCGTAGCTCTTGACCAGGCGAGTCACTTCGTCGCTGATCTGCCGGAGCAACCCCGCGTCTGCAGGGTCGCGCAGGTTGAGCGCGGGGCGAACGTGCAGGCACCCGACGTCGACGTGGCCGAACATGCCGTAGCTCAGCCCATGCCGATCCAAGATGGCGCGAAAATCACGGATGTAATCCGCGAGGCGCTCCGGGGGTACCGCGGTATCTTCGACGAACGGCACCGGGCGCCGCTCGCCCTTGGCGTTGCCGAGCAGACCCACGCCCTTCTTGCGCAGCGACCACAGTGCCGCGATGTCGCCGGCCTGCGTCGCGATCGTATAACCCGTAGCTTTGCCCGGCTGCCCGCGCTCGGCCTCCAGCGTGCGAGCGAGATCGCTCACTTTGCGCGCCACCAGGGCCGCGTCGTCGGATTGGAACTCGACCAAGTTCACGGCCGCCAGCGGCGCTTCACCGTCGGCCTCGAGCAGGTGAGCCACCGAGTGCCAGATGACGTCCTGCTTTGCCAGCCCGACGATGGTGCTGTCCACGGTCTCAATCGCGCCCGGGTCGCTCAGCACGAGCAGGTTGGCCGCGCGCAAGGCGGCGTCGAAATCCGCGTAACGCAGCGCGAGCAACTGCCGATGTTTGGGCAGCGGTGTGAGCTTCAGCTTGGCCTCCGTCACGACGGCCAAGGTGCCCTCCGAACCGGCCAAGATGAAGTTCAGGTTGAAATGCCCGGTGTCGTCGTAGACGTGGGCGAGGTTGTAACCGGTCAGAAATCGCGCGAGCCTCGGGAACTGCTTGGCGATCGTCCCGCGTCGAGTGGTCACGATCTCGTCCACTACCCGATGTGCCTCACCGCAGATGCCGGGCGCGCGCTTGAGCTGCTCGAGCTCTGCGGGCCCCACGCGGGAAGAGACCAACGTGGTGCCGTCCAGGAGCACCGAGCGGAGCTCGATCACGTGGTTACTTGTCTTGCCGTAGATGCGCGAGCCTTTGCCGCAGGCGTCGGTATTGATCATGCCGCCGATGGTCGCGCGGCTGCTCGGCGACAAATTCGGTGCAAAGAAGACCCCATGCGGCCGCAAGTGATCGTTGAGCTGGTCCAGGACCACGCCGGGTTGCACGCGGACCCAGCCTTCCGCGAGGTTCGACTCCAGGATCGCGTTTTGGTGGCGCGATAGATCCATGATGACCCCGTCACACAGCGCCTGACCATTCGTGCCCGTGCCGCCTCCGCGCGGGCTGAGCTTGAGATCTCGAAAGTTATCGGTATGAGCGAGCCGAAGAGCCACGGCCACGTCCGCTTCGTGTTTGGGGAAGACCACGGCGACGGGCACGAGCTGGTAGACCGAGTTGTCGGTCGCCGCGACCAAGCGCGTGGCGTAGTCCGTGCGGATCTCCCCGCTGAAGCCTGCGCGGGCGAGCTGCGCGAGGAACGCGCGGTACAGCTCCGGGATTTGTCGTTGGGAGGCGAGGGTGGGGATCATAGCGGGGGCGAATGTAGGTCTCGCTTTATCACCTGCGCCGTCCACCTCAAATCACCGCAGCGCACACCCGGCGGCCACCGGGCCGACCTACGGCACATGTCAGCTACGGGCGGATGTCCCATTTATTGGCTAAGCCGGGATGGCCTCCCGGGGTCGCGCTCGGGGCGCGGCGAGCCAGAATCCGCCGCGCGTCACGTTGTATCACCGAAGAGCTCGCGAGTGTGGGCGACAGGCCTACGGCCTCCATCATCCCGGCAAGAACGCCTCAGCGGTAGGCGGAGTTTCGCGACGCTCATCAACTAGGCCGCTTGGCGCTTGACGCGTTGTGCGCCGTGGATGAAGGCTCGTCGAGCGAGCGTGTCCGGTGTCCTCGCCAGCTCTCGCACTTTCAATGGGGTAATCAGAAGAGATGTGGTGGTTGTGTCGGGTGCGATCAGCGCGGCGTACCGGGGGCGGTTTGAAACCGGGCAAGACGCTCGCGGCGCGATCCTGGTTGGCCCTCGGCGCGCTCGCCTTGGCGTGTTTGCCTGAGCGAAACCTGGCCTCCTACGACAACGGCGTGAGCGTGGATGCAAGCGTGGCGGTCAGCAGCCCGCTCGTCGAAGCCGACGCCGGCGTCGCGGGCCAGTACGCTGCACGGGGCCTCTACGATGCGGCGCCTGCTCTCGTCGAGGCGAAAGTGGATGCTGAGGCGACGCGACTCGACTGCCGCGCCGAGTGCTCGTGTGAGCTGCGCGCCGGGCAAGACTTCATGCTGTGTGGGTCGGTCGTCTCCCAGAGCATTGCCTCGCGGCGCTGTAGCGCGGCGGGCGGCTCGCTCGTCAGCATCGACGACCCCGCCGAGAATACCTGGCTGAGCGAGCGGATGGCGCCGTTGGCGGAGGAGGGCTTTTGGACGTCGGGCACCGATAGCGAGACGGAAGGGCAGTGGCGCTGGGCTGACGGGCGCGTCTTCTTCGACGCTCGGGCGGACGCGGCGGCTTCGGGATTTGCGCCCTGGGACGTGGACCAACCCAACGACCGCGAGGGCGAGGACTGCATGCGGGCCATCGGTGGCCTCTGGCGCGATTTGGATTGCGGTGACGAAATCGCCTACGTTTGCGAGCTCTGAGCCGTGTGCGGCGGCTTTCTTGCATAATTCCCGTGTCCCTGGCGGGGCGCAGGGCACCAGAAACGCCGCGCGCGCGGGCGTTCGATACAGGCTATCGCACCCGCGTTTACACCTGGGGCTTTTGCCTTCAGGGCACTTCCCTGCATCGGTAGGCGCAGCGCGCAGTCGGGTCTCTCCTACTAGCCGACGGCCCCGTTCTTATGTACAGACGGCGTCATGGAAATCCGTCGAAACAAGGTCGTGGCTCTCGACTACACGCTCAAGGACGACGCGGGCCGCGTGATCGACAAGAGCGGCAAGACGCCGCTCTACTACCTGCACGGCTACGCGAATATCCTAGCGGGTTTGGAAGAAGCACTGGAGGGTCGGGGCCCGGGCGACGCCGTAGAGGTGACGATTCCACCGGAGAAGGGCTATGGCGCGCACGATGCCAAGCTCGTCTCGACTCTGCCCATTTCACGGCTCCCCGAAGGCTCGACGCCGATGAAAGGGCAAAAATACAATATCCAGATCGGTAACCAGATGCGCACCGTCACGGTGACCAAAGTCCGGGTGAGCGACGTCGAGATCGACGCTAACCACGCGCTCGTGGACAAGACGTTGCACTTCTCGGTGCGCGTGCGCCAGGTGCGCGACGCGACGAAGACGGAGCTCGAGCATCGCCATGCTCACTCCCCCGAAGGGCACCACTGACCACCGCTGCGCGCGCATCAGACACGCCTCGCATGGAAACCCTCGGAGCTCTCCTACTCGCCGGTGGCACGGGTCAACGCCTCTGGCCGCTCAGTCGCAAGAATTCGCCCAAGCAGTTCGCCCCGCTCATCGGTTCCAAGTCCTCCTTCCAGCTGGCGGTCGAGCGGCTCGCGGCGAGCGTGCCACGCGAGCGCATGTACGTGGCCACGAACCAAGCGTATGAGCCGACGCTGCGGGCGCAGGCGCCTCAGCTGCCGGCGTCGAATTTCATCCTCGAGCCCTGTCGACGTGACGTGGCGGCGGCGGTGGCGCTGGCTTTCTTCTCGATGGAGAAGGACGGCGTGACGGGTCCCTTCATGTTCCAGTGGTCGGACAACTACGTCAAAAATACTGACGCGTTAGAGCGAGCCATCGCTTGCGGACATGAGCTGGTTCGAGCCGACCCCGCGCGCATGGTGTTCATCGGAGAGAAGCCGCGTTATCCCAGCGAAAACCTCGGCTGGATTGAGCTCGGTCCGAAGCTGGGCGAGCACCAGGGCACGCCCTATTACGGGTTTCGTTCGTGGCAATACCGGCCCCCCAAGGCGCGCTGCGAAGACATGCTCGCGTCGGGCAACTTCGTATGGAACTCGGGCTACTTCGTCACCACGGTCGAGTTCATGACCTCCGCGTTTCGCAGCCTCGCTCCCGAGCTTGCAGCTCGCATCGAGGAGATCGTTCAATATAGGGGCACGCCACAGGAAAAGGCCAAGCTCGACGAGCTCTACCCGAAGGTGCCTTCCGTCCATTTTGACGTGGCCATCCTGGAACGGTTACCCCGCGAGCAAGCGGTGCTCTTACAAGTCGAGCTCGGCTGGAGCGACCCCGGCAACCTCTACAGCTTGAAGGAAGCGCTGCAAACCAGCGCCGACGCGAGCGTGACTCGGGGCGAGGTCGTGGAGCTCGGGACCAAGGATAGCTTTATCTACAACCTCACCGGGGAGCGGCTCGTCGCGGTGATGGGGCTCGACGGCGTGATCGTCGTAGATACGCCAGAGGTGCTCCTGGTCGTGCACAAGGACAGCGTGCGAAACCTCGGGGATCTATTGAAAGAGCTCGCTGCTCGCGGTCACGAACGCCTGCTCTGAGCGCGGCCCAGCCGCCTCTGGCCCAACCGCTCTGGCCCAGCGGCGATGCCTCAGCCGGGCAGCGGCAGCCCTAAATCGAGGAGAGAGCGCCGCGAAGGACGCCTCGATCCAGGGCTAAGCGTATCAACCTTCAAACCGTAATCCGCTTGTACTTGATACGGTGGGGTTGGTCTTCGCTCTGCCCCGTGCGGCGACGGCGATCTTCCTCGTAGCTCTGGTAGTTGCCTTCGAACCACTCGACGTGGCTCTCGCCTTCGAAAGCCAGGATGTGGGTGGCGACGCGGTCGAGGAACCAGCGATCGTGGCTGATGATGACAGCGCAGCCCGGAAATTCCAGCAATGCCTCTTCGAGCGCGCGCAGGGTATCCACGTCGAGATCGTTCGTGGGTTCGTCGAGCAAGAGGAGATTGCCCCCTTCCTTCAGCAACTTCGCGAGGTGTACGCGGTTGCGTTCACCCCCCGACAGCGTGCCCACCTTCTTTTGCTGGTCGCTGCCCTTGAAACCGAACCAGGCGCAATAGGCGCGGGCGGCGACCTCGCGCTTGCCGAGCAGGAGCTGGTCTTGCCCGCCAGAAATCTCGTCGAACACGTTGTGATCCGGGTTGAGCGAGCCGCGCGATTGGTCGACGTAGGCGACCTTGACCGTGTCGCCGATCTTGAGCTGGCCCGCGTCCGGCGCCTCCTGCCCGACGAGCATGCGAAACAGCGTGGTCTTGCCGGCGCCGTTTGGCCCGATCACCCCCACGATGCCGGACCGGGGCAGGCGGAACGACAGATCATCGATCAAGAGCCGGTCACCGAAGCCCTTGCCCAGGTGCTCCGCCTCGATCACGAGATCGGCGAGGCGCGGCCCCGGCGGAATCGAGATTTCCGTCGGATCCCCGGAGCCCTGGCTGGCCTTGGACAACAAATCTTCATAGGCAGCCAGACGAGCCTTGCTCTTGGCCTGGCGAGCGCGCGCCGACTGGCGCACCCACTCGAGCTCCTGCTTGAGCTTGCGTTGTTTGGCGCTCTCCTTCTTTTCTTCGTGAGCGAGGCGCGCTTGCTTCTGCTCGAGCCAGGAGGAGTAGTTGCCCTTGAAGGGGTAGCCGCGGCCGCGGTCCAGCTCCAAAATCCACTCCGCGGCATTGTCCAGGAAGTAACGGTCGTGAGTCACCGCCACCACCGTGCCGGTGTACTCGTGCAAGAAGCGCTCGAGCCAGGCCACTGATTCCGCGTCCAGGTGATTCGTCGGCTCATCGAGCAGCAGCAAATCGGGGCGGCTCAGGATGATTCGGCACAGGGCCACGCGGCGGCGCTCGCCGCCCGACAGGTGCTCGAGGGCGGCGTCGGCAGGGGGCAAACGTAAGGCCTCCATCGCGATGTTGACGCGCGAGTCCAGGTTCCAGGCGTCCAGCGCTTCGATCTTGTCCTGCAGTGCCGACTGCTTTTCTAGAAGGCGGTTCATCGCCTCGTCGGACATCTCTTCACCGAGCGACATGCTCAGCTCTTCGAATTTAGTGACCAGCGTGCGGATGTCCGCCACCGACTCGTTCACGGCTTCTTGCACGGTCTTGGCGGCGCCAAGCTCCGGTTCTTGCGCGAAATAGCCAATGCGGATCCCGGGCGCGGGGTGGACCTCGCCCAGGTATTCCTTGTCCACGCCGGCCATGATGCGAAGCAGTGAGCTTTTGCCCGAACCGTTTCCGCCCAGCACGCCAATCTTTGCGCCGAAGAAGAACGACAGGTTGATGTTCTCGAGGACGCGCTTATCCGGGGGATGGATGCGCGTGACCTCTTGCATGCTGAAGATGAACTCTGCCATGGGGCAGCTTTAGCACGTGCCGTGCCCGGCTCGGGAGGGCTTTTGTTCCAGCTCACCTCGGCAGCCTCGGTGTGGAGACGAGATGACTGGTCTGGCCGTCAGGGCGCAGGGGCCGTAGCTGCGGAAGATTTGGGAAAGAAGAGCACGTAAGCGCGGGGCGCCGTCCGCATCAAGACATAGCTCTGCGGGTATAGCTCCGGGTCGAACGAGCTATACCAAGGCAGGGAACGCCAAACCTGGTTGTCCTTGATCAGCTCGCGCACGATCAGGTCGAGCTCGACGTAGCGACCTTTCGTGAAGGCGATGAGCAGAGGACCATAACTCCAAGCGGCGTGCGCGCTGTCGGGCTCGACGTCGTTGTGGAGCGCGCCGCCATACGCCATCACCAGCCGTTCGCGCCCGGCCTTGTAGTTGCTGACCAGAGCCCCGCGCGCCATGCGTGAGGTGACGTCGGCAATGGTGCTCAGCGTTCGAGAGATGGCGTCGGTGCCGGCGCTGGCAATGGCCTCGTACTCTGCGCAGGTTGGGCTGAGCACGAAGGGCTCGATACCGTGGGCCTTGGCGAGCCGCCCGAGCTCGACGTAGTCACTCTGGTTGTGCTGCGACTGAGGCTTCGTGACGGGCTCGTGCGCCTCCCGGACCTCCTCGGTCGCGACCTTACAGCGAGGATTGGGGTTGAGCAGCTCCACGATCAGGTGACTTGCGCGCCCGTCGACCACAGGCAGGAGGTCGTCTGAAAAGCGTCGCGCGGTGGACGCCAGATGCTCGAGGCCGACCGGGGTGTGGGCCTCACCGATACCCAGCACCAATGGCTGGTCCCTGAGCACGTAAGAAAAGGCGCTGGAGGCGCTCGCGAATTTTCGGCACTCGAGCGCGCCGCAGGGCTCGCCGTCAGCGCCGACGGGCGACTCGATGACCGCTGGAGCTTCGGGTGCTGGCCCTGGAGCAGGCGGGTGCGCAGCGGCCGTGGCAGGCCGTGGCTCGGGACTCGACACGCCACACGCGCTCAGGACGAGCACGATCGAACGTATCGAGGCCCAGCGCAGCGGCAATTGCATTACCCGTCGAATAGCATGACTCGGGCGCTGCCCAGCTGTGGCGGTAGGGGAGTAACCCGACGGAGCGACGCCAGCGCAATTGCGGACGAGCTGAGTAGGCCGGGGCCAGCGGCCGGAGCCTGCTCCGGAGGGCGAGGGTCTACGAGGTGTGCCGGTCTAGAAGGTGACGGCGGCCGAGAGCACGAACAGATTGGGATCCGGCTCGCTCAGCGCTTCGTTGGGGCGGCTCGGACGAACCTGGTCGCCCAGGAAATAGCGAGTGTAGCTCAGGATGATGTATTCTCGATTGATCCAGTTCGAGTGCAGGACCAACCGTGGCGTCAGCGCCGTGTAGGCGGCATCCGAGTTTGAGCCGTCAGCCATGACACGATCGAAGCGTACGCCGCCCGAGAGGTGCCTGAACGGGCGTAAAGAAACTTCGGCGCCAGCTTTCAGGCGGTTCTGCTCGAGCGCCACCGTGGAGATGGTGTTGTACATGCCGAACACGGCAAACCTTACGTCGGGTCCCAGCACGGGCCACCCGAGTAAAGGCGCCAGACGCAGCATGTATTGGAAGAGCAGGCTATCGACTGTTCCAGAGTCCACGGGCGCGGGAAGGTTCGCAGCGCCGGCCTGATAGTACGTGTCCGGTATGGTCTGGAAGTAGTTCTCGGTGAACTGCAGGCCGTTCCGCGAATGCAGCAATTCCAAGCCGTCCGCGAGCGGCAGAATGTTGTCAGCCGAGGCGTGCGAAAAGCCGATGTAGCCGTTTCCGGCAGTGTCGTCGTCCACGTGCAGGTCTGCGCCGGTGACGGTCAAGCTCGATGAGTCAGCCAGGCCAGGCGCGGTCGCGTAGTCATTGGGAGACCACTCCGCGAGGTAGTGCGCGCCCAGCGTCAGCCAATCGCCCACGCCCAGCGCCGCGTGGGCGTGGTGCACAAACGTCGAACCTTGAGGCACCGGACCTTGCTCGGGTAGCCAGAGCGCGCGGGGAGGCGGCGGATCTCCCTCGGGGGGCAAAAAGGGAATCACCTCCGTTTTTGCTCCGACGCCATGCTCCAGCATCAGGCTCAGTGTCTCGCTCAGACGAAGGTCGGCCGTCAGTGCCTCACCGAGCACGTGCGTTCGGCCAAATAGCTGCGTCTGGTAGTAGCCGGAGCTCTGCTGCCGCGGCCCCGCGTTGCCATAGCGATTCGAGAAACCGCCGACGGTCCAGACCAGGCCGCCCAGATCGCCCAAGGCGCCAGGAAACTTGAGCGTGATGTAGGCCTGACTAATGCCGCCCAGACTCTCGACGTTCTTGAAGCCCACGTCCCAAAACGTGTTGGCTTGCAAGACGACCGTGCCCGCCGCGCGCATGTTCTCCACCGTAATGTAGAGCGAAGCCTCTGGGCCCGGGGCTAACCCGATGTTGGTCCACTCATTGGTGTTGAGCCCCACGATGCGCGGCAAGCTGTGGAGCTGCTGGCCCGGAGTGAAATCATTGCGTGGCCCGACACCCACGCGCATTGGGGCCCGTAGGTAGCCCGCCATCACGTACGTCCACTTTTTGTCGAGCGCCGGTGCGTGCGGCTCGTTGGCAGTGCTGACCATGTCTGCCTCGCTGCCAAGGTCTGGTTTGGACGGCACCATACCCACCGTCCGCCGCGGCTCGCGCGGGGGCGCCGTGACGACGGCATTGACGGGAGCCTCGTCCTCGAGGCCCCGCGAGCTGAACACCGTGGGGAACGGAGAGTGGGCTGGGGGCTGACCTGGGTCTCCCTCGGCTTCGGGTGTCGGAGCCGGCGCGGCTTGCGCTGGCTGTGGTGCCGCCGGCGGTGGCGCTCCCGGCGGAGCTGCAGCCGGGGGTTGTGCCGGTGGGGGCGTTTGAGCCAAGACCGACCTCGGCATCGAGGCCGCGTAGGCGATGAGGGCGAATCCGAGGGCCGTTGTACGTCGAATGGTCATGGCTAAAAGGACATGATGGCGGTGAGTGAGAAGAGATCACTGTCCGCCTCCAAGAGGTTGGTGAACGGAGAAGACGGGTAGGCTTTGTCCCCGAGAAAAAAGCGCGTGTAGCCCAACATGATCCGCTCCTTGGTCTCCCACGTGGTGCGGAAAATGAGGCGCGGTGTGATGGCTGAATACCCTTGTTCGGTATCGGAGATGTCAGGCTGGACGTAGTCGAACTGAAAGCCGGCAGTGAGAAAGCTGAGCAAGTCGAGCTGGAATTCGGTGCCGAGCTTTAGCTTGTACGTGTCGATGTCGCGATCGGCCTGGTCGTTCGGGTCGGTCTTCTCGCTCACCACGTGGTTGCCCATGCCGTAGAAGGCGGCGCGAAGCTCCCTAGCGTTGAACGGCATCTGTCCGAGGTATTGTGACAAGGCGAGCGAGTACTGAAACAGCACGGTATCGACGGTGCCGGTGTCGTTGTTCACGGGCAGGCCCGTCACGCGATCGGTCAAGCCAAAGAACGAGTCTTTGAACGACCTGCCTGTCGAACCGTGCGGCAACTGCAGCGCGTTGCCCAGGGGGCGAATGTTTTCTACGTCGATGTGCGAAAACCCCAGGAACCCGTTGCCTATGGCGTCGCCGTCGATGTGCATCTCCGCACCCATCGAGGTGGCACGCGCTTCGGGCACGGGCGTACCCGGCGGAGCGAGGCTGTTGTCGTTGGGCGTCCAGGAGGTCATGTAGTGACCAGCCAGCATCAACCAGCCGCCATGCAAGAGCGCGGCGTGCGCGTGGTGAAGAAACTCAGACCCTGCCGGGACCTGGCCCTGCCCCTCGAAGTAGTCCAGATCTCGGAGGTCCACCTGCAGTTGGTCGACCGTGAGGAACGGGATGGCCTCGATCTTGGCACCGACGCCGTGCTCCAGCACCAACTCCCAGTCCGGGCTCAGGTCGATGTCAGCGGTCAGCACCTCACCGGCGACGTGTGTGCGCCCGAACAAGTACGCACCGTAATACCCAGAGCTGACCTGTTCGCGGCCTGAGCTGCCGTACCGATTGGAGAAGCCACCCACCGTGAGCGCTAGGCCGCCCCTGCTGCCGAACGCGTCGGGGAACTTCAGAATCAGATACGCCTGGCGAACACCGGGGCTCAGGCGGTCGAAATTGCCGTCGAAGCTCGAGTCGCCCAGGGTGCCGGCGGACATGATGACGTTTGCCGACACCATCGGGTTGCTAAAGTTGATGTACAACGACAGCGCCGGGTTCTGCGACAGGGAGGTGTATTCCCAACGCCCGGAGCCGCCGCCGATGATGCGCGGCGGGATGTGAAGTTGTTTGCCCTCGCCGCCGTCGTTTCTCGGACCGAGCCCCACGTTGACGCCGGCGCGCACATAGCCCTTGAAGTTGAACGTCCAGTCCTCGAGCTGTGCCGCGTTGGCTTCCTCGTCCGCGAGGGACATGAGATCGGCTTCGTTGCCGACGTCCAGGCTCGTGGGAGAGCGACCCACGCTCACCTGGAGCGGCTTCGAGCGCCGCTGGGGCGGCAGTGCCGGTGTGGTTGCCGGTGTTGGTGTAGGCGCAGGAGCCGCCGCGGGCGCCGGGGTCGGGGCTGCCGGGGTCGGGGCTGCGGAGCGGGGCTCGGTACTCGGTGGATCCCCTCCGTAGGCGTCCTGTGCGTGCGCCGTGCCCATGCAGACAGCGGCCAACGCGGGCAGACCCACGAGACACAGGAACCCGACTTTGGGCATCTTTCGCAAAGAGAACAAACGGTATCTTGTCAAGGCGTGCACCGCACCGCATCTGCTGCACCGCGCGGGTGCGTCAGTAAAATCACTGGAGCGGACCCACGGGAGCGATCCTGGGGCCAGAGGCTAGGAGAGTTCTCGCAAATCCCACACGTTTACTCCGGCCTCTTCGATCGAGCAGACCGGACGCACACGCCGGGAGCGGGGCGCCGACCGCCTCTCGGGCATGCAGCGCCGGCTCGACTGGAACCGGTACCGGTGGCAGAGAGCGACTCGAGAGTCAACGAGCGCGAGGCCTTGTCCCTAATCATTGGCATACCTGGGGAGCGGCGCGCTCATCGACTGAGGGGGCCGCCCGCTTGGATTAGATGGAGCCGCAGGCAGTAAATGTGGGGCCGCCATGCCGCGAGACACGCCGCCGTCGGAGAGTTCGTTTCCAGCCCGCGCCAGGTAGAACGATGCCACTGGGGCTTAAATGCAGAGCCTGCCGCCACAGATCACGCAATATTGCGTTCAGCCTTCCTTTCTCGCTGGGGTGAGCTTTTCCGCGGCATTTGCCAGCGCCCAGGCTCGAAACGGTGCGCAGCTACTGACGCTGGAGGAGGGCGGGACACGGCTCTGGCGCGGCTCATCTAACGCTTCATTCGTGGTCGTCGCGCCGCGCGGCCCCGCCTTGACACGCCTTGGCCGTTTGCGTAACGCTCGAAGGGTAGAGGCCAAAGCAGCGTGGTCGCGCGCGTCGCCAGGCAGTCACTCGCATTCACCCCGCACTTAACCCGAGACAGCATCGTGGCGAGGCACATCGCGCGAGCCCGATCACTCTGTCAGCATCGCTCATCGTTGGCAGCGCCACACGGCGCATCAGGAGGACGGCATGTCGCAAGCGCTAGATACGAGTCGGCTCATCTTCACGGAGACCGCCTCCAAGAGCGGTCGGAGCCTGGCTGTTTCACCGGGCAACAGTGACCTGCAGCACCTGCACTACGGGCGCATTCGCCTCGATGCAAAGGTGCGGCAGGTGAGCTTTGAAACCAACGGCCGTGAGACGGCGCTGCTGTGCATGAAGGGCGGCTGTCACATCAAGGTCGGTGGGGACGCTATCCAGCTCGGGCTGTATGACGCGATTTACGTGCCCCGCGGCTCCGCGGTCGAGGTCCGGGCCGATGCCGAGGTGGATCTGGTGGAGGTGTCAGCGGAGGTGACCGGGGACTATCCGCTGCAAGTGATTCGTTACGAAGAGGTAGCGAAGAACCCCGCCCTGAAATTCAGCACGGGCGGCGAGGCGAGCCGGCGCGACATCAACATCGTCATTGGCACCAACGTCAAGGCAGGCCGCATCGTGGCGGGCTTTACCAAGTCGGCTCCGGGAAACTGGACGAGCTGGCCGCCTCACGAGCACTCGTCCATGTTGGAGGAAGTGTACGTCTACTTCGACATGCCGGCGCCGGCGTTCGGCATCCAGCTCGTGTACCTGAAGCGCGAGCGGCCCGAGTTCGTGGAGGTCGTGCGCGACGGGGACGCCGTGCTCATGCCGGCGGGCTACCACCCGAACGTGGCCGCGCCAGGTCACAGCATCAACTTCATCTGGCTCATGGCCGCGCACCGCGAGGTGGAGGACCGCCGGTTCGGTGTGGTCAACGTTCAACCAGAGTTCGGTCAGGGCGGTACCGGTCTCGAAGCGAGTCAGAAGTGAGCCCAACCGAAGCCAAAGGCCGCTCGGCGAGCTCGCTCTTTTCGCTGGAGGGTCAGGTGGCCCTCGTGACGGGCGCCTCGGCAGGCATCGGCGCGGCGGTGGCGGTCGCGTTGGCAGAGAGCGGCGCGGATGTCGCGTGCCATGGCAACACGCGAAACGCGGAGGGCACCGCCGAGCTGGTGCGCGGGACCGGTCGGGTGGGTTGGTCGCTCGAGGGTGACCTCTCCGATGCGCGCGCTCCAGAGCGCTTGATCGCGGCGGCGCTCGAGCGGTTCGGTCGGATCGATATCCTGATCAACAATGCCGGCATCATTCGTCGGTCTCCGGCCGTCGATTTCTCGCTCGAAGACTGGGACGCCGTGGTCTCCGTCAATCTAAGGAGCGTGTTTCAGCTCTCTCAACTGGCTGGGCGCGGCATGCTCGAACGGGGCCGCGGCAAGATCGTCAACGTCGCCTCGCTGCTCTCGTTTCAGGGGGGCGTCAACGTCCCGGCGTACGCGGCGTCGAAGGGTGGCGTAGCGCAATTGACCAAAGCCCTCGCCAACGAATGGGCTGGGCGCGGCGTCAACGTGAACGCGATCGCACCCGGCTACATCCGTACGACGAACACCGCGGCGCTACAGGCGGATGCGACGCGCAATCGCCAGATCTTGGAGCGCATCCCAGCGGGGCGTTGGGGTGAGCCGGAAGACCTCTGCGGCGCGGTAGTGTTCCTCAGTTCGCGAGCGAGCGACTATGTGCACGGGCAGGTGGTAGCGGTCGACGGAGGCTGGCTCTCCCGATAGGCTACGGCATTCGACGAGCGAGCACGGCGATGCTTCGGTTGTCGGTCCTCACAATCCTCCGAGGATTGTTGCGGCCTCCGCCCTAGCCTCGCCGCGCTCGCTCGCCGACTGCCGCAGCCTATGCGTTAGCGCACGACGCGGCGTTTGGTGGCTCTCGGGGGAGCGGAGGGGCGCACGGTTCGGAGGGGCGCACGCGGACTTGCGCCCTCGGGGGAGCGGAGGGGCGCACGGTTCGGAGGGGCGCACGCGGACTTGCGCCGTCGGCGGTTCGGAGGGGCGCACGCGGACTTGCGCCGTCGGCGGTTCGGAGGGGCGCACGCGGACTTGCGCCCTCGG
>JAYTOL010000169.1:0-21930 GCA_043747815.1 Deltaproteobacteria bacterium
CACTGTGAAGAGAGAGGTGCTCGACGAGACTCGCACTATCATGGGTGTCGAGACACACGTGCTCCGGCACGAGACCAAGTTTGACGGCGTATTGCACGAAGTCGCGCTCAACTTCTACGTCGAGGCGAGCGACGGCACGGTTTGCTACTTTGGCGAAGACGTCGAATTCTACGACGATCTGGGCGTCTTCGCGAATACCGATGGCACCTGGAAGGCGGGCGAGAACGGCGCGCTGCCCGGCGTGATCATGCCGGCCGCCCCCACGTCGGGAGACGCCTACTATCAGGAGAACGCGCGCAGCATTGCCCTCGACATGGGCAAGGTCGCGGCCGTAGACCTCACTACCGTCATTGCTGGGCAGAGCTACGACACCATCCAGATCATGGACACGAACCCCATCGACGACGAAGACGCCTGCGTTGAAGAAGAGAAGCGCTACGCGCTCGGCATCGGCGAGGTCAAGGACACCGTGCTCGAGGTCGTCTCTTTCACGCCGGGGAACTGAGGTTCTCCCAGCAGTGTTCAGAGCAGTTCTCCCAGAGCTCTCCCCGAGTTCCCCCAGTCTGGAGGCTGCTCCCTGTCTGGCCAGACACCGATAGTTTCAGAAGCGCAGCTCGAAGGGGCCCCACGGCCTCGAGCCAGCAACGGCCGGGCCCGCGTTGCCCTCGAGAGCGAGTATGAGGACGCCGACCGCGGCTGTCGCGACGCCGCCGATCAAGAGGGCCCCGGCGGCAAAGGCCCTATCCTCGAGCGGACCAATGACCGCTTCAACCTGCGCCCGTCGGGAGACGGGGCAGATCATCGCCTGACACAGCTCGGGCAACTCCGAACGCGCCGTGGACGCGGCGCTCAACGTCACGCCCCCCAGCACCACGCCAGCGATGCTCGCCGCGGCCCCAGTGCCGAGCAGGGCCCAGCCGAGCCAGGGGGCGCCCGCGTCGAGGGCTCGGCGACTGGGCACGGCCACCGACGGCAGGTGCAGCGTGACCCGCGTCACGGCACCGGAAGCCGTCAAGGTGACCCCACGGCTGTCCGACGAGGCACCATCGACGACGCTGACGCGATGGACCCCCGGGTTCAATTCTACGCGTTGCCCTGCCTCGATACGTCGAGCGTCCACGCGCACGACCGCGCGCGGCGATGCGTTCTCGAGAAGCACCACGACGCTCGGAATCGTGCGCGCGAGCGCCGCGTGCTCGGCCCGTGCCTCGCGCTGGGCTTTAGCCCACTGCACGGGCGCGGTCGGCGCGAGCGGCTCACGTTCGACCCGAGCAAAGGCGGTGGCGGCCTCGAGTAGCTGCCCGAAGTTGCGCAGACAACGCGCGGCAAACAGCACAAATACTGGGGAATGGTATGCCGCCTCGGCGCTCTCGAAGCGTTGCAGCGCTTCCTGCCAACGGCCTTGTTCGAACAGCGAAATCCCCTGCTCTCCGAGCGCGATCGCCTGAGCCGAGGCACTCTGTGGCGTGGCCCCCGCAGCTTGACCAAAGGCCGGCGCAGGAGACCCCAGCTGGGCCATGCCGACGATCGCCACCAAGCCCAGGCGGCTCAGCAGGCGGCGCCGCGCGAGGACCCCTCTCGCACCGGCTCTGGGCGGCTCCATGCTCAGTCATCCCCCGGTGGCTCGAGCCGCGCGAGCACGCCGGCACAACCGTCGTTGATGCCCACTTCTTCCTGGAACACGACCCAGGCGAAGTGGCCTTGAACGTCGTAATTCGGGTCCCTGCCGCCGACGGTCAGGCCGACATCGAGAGCGCCAAACCCCACGGTGTGCCCCGCCAGCGCCTGACCTGCCGGAACACCCTTCCAGGCGACGGCGGGGTCTGCCTGCGCCCGATCGTAATAGTAGTAGCGCAGCTTGTCGCCGTCGCGACACAGCGCGATGTCGGCCTCCCCATCCTGACCGATATCGTCGATGCTGAAATCGGCAGCGGGCGGCGACGCCGCGCCCCAGCCCCGGCTGCGCACCTCGGCACGGGCATTGGGCTGGGTTCCGGACTCATCGTCACAGTCGACGTCGGGCGACTGAAAGAACGGACTCACGAGCAACGTGGCCCACTCGCTGTCACCTCGGCGCGAGACGAGACCGGCGAACTTATCATCGGGGCGGCAATGATCGGCGCTGAAGCGATCGAGGGCTTCTGCGCGCACCGCCACCACGAAGTTGCCCTCAAGGCGCCGATACACCATGGGCCCCATACGCTCCAGGGTCCACTCGGCAGCTCCCGAATTGACGACGAGGTCCCCGTCCTCGACGGAAACGACAGCTCCGTCGCGACCGTCGCCCTCGAGCTGCCAGCACTGGTCCACGAGGTCCTGCTTGCTGCCATCGAAGTGCTCGACGTACGGCGACCGCGTAGGGGGCAAACAATCTCGGTATTGCACCTCCAAATCGAGCAACGATCGACATGCACTCGCGCTCGCCGAGGGCAGCAACACGAGCAGCAACATGGGCAGCACTCGCAGCTTCATCGGAGGTTGTAACGGCGCAAAAGATCGTTGAGGTGGGAGCGGGCCATGTCCGCTTCTCGCGCGGCGTGCGCGACGTTGCCCCCCGCCCTTCCGAGCAAGCTCTCGAGATAGAGCTGCTCAAATCGGGACAACAGCTGGCTGCGGGCCTCCGAATATTTGAGGCCGAGCAGCGGAGCCAGTGCCCGCTTCAGCGAGTCGACCCCGGCCGTGGCCATTTCGGCAGCTAGCGGTGGAGCCTCGCCCATCGCCAGCGTGGCGATGACGTAGTTGCGGAGCTCCCGTACGTTACCCGGCCAGCTGTGCTTGACGAGACGCGCCAGCGTTTCGGCCAGTATCGGCGCGGTGACTCCACCCGCGGAGCTCTCTTCAGCCACAAAGTGCTCCCACAAGAGCGGGATGTCGGTGGGGCGCTCGCGCAGGGGCGGCACCTCCAACGTGACGACCGCGAGCCGGTAATACAAGTCCAGACGAAACAACCCCGCGTTCACGTCACGCCGCAGATCGCGATTCGTCGCCGCCACGACCCGCACGTCGACGGCCAACTCTTTACAGCCACCCACGCGGCAAAACCTGCGCCGTTCGAGTGCGCCGAGCAAGGAAGACTGCAGCTCCAGCGGCAGCTCACCCACTTCGTCGAAAAAGAGCGTTCCTCCGTTGGCCCGTGCGAACGCACCTTCTCGCAGGCTGGCCGCGCCGGTGAAAGCGCCTCGCTCGTGACCGAACAACTCGGAAGCGATCAACGTTGGCGTGATGGACGCGCAGTCGACCGTAACGAACGGCTTGTCTGCGTGCGGGCTCGCCTCATGCATCCCTCGAGCCAACAATTCCTTGCCCGTGCCAGACTCCCCGACAATCAGCACCGTGGCGTTGCTCTGCCCGACGCGCCGCACCTGAGTCATCAGCCGTCGCATGGATTGCGATTGCCCGCGCAGCGCACCGAGTCGGTCCTGATCGTGGAGCTCGACCGTGCTCGGCAGGCCCATGCCGAGCGTCACTTCCGTGTTACCGAGCCGCAACCGCGTACCCGGCGGCACCAGCGCCTGAGCCAAGCGCACGTTGCCGAGGAAGGTGCCGTTGGTCGAGCCCAAATCAGAGAGGCGAATGCCCTCGGCGGTGGCGTTGACCCGTACGTGATAACGCGACACCGTCTCGTCGCCGAGGACGAGGGCGGCGTCCGCTGCGGTCCCGATCACGCCCTCCTCACCTTCCCAGCGAGCGCCCTGACCAGCACCCGAGCTGACGACGGCAACCACAGTGCGAACCGCCATCGCGTCGGGCATCCCGACGGCCTTGGTGCTTTGGCCGGTTTCCATCTGGGCGCCAAAGTGTAGTACGACACAAGGACTGATTCACTATGCTTCTACGTGCATGGTTCAGGCTGGCGACCTCGTCGGTGACCGCTATCGCCTCGTCGAGCCGCTGGCCTCCGGCGGCATGGGGACCGTGTGGCGCGCCCATCACGCCCAGCTGGACGTCGATGTGGCGCTCAAGTTGATATCGGCCGCTCTGAGCGCGCCCAGCGCCCAGCAGCGGTTTCGCCGCGAGGCTCAGGCCGCTGCTCGACTGCGCAGTCCCCATGTCGTCCAGGTGCTCGACTTCGGCCTCCATGAAGGGCAGCCGTACCTGGTCATGGAGCTGCTGCGCGGAGAGAACCTAGCGCAGCAGCTCGAACGCCAGGGGAGCTTGCCGTTGCCGGCTGCTCGACACGTCGTCGACGGCCTTTGCAAAGCGCTACGGCTCGCCCACGACGAGGGCATCGTGCATCGCGATCTGAAACCCGCGAACATTTTCCTGCAACGGCTGGGCGACGAGGACATCGTCAAGGTACTGGACTTCGGTATCGCGAAAGACACCCGTGGGGTCAACGGTCAGGTCAACACGACCGACGGTGCGCTGCTGGGGTCGCCCGCCTACATGAGCCCGGAGCAGGTGCTGGGTGACCCGATTGGACCGCAGTCGGACCTGTGGGCGCTGGGCGTGGTGGCCTTCGAGACCGTCACGGGTAAATGCCCGTTCGACGACGAGACGCTGGCGCGAATTTTTGACCGCATCTTGCGTTGCCCCATCCCGGGCCCGCGCGATCTGAAACCCGAGCTGCCCGTCGCGCTCGACGCCTTCTTTCAGCGTGCCCTGGCTCGCGCCCCCCACGATCGGTTCGCGTCCCCGGAAGCGTTCTCCGCCGCGTTTCAGCTCGCTGTTCTGGCTGCCCCGCTCGCCCACTCGACGCTCGCCGCACACGGTGTGGCGCTTGCGTCGGGCTCCGAACGGCCGCGGGTTTCCGCGTCGCGGCGCCAGCGCCTGTGGCTGCTCGCGGCAGCCGTCCTCGCAGCAGGGGGGGCCGGGGCTTCGTTACTCCGCTCCGGGCACACTGGCCCTGCCCCTCGCCGCGCGGAGGTCCCACCCGTCGGGGGCTCCGCAACACCGAACCCCCGCTGGGCTCCTGAGGCGCTGCCGAGCCGCCTGGAAGAGCGCCCCGGAATGAAACCCCCCGCAGCCGACGCGGCGCTAGCTCCCGCAGCGGCCCCCGCCGCGGCGACAACGCCTCGGCCTGCCCGCCCCGCGCCGCCAACCCAGCCCAAGCCCCACCCGCCCAACCCCGATCGCAGCGCTGCTCCAAGCGCCCCTGCCGTCGATTCGCGCTTCGGTATTCCGCTTCCAGATTAGTGCTAAGAGCAGGCCCCCGTGTCCGGCCCATTCTCTGCGCCTGTCGCCGCCCTTCGCGGTGGCCCGCTCTCCATCCGGTTCCCTCCGGAGCTGCCGATCTCCGCGCGCGCCGCGGACATTGGTGCGGCGCTGCGCGAGCATCAGGTGGTGATCGTGGCGGGCGCCACGGGTTCGGGCAAGACGACGCAGCTGCCGAAGGTGGCGCTGGAGCTCGGTCGGGGCGTGGAGCGCTGGATCGGCGTCACGCAGCCGCGGCGGATCGCGGCGACCAGCGTGGCGGCTCGGGTGGCGAGCGAGCTCGAGTGCACGCTAGGCAATGAGGTCGGCTACAAGATCCGGTTCGAGGACAGGACCAGCAAGAGCACGCGGCTGAAGTTCATGACGGACGGCATCCTGCTGGCGGAGATCCAGGGGGACCGGTTGCTTCGGCGGTACGACACGCTGATCATCGATGAGGCGCACGAGCGCAGCCTGACCATTGACTTCTTGCTGGGGTGGCTGAAGCGCAGCTTGCCCGAGCGGCCTGACCTGAAGCTGATCGTGAGCAGCGCCACGATCGAGACGCAGCGCTTTTCGGACTTCTTCGGCGGCGCCCCCGTGGTGCAGGTGGAGGGTCGTACGTACCCGGTGGACGTGTTGTATGAGCCCCCCGACCCCGAGCTCGATCTGCCCGAGGCGGCAGCGAATGCGGTCGAGAACGTGACGTCGCTCGACCCACGCGGCGATATCCTGGTGTTTCTGCCCGGGGAGCGGGAGATTCGCGAGACGGAGCTCGAGCTCGGTCGGCGCAACCTGCGGCAGACGACGGTGCAGCCCTTGTACGCGCGCCTCTCTGCCGCGGATCAGAGCAAGGTGTTCGCGAGCATCCCGGGGCGGCGCATCATTCTGGCGACCAACGTGGCGGAGACGTCGCTGACCATTCCCGGCATCGTGTACGTGGTGGACACCGGCGTGGCGCGGCTGTCGCGCTACGATCCGAGGACCGGCATCACGCGCTTGCAGATCGAGGGTGTCTCCCAGGCCAGCGCCGATCAACGCAAGGGGCGCTGCGGGCGCGTGCGCGAGGGCATCTGCGTGCGCCTGTACGACGAGCAGGGCTTTGCCACGCGGCCCGCCTTCACCGATCCGGAGATCAAGCGCACCGGGCTGGCGGGAGTCATCCTGCGCATGAAGTCGCTCGCGCTCGGAGACGTGGAGGATTTCCCCTTTCTGGACGCCCCGCACCCCAGATCGATCACGGAGGGCTATCGCGTGCTGGAGGAGCTCGGCGCGCTCGATGACGAGCGGAAGCTCACGCCGCTCGGCGAGCAGCTGGCGCGTTTTCCGGTGGATCCGCGCATCGGCAGGATGATCCTGGCAGGGGCCGAGCACGGCTGCCTGGAAGACGTGCTGGTGCTGAGCGCGGCGCTCGAGATCCAGGACCCGCGGGAGCGGCCGCGGGGCGCTGAGCAAAAAGCCGACCAGCTGCACCAGCGCTTCAAGGACGAGCGCTCCGATTTCGTGGGGCTGCTCAAGCTCTGGGCGTTTGTGAGCGATGCGCGGCGGCGAGGCACGTCGCAGCTCAAGCGCGTGTGCAAGGAGAGCTTCCTTTCGTTCCTGCGGGTGCGCGAGTGGGCAGAGGTGCATCGCCAGCTGGAGGACGTGGTGCGCGAGGTCGGCATTGGACCGGCAGGGGCGCCGCGCGCCGGGCGCGGCAGCAGGGGGAGAGGACGAAACGCGGCGCGTACGGCTTCGCCCCAGGCACCGGATCCAAAACCGGCAGACCCAAAAACCTCCGAGCGCGGTCTCGACAAGGGCGATGCTCTGCACAAAGCACTGCTCACGGGGCTGCTGTCGCGAATTGGGCAGTACAATCCGGAGCAGCGCGTGTATGTGGGCGCGCGGCAGACGCGCTTCGCCATCCATCCCGCGTCTGCCCTGTCGAAGAAGCCTCCGGCCTGGCTGATGGCCTTCGAGCTGGTGCAAACCACGCAGCTGTTCGCGCGCACGGTCGCAAAGATCGAGCCCGTGTGGCTCGACGAGGTGGCCAGCCATTTGCTGAAGCGCACGTACTCCGAGCCGCACTGGTCGGAGAAGTCGGCGCGCGCCAAAATCAAGGAGAACGCGACCCTGTTCGGCTTGCCGGTGCTCGCTGGCCGCAGCGTGGATTATTCGACGGTGGCGCCGGTGCGAGCGCGGTTGATGTTCTTGGAGCACGCGCTGGTGCGTGGCGAATATCAGAGCCGGGGCACTTTCCAGGCCAGAAACCAGGAGCTTTTGGCGGAGGTGGCGCGGCTGCGCGACAAGGCGCGGCAGAGCGAGCTCTTGGCGGATGACGAAGCGCTGCTCAGCTTCTTCGACCGGCGCGTGCCAGCGTCGGTGGTCGACGGCAAAGTCTTCGAGGCCTGGCGAGAGAAGGTCGAGCAGCACAATCCCAAGGCCCTGCTCCTGTCGATCGCGGACGTGCTGTCGGACGATCGGCAGATCTTGCCCGAGCTGTATCCGGACACGCTGACACTGCACGGCGTCGAGCTCGCGCTGTCGTACCGCTTCGACCCCACGGCGGAGGACGACGGAGTGACCTTGACGTTGCCGCTCGCGCTAGTGCCCCAGCTCGACCCGGGGGAGCTCGACTGGACCATCCCGGCGTGGCACCGCGAAAAGCTCATGGCACTCCTCGAGGGCTTGCCCAAGGCGCAGCGTAAGGAGCTCGGCGCGTTGCCCGAGCTCAGCGCTGACCTGGCGGCGAAGCTCACGCCTTTCGCAGGGCCGCTCTTGCCGGCGCTCGCGCGGGCGATTTTCGACGCCACGGGCGCCGACGTGCCGCTCGAAGCATTTCGTTTGGATGGCATCCCGGGCCACCTGCGGCTCAGCTGCCGCATCCTCGGTGAGCATGGCAAGGCCATCGCGCAGAGCCGAGAGATCGCGCACTTGCTGCATGCCCATGGGGGCAGGGCCCGCGAGGCCTTCAAACGCACCGCGCCCGCTCCGCACTGGGATCAAAAGGGGCGCACGGCGTGGGACTTCGGCGAGTTGCCCGAGTTCGTGACCCGGCCGGTGCAGGGGACGCTGCTGCGCTCGTATCCGGCGCTCGTCGATCGCCAGGCGTCGGTCGATCTCACGCTGCTCGAGTCGTCCGAAGCCGCCGAGATCGCGACGCGCGCGGGCGTGCGTCGGCTCTTGCGCCTCGGCGCTCAGAAGCCGCTCGCGGCGCTCGTCAAGCGCGTGCCCGCGCCCTTTCCACGTGCGGGGGGCATGCCGGCCTCGCGCGCCGAGAGCGACGCCTTTCGCGAGCTCGTGCTGAATCGCGTCGTGCTGGAGGCGTTTGGTGTGTCCGAGAGCTCGCCCTTGCCGCGCACCAAGGCCGCCTTTGAAGAGCTCGCGGCCGCGGGCACGCCGCGCATCGGCGCGGCCTTCGAGCGCCTCGTTCACGCGCTATCGGGCATTTCGTCTGAGCTCGACAAGACGCAACGCAGCCTGGACGCGGCTCAGAAACAGCCGAGCGGCACGCTCGCGGCGCGTGATATCCGCGCTCAGGTCGAGCTGCTGTTTCCGCCCGAGCTCATCGCGGACGTCGCGCTCGACCAGCTCGAACAATTGCCTCGCTATCTGCGCGCCGCCCAGACGCGCCTGACCCGAGCCATCACCGATCCGCGCAAGGACGCGGAGAAGGTCGCGCCATTTTCTCCCCTCTGGTCGACGTTCCTCGACAAGCGGGCCAGCGCGCGTGACCGAAAGGCGCTCATCCAGCTGCGCTGGGCCTTCGAAGAGCTGCGCGTCGCCATCTTCGCTCCCGAGTTGAAGCCTGCATTTCCCGTCAGCGTGGCGACCCTGGCGCGCGCCGTCGCGGCGTTGCGCTGAAGCGCGGAGCCAGTCTACCCGCGCCGACCCACGTCGCGCTCACGACGCGGGCTCGGAGATGATGCGTCGCAGTCGGCGGAAGTCCAACGGCTTGGTCAAGATCGGTACGCCGCTGATTCTCTGCACGTCGAGCAACGCCTTCCGCAGCACGCCGGTGACCAGCACACAGCACACGGGCGCGTCATTGGACTTGACCTCCGCGATCACATCCACGCCGGTGACGTCGTCTTGCAGCAAATAATCCGACACCACCACGTCAGGCTTGAACGTCTTGCTGAGCTCAATGGCGCTTTTTCCCGATTGAGCGCTGCGCACTTCCCAGCCGCTCTGGTGTTGGATCCAGGATATCAATAGCTCGAGCGCGTCCGGTTCGTCCTCTACGATAAGTATTCGCCTCATGACATTGCCCTTAGCGTACCCATCTGCTGGGCGGGCGAATTCCAAGCAGAACGCGCGGCCTCGGAGGGCGCACAACGGGGCCGAATGACTCACTTTGGGATTTGGCCCGCCGTCCACCGCTTTTCCGTGGCCCCTTCATGCGAACAGTTTCAGCGACACTGTCCGCGACCCCGGACCGATCGTAAAATCTCTCCGAGCGAGTGAGGGGCTTCGCTCACTCGTGTCGTGCACCTCTGAGTTTCTGAGAGCCACGCCTCGCCGTCAGGGCTGCAGATCACCCCGAGAATCCGTCCAGGTCCCGCAGCCACATCTCACGGTGGCCGGGCGCGGGGGTTCACGTGGACGTCTTCTGCGACCTGGGCCCGCAGCGTTCGAGCGCGTGTGTGCCTTGGCCGATCGTCACGGTCCCGCACCCTCGTCGTGACTTGAGCATTGGTGTTCTCAGAGTATCGAACGCATCTCGGGTTTGAAGCTCATCTAGGATCAACTGATGCACTATCATGCCCGTTTGGAGAAAGAGGGGCGTTCTTGGAACGCCATGTTCGCAGATGCACCGGGATGCGCAACGTATGGGCGCTCGCGAGCCAAAGCGCTGGAAGCTGCGCGAGAAGCGCTCGAGGGATGGCTCGAAGCTCACCTGGTTGATGGGCGTGCGCCGCCAAGGCCAGCGCGGATGGCGAGGAACGCCGAAGTGGTCGAAGTAGATGCACAGCTCGGACTAGCGATTGAGCTGCGCTGGGCACGCCAAGATGCCGGCCTGAGCCAGGCGGAACTAGCGTCTCGTGTTGGCGTTTCTCAGCAGCAGATCGCGAAACTCGAGAGGCCCGGCGCCAATCCTTCGATCGCAACACTGGGGAAGGTGGCAACTGCTTTGGGAGTCCGGGTGCAACTGGAGCTCGTGGCGTAACGACCAAGAGCTGCCGAGCTCAACGTTGAAGCTGACAGTGAACCTGGCATCGCTCGGCTGCCTGCAGCTCAACGTTTAGCCGTTTATGCCGGCGGTCGATAACGAAGATAGCGTTGAGGGGACCTGCAAAGGGCTCAAGTGCCCCTTCGTACTCGCCAGAGGTGCGGACGGGCATCGCTTCCGAGACACCAGCGCGCCGTCTACGAGGAGCCGATCGTAGAGATGGTCACGGTCGGACCCCATCAGCTCGCTCGTGCGCATGGCGCCGAAGAGAGCCGCGTGCCAGCGGGCGCTCGCGCACACACGAGCCCGCCCGGTAAACCCACGTCGAGCACTCCGGCGTCCTGCCGCGCCCAGCGCAGCTCAATTGCCACCGCAATGAAGTCTACGTCTTGCCTGCGGCGGACCGAAAGGTCAACGTACCCGTCGGATCGAGAGGAGCCACGTCCCATGAACCAACACCGCGATTCGTCCGAGGCGACCCCCGCCGTCGCCAAGTCTGTGCCCCCTGCTCTGCCGCGCCGAAGGCTCGGTCCGCTGGAAGTATCGGCGCTCGGCTTAGGCTGCATGGGTATGAGCTATCACCGCGGTCCCGTTCCCGACCGACAGGCGATGATTGTGCTCATCCGCAAGGCCGTGGAGCTCGGCGTCACCTTCTTCGACACCGCAGAGGTCTATGGCCCGTTCGTCAATGAAGAGCTCGTGGGCGAGGCGTTGGCTCCAATGCGGAATGAGGTGGTCATTGCGACCAAATTCGGATTCGAGATCGTGGATGGGAAGATTCGCCCCGGCGCTCTGAACAGCCAACCTGCCCACATCCGGCAGGTCGCCGAGGCCTCGCTGAGGCGCCTCGGAATCGATAGCATCGATCTTTTCTATCAGCACCGCATCGACCCGAGCGTGCCCATTGAAGACGTCGCCGGCGCCGTGAAGGATTTGATTGGCGAAGGCAAGGTGAAGCACTTCGGCCTCAGCGAAGTGAACGCGCTTACCATTCGGAGCGCACATGCCGTGCAACCCGTAGCCGCCGTGCAGAGCGAGTATTCCGCGATGTGGATGCAGCCGAGGGTGGAAGTCCTACCCGTGCTCGAGGAGCTCGGTATCGGCTTCGTCGCTTACAGCCCGCTCGGTAGGGGTTACCTCTCCGGCAGCTTGAACGAAAACACCAAATTTGATGGCAAAAACGACAACCGCGCCAGCCTGCCCCGCTTCACGCCCGAGGCCATGCAGGCAAACCGGGTCCTGGTGGATCTACTGGACGAGTTCGGCCGGCGCAGAGGCGCAACGGCGGCCCAGGTTGCATTGGCCTGGCTGCTGGCGCAGAAGCCCTGGATCGTGCCCATACCAGGGACGACCAAGCTCGAGCGGCTGCAGGCGAACCTGGCTTCGGTCGATCTCACCTTCTCAGAGCTAGAGTTGAGCGAGCTGGATCTCGCGGCCTCAAAGTTTAAAGTGCAAGGGGACCGCTACCCCGCAGAGCAACAGAAGCACGTCGGACGCTGAGCGAGCCGCAGGCGTCTCGTGCCGTCGCGATTCGCTGCGTTCCCACGATAGCGGCCTCCACCAAGGCAGCAAAGTAACGGTGTTGTGCTTGCTGGGCTGGACACCAGGGCGCGGTCGAGCGAGAACCACGGCTCGCGGGAGCGTCCATGAGGCGAAAGCAATTGTTGGTTCGGTTGGCGCTGGGCACCGTGCTCGCTAGCGCGGCTTGCGAGAAAGCAGGCTCACCGACGCGTGCGCAGACGGCGCAGGGCAGTGGCGGACAGGGCAGCGGCGGACAGAGCAGCGGCGGACAGGGCAGTGGCGGACAGGGCAGTGGCGGACAGAGCGGCGCAACTGCGGCGGCGGCCGTACCGGGGCTCGCCGTGTGCGAGCGGCCGGAGAGCGCGCAGTTCGATGCCGGTTCGAACGCCTGGTACGTCTCGTGTATGGCGAAGCCGGACGTCGCGGGTGACGGCTACATCGCCAAGCTGAACGCCTCGGGGGACGCCGTCGTGACCGAGAAGTTTGTCGCGGACCTGAACGAACCGAAAGGGATCCGCATCCGCGGTGGCAAGCTCTACGTCAGCGACGTGACCGAGCTCGTCACGATCGACGTGGCGACGGGCCGCACGCTCGGCAAAACATCCGTCGTCGGCGTGCATCCCGACGTGCCGAGCTCCCCGTTTTTGAATGACGTGGCAGTGAGCCAAGCGACGGGCAACGTCTACGTCTCCGACAATCGCAACGACACGCTGTATCGTTTCAACGCCGACGGCGGCGCGGCTCAGCTGCTCGTGAAGAGCCCGAGCCTCGAGGCGCCGAACGGTCTGTTGGTAGACGAGCGTCCGGGCATCACGCCACGGCTGCTCGTCGCTGCGATGGGCCCGGGCCTCTCGTCGGGGCGCACCGACAAGCTCGGCGCCGTGCTCGCGATCGCGCTCAGCGACCTCGATGACGGGGACGGCCGCGTCGAGGTGACGTTCGTCTCGCAGCGCATCGGCAACCTCGACGGCATCGAGCTCGACGGCGGCGACCTGCTGGTCACCGACACGTACGGCGGCCGCCTGATGCGTGTCTCGCTCAGCAGCACGACACCGCATTTCGGCGAGGGCGACGCGCACATCGTGCGGCAGGGCTTCGCACGCAGCGCCGACCTGGGCATCGATCCTGCGACACGCCGCGCCCTCGTGCCCCAGCTCTCCGCCGGCACGCTCGTCCTGGTCGACCTCCGCGCTCCGTAGCCCGAGGCAAGCCGCCGGGCGGCTACTACTTGGAGGTCCCGACGTCCGGGTACTGCTTGATCACGAGGTACTTGAGGTCGGTGTCACCGGCGTTCTTGATACCGTGCTCGACGTTGGAGGGAGCGTACATGCCCGTGTTGGGCCCGACGATGCGCGTCTTCCCATCGATCAAGAACTCGGCCTTGCCCTCGAGCACGAACCAGAACTCGTCCTCAACGTGGTGGTGGGGCGCGTGGCTCGCTGCATGCGGGCCTACGACGCTCAGCTTGAGCGTCTTGCCGTTGCCCGTGAACTGCTTGTCAAAGAACCAGTAGACGTAGCCCGCGTCCGTCTTCTCCGTCCGGTCGAGCGCGAAGGGGTTGACCAGGTTGTCGAGGCTGTAGCGCGGACCCGGATGCACGGCCGCAGTCGGCGGCAGCGCCGGCGCCGGGGAAGCGCGAACGGCAGCGACCTGGGCGTCGACTTCGAGCCCCACCAGGCCTGCGAACGAGAGCACGGCCCCGGCAATGAGGACGCTGGATAATTTAAGCTTCATGGGAGTAGCCTTTGACATCAACGGAATGGGACACCCACGCGCCGGGTGCAGGGTGTAATGCGCGAGCGCGCGCAATGGATCACGTCGCGTCCCGTCATTGAAGGACCATCGCGAGCAGCATCGAAGCTACGAGGGTGGGATTATCATCGCCGGCACCGCGAACGTCAGCGCGAAGTCTGCTCGACCTTACCCGGATCTTGCGACGGCGTGCCATCGTCTGGCGCGAACACGATCGGGTAAACGACAGTGGTCTCTTCTGTCCCGGCTGGGGGAGGCTCGAAGATGGTCGAGTACATCGACTCGCGCACGCACAAGGCAAACTCGGGGTCGTCCATCGTCGTGTCCTCGCCGAGCTCCACCCGGTCTACCACGCCGTCCTCGCCATCGCCCACGACTGCAAAGGACATCACCACTTTGCCTGAGGCCTTCGGCTGGCGAACGAGCAGCTCATCATAGCAGGAGCGTGCGATGGGGAAGTACTGCTCGCGGACGGCGTCTCGAATATACAGGCGTCGGCGCTCCTCTTCCTCCGGTGTCATCGGCGGCGGCGTGGGGGCGCTGGCCGCGTTCGCTGGGGCTGACGCCGTGCCTGCAGGGGCCTCAGCGTGCAGCGTGGTGCTGCGCCCTGCTGCACGCTGGCGAATGCCATCGGCGCGGAGCCGGTCGAAGGCACGCCGTTGGCCCCCAGGTTGCTGACGCGCCGCTGCGGGCCTGGATGCGGCCTCTGGTGCGCGCTCGGTGGGGCCAGCTGCAGGAGACGGGACGCCCCCGCGCGTGCTCCCCGCCGGCGATGCCTCGGAGGCGCCACCCGCTGCCGCAATGGCCGGCGTGGCGTCACTCGCGACGACACGCCACAAGACGCCGCCGCCAACGAGCGCGACCGCGACCAGTGTTCCAACCCACACCCTGTGCTGCATGCGCGCCATTCTCCAGTGGATTGCCGAAGGGATCAGAGTCGGCTCAGCGCATCGGCCTCGTACGCCTCGTCCTCTGCTGGGTAACGCAGGCCTGCACGCAGCCGCGCATCGCCGTGGGCGAGCGACCAAACCAAACTCTCCCCGGCGGGAATCGCCGCCGGTTGGGCGGCGAACACGGGATCTGCGTACGCTTCCTCCGGCGAGATGACACGAAAGCCGTCACGCTCCAGCGCGTCGACCAGGTCACCGAGGAAGAGCGCGTTGAGCAGGTTGTGGTGCACCAACAGCGTATGCGCGATAGGATGCCCGGTGACCGTAGTGGCCAATCGATCGTAGTACCTGGCGCGATCGAGCATGTGCGCCAAGTAGGCCGCGCGGAACGGCGCAAGGTCAGCGCCCGGATCGGCCTCGAGCCGCGCGACCAGCCGCTTGTCGTAGGCCCAATCTGACGCGTCGATCGTGACGTGCCCGTTCGCGTAGCCACGCGCGCGCAGCACGTCCCGAAGCAAGTCGCGCTTCTGAAGCGTCTCGCCTTCCTTCAAGTAGGGGAAGCGGAAGCGCCGCCGGAAGCCGGGGTGGTGTGCGATCAGCGCTTCGACCTGGGCGATGTCGGACGCCAGCGCCTCACTGGTGTTGGCGGGGTCGTTGTAGTTGCGGTGCGAGTACGAGTGGTTCGCCAAGAGGTGGCCGGCACCGCTCCACGCGCGGAGCACAGCGGCGCCTCGCGGTGAGTCGATGCGCTTGCCGCACACGAAGAGCATCACTTGAACGTGCCGCGCGGCGAGCTGATCCAGGATCAGCCGATTACGATCTTCGACGCTGTAACGTGGCGCGTCCCCTGTGTTCGGATCGTCCATCGTGATCGCGACGCGGCGCCCGTCCGCGGGAGCGGCCGAAACTTGCGCACGCTGACTCGTTTTGCAGCCCGCGGCGAACGACGCGCAAGCGAACAGGAACCACCTTCTGTCCATGGCGCGAACCTATCCGAGGAGCGTCAGCGCGTGTTCGAAAACGCCCGCACCGATCGAAATGGCGAGGAGACCGAGCCTCCCGGAGGGGTGGCCTCTCCAGCGTCGTAACACTTCGTGGGGCTCTACTCTGGCAGAATGCCTCGCGGCCCGACTTCTGCAGCCTCGCTCACGTCTTCATTGATCGCTTCGCGGATGACGCGATCGGTGAGCTCTTGCAGATGCGCATCCAGCTCTTCTGACAGCGCGAGAAACCCGGGCCACAACGTCCGAGCCTGAAACGTCTTTGGCGCTCGCACCAGCACGGTGCTGTAGCGCCGGCCTGGCTCGCGGTAGGGCGTTACCCCGTAGCGCCGACACAGCGCCACGAACAACCTCCGCTTCCACGGGTCCGGCAGGGAATAAACCAGGATCTCATCCTGCTCCCGGCTGCTGTCATCCGCGATGTTTTATCCCGACATGTCGCTGCATCGCGCGCTCGACTCGGTGAGGCTCCGCGCTTGGCAGCGTGCTCGGCTCCGCGCTTGGCTCCGCGCGCCGGCGAGCGCACGCCGTCCAGGATCATTGAGCACGCCGACCTACATGCGCGGCGAAAACCAACAGCGCGAACCGACATTTCTATTGGGCCGCGCGCGCTATAGGCGCCGACCGTTCCTCAATGGATCAACGCTGAAGAATTTGTTGGGAGAGCGTGCACGCGTCATCGATGCTGCGACAGGAGTGCTAGCCTTCACGAATGCTGCATCGACCCTCCGTCAAATGGCGGACTCATCTAAGCCATTGCATTCGAATCGCAACCTCGGTCACGGCGCTCGGCGCCTTGCATTGCGCGGATGGATCGTTGGATGCAAGAGGGGGCCCTGAAGCGCCGAGTGCCGAAAGCGTTCCGGGCGCCGGTAACGCCGTCCCCCAGGGCAGCAGGAGTGAAACGGAGCAACCCGCCGCTGGCAATACGACCACGCCATCCGGCGAGAGTGACAACCGAGAAGTGCAGTCGAACATCGTGCGCGAGCTCGACGTTGGCGATCCTGGGGGCGACGCGGCGAACGGGGCTGGGACCGACGACAGCCAGACCGACAACGGCCAGACCGACGACAGCCAGACCGACAACGGCCAGACCGACGACGGCCAGATCGACGACGGCCAGATCGACGACGGCCAGACCGACGACGGCCAGATCGACGACGGCCAGATCGACGACGGCCAGCCCCCGCAGGCCCCGACGGCGGGACCCGCTTTACCGACCGTCAACGGAGCCTGTCCCGCGTTCGCGGAAGGCCTCGTCACGTTCTCGGTCGGCGGCGTCGAGCGCAGCGTGCAGCTCTTCCTCGACCCCGTAGCAGCGCAACGTTTGGACGGGCCACTGGTGTTCTACTGGTATGGGACCGGCGGGCGCCCCTCTCAAGCGCTCCAAGGCCTCGGTACACCTGGTGTTCAGCGCATCCGGGACGCCGGGGGCGTCGTCGTGGCGCCCGTCCATATCAACGGCGGGGCCTTTCCGTGGATTGGCGGTGGCGACGCGGACTTGCTCTTGATGGATGCGGTCGTCGCTTGCGCACAGCAGCAGGTGGGCATCGATGCCGCTCGCATTCACTCGCTCGGCTTCAGTGCCGGAGGGTTGTTTGCCGCCAGCTCGAGCTTCGCGCGAGCGAACTATCTCGCCAGCGTGGCGACGTATTCGGGCGGCGGACGAGGGACGCCGTCCGACCCCAACAATCACTTCGCCGCGATGATCCTCCACGGCGGCCCCAACGACGTCGTGGGCCTGTCCTTCCAGGCGCAAAGCGAACAGTATCGTGACGCCCTCCAGGCCGCAGGTCATTTCGCCTTCATCTGCGATCACGGCGGGGGCCACCGCATCCCGACCAACGCCGTCGCCAGCGTGGTTCAGTTCTTCTTCGATCACCCGTACGGGACCGAGCCGTCGCCCTACGCCACGGGCCTTCCCGAGGGCTTTCCCGCGTTCTGCGCACTCTGAGTCGATCTCCGATTCGGCGAGGGCCACGTCAGCCATTGCTTGACGAGAACCGCCGCCGATCTCGGACCAAAAGCAGCCTTACGCCACCGCTCGGTGGCGCCGGCCTACGTGTGAGCCAGGCCGGCAGGGGCAAGCGGCGCTAACTTTATCCCTGTCCCAAGCTCGCGCCCCGCGCGACGAGGAACTCGTCGAGTTGCTCGAACGTCTCGCCCATCCCACTCTTCTCGCCGGAGGCCATGGCAGCGTCGAGCGCTTCCTTCGAGGGATAGAGATCGTGCAGGACCAGCAGGGTCTTGCCGCCCTTTTCTGCGAGCGTCAGCGTGGTGACGGGGCCACTGTCTCCAGCTTCGTCATTGGTCCAGGCGAGGCGCGAGTGCGGCGCCACCTCGAGGTACCGACCGAAGGCCGCCATGGGCTCCGAGTCACCGTGGCGGAAGACGAGGCGGTACTGGCCCCCGACACGAGCATCCACCTCGCAGGAAACCAGGGTCAAGCCACACGACTTGGGCACCCACCACTGGCTGAATAGCTCGGGCTTGGTCCAGGCCTCGAACACGGTGCGCGCCGGGCCGTTGACGGTGCGCGTGACGACCAGCTCACGCTCGGACTTCCTTTCCACCGTCGTACGCTGCTTCGTGGGGGTGGCCCCACTCTCACTTCTTGCGTCCATTCACTTTCTCCTTCCGTTTGAGTTCCCGGACAACCTTATCCAACTCGTCGAAGCGCGAGCCCCAGAGCTGGCGGTGCCTCTCGAGCCACGCCGCCTCTTCCTCCAATCGGCGCGTGCCGAGCCTGCAGGTCCGCACGCGCCCCACCTTCTCCGTGGCGACCAGCCCCGCCTGCTCCAAGACCCCGACGTGCTTCATCATGCCCGCCAGGGTCATCTGGAACTTCTCGGCAAGGTCCGTGATCGAAGCGTCCGAGCTCCCGAGCTGCTCCAGAACGCCGCGTCGGGTGGCATCCGAAAGCGCGGCGAACGAGGCATCCAGCGCGGCCTGCTCACACTTAACCATATGGTAAAGTGTGTAACACGCGGACTAGCGGCGTGCAAGGGCCTGCGCCAACTTGTCGATCGTGACGATAGCGCCAGCCGCGAATGCGTCACCTCGCAGGGTCAGGACGCGGACGACGTCACGCCCACATGCTCAGGTTGGAGGGCGGTTGGGTCGCGAGCAATGCAGGCCAGCGCGTAGATCGACGCAGCGGAGCCGTAATCAGACCCCAGCGAGGTTCCAGCATCGCCACGACGAGGTTCAACTTGATTGGCCCGCTGCTCTTCCGACGCTTGCAAAGTCTGGCTCGACACCCCATTGGCGCCTGGACTGCTGGTGTTGGCTTCCTGGATACCGTAGGTTCGTGAACGAGAGGAGCCAACCCCATGAACCAAGACCGCGACCCGTCCGAGGCGACCCGCGCCACCCCCGAGTCTGCCCGCCGCGCTCTACCTCGTCGAAGGCTCGGTTCGCTCGAAGTATCGGCGCTCGGCCTAGGCTGCATGGCATGAGCTAGCACCGCGGCCCCGTTCCCGACCGAACGGCAATGATTGCTCTCATCCGCAAGGCCGTGGAGCTCGGTGTCACCTTCTTCGACACCGCCGAAGTCTATGGTCCGTTCGTCAACGAAGAGCTCGTGGGCGAAGCGCTGGCTCCAGTGCGGAACGAGGTCATCGTTGCGACCAAGTTCGGATTCGAGATCGTGGACGGGAAGATTCAACTCGGCGCGCTGAACAGCCGCCCCGCCCACATTCGCCAGGTGGCCGAGGCATCGCTCAGACGCCTCGAGATGGATAGCATCGATCTGTTCTATCAGCATCGCCCCGACCCGAGCGTGCCCATCGAAGACGTAGCCGGGGCCGTTGGGGACTTGATTCGGGAAGGCAAGGTGAAGCACTTCGGCCTCAGCGAAGTGAACGCGACCACCATCCGGCGCGCGCACGCCGTACAACCGGTAACCGCCGTGCAAGGCGAGTATTCAGTGATGTGGATGCAGCCGAAGGCCGAAGTCCTGCCCGTGCTCGAGGAGCTCGGTATAGGCTTTGTCCCATACAGTCCGCTGGGCAGGGGTTACCTTTCCGGCAGCTTGAACGAAAACACCAAGTTTGGCGACAATGACAACCGGGCCAGCCTGCCCCGCTTCACACCCGAGGCCCTGCAGGCAAACCGTGTCTTGGTGGATCTGCTCGAAACATTCGGCCGGCGCAAAGCCGCAACGCCGGCACAAGTCGCACTGGCTTGGCTGCTGGCGCAGAAGCCCTGGATCGTTCCCATTCCGGGGACGACCAAGCTCGAGCGACTGCAGGAGAACCTGGGTTCGGTTGACCTGCCGTTTTCCGCGCAAGAGTTGGCCGAGCTCGATCTCGCAGCCTCAAAACTTCAGTTGCAAGTTGCAAGGGGACCGCTATCCCGCAGAGCAGCACATCGTACGGTGAACGACCGCCGTCGTCTCGGTCTCAGTTGTGCTGTGTCCCCATAACGGCTGAAATTCGAACGCCGCTTGCGGCTGAAGGTGAACAAAGCCAAGAGCATCGACGGTCTCAACCGGGTACTTGCTCGGCTGGGTCGGCTTCTTCTTCCTCTGCACCGATGCCGAAGAGCGCACGATGCAGAGCTTGGATGCGCACATCAGACGGCGTCTGAGGGCGATAGTGCTTCGGCACTGCAAAAGCAGACGTGCTGCACTACCTGCCCGCCCCAGACGGCGGAAACACCGCCTACGAGCGCACGCCCGCCGCCAAGGCCGTCAGGAACGGCAGCGTCCCGAAGAGCCGGATGTGAGGCCCACAAGTCCGGTTCTGTGAGAGGGGCCCCTGGCCCCTACTCGACTCAGCAGCAACGACCGAGTTGGACGGCGTCCTCCGCTCTCTACGGCTTCGACGTCGAACCGGAAGCGCGCCTTGCATTGCGTGGCTGAACTGGATCGAGCGTCACGACATCTCGACCGGACTCATCCTGCTTCTTCTTCAGGTCTCGGAAGATCCTCCGCAGGTCGTGCCCGTGAGCCGCGGCGTGTTCCCGACGCGCCTTCCTTACCTCTTCGACGATTTCATCATTCCACATTGGCGTCACTCCCCGAGCAGCTCTTCTGGCGTGCAAATCACCGGTGCCTCATAGCCAGCCTCTACGCACGAGGCCATGATGCGACTCCGCATCGCGGCATTCGCGATATGTTTGCAGTTCCAAGTCAAGAGATAGGTCATGCCGTGAACGGCAGCGAGCGCGATGTGCAGAGCGTCTTCCTCCGAGCCGGCAGGCACTGCGCCGTCCGCTAGGACCTTCTCGGCTAGGGACAGGCTCGCCTCGGTCAGCTCCAGAAGACTGATGTCTTTGAGGTACGCGAGCCGACGAGATGCAGCCTCGGTGTCACCCGCGGAAGCTTCCGCGATCACTAGTTGCGATACGAACAGCTCGAAATCCTCTCGCCGAGTCGCCCACCAGTCAGACGTCACCTCTTGGTGAGCGGCTACGCGAACATCCCTGCTTGGCCGTGCCGCCAGATAGCTGACCACTGTGGTCTCCAGATAGACCCTGCCGCGCGAAGCCATAGAACGACGAGCTTACCACGGAACAGGGCAATGACCAATCGCCCTGACCGTGCCGCTTGGTAGCGCACAGGTGCGAACTCGCAAGCCCTGGTGCCAGGGCAACCTCGCCGCGCGCTGACCTCCGTGGGACGCATCCCCTGTGTCATGCGATGCTCGACGTCGTCGACATCGACCTCTCCGTCCGCACAACGACTGAAATTCAGCTGCAAGCGATTGTCCGCTGCAATTTGAGCCAGGAGGCAAACATCTTCGACACCCAGTTCATTGGTGTGATCAATGATAGGATTGGGACGGGACAGCACCCGGGAGATCTCATCACCGTCGAGATGGCCGTTGTATGCCCACTCGCTAAAGTGATAGCGCAGAAGGGCGCGAAATACCTCCTGCACCCGTCGCCGATTGAGATCAATCGCTTCCCCAGCGACTCGATCACAAAGCACGCACTTTGGTGAAGGACTTGCTGGCTCAGCCAAGGCCTTGAGCTCAAGCGCGACGGCACACGTCGAACAGATGTGCAGCTCGTCGAGCGGATCCCTGTTCATGGCTTGCAATGGGGGTCAGACCGCTCGACAATTTTAGGAAGCATCGCCGAGCAAACCCGGAGTGGCACTAGCACGACGTCCGGACGGCAAAGGCCAACTTGGCACCCGGGGTAAGCGCAGTAGACCATCAATCCCTGCCGGGGCTCAAGCTTGAAGACGACCTCCTACGTCTTCTGGCAGCGCATGCCGACTTGAGCCTACCCCGATGGACGGCCATTCGAATGGCGGGTTTGTCGCTTTCCATGAGGATAATGGGTCCCGTTAACGGCTGGCATTCGACCGGCGTTCTGCTGCGAAGTCCCGAGGGAGCGCAGCGACCGAGGGCTTCGTCAGCTGCAACGGCCTAGTTGAACGAAACCGCGCAGACGCGGTAGCCGAGGATCGCACGACGCAGCCCACCACTGCGAGCTGGAGATGCTCGTCTTTCACGCTTCGTCGTCGTCA
>JAYTOL010000170.1:0-15332 GCA_043747815.1 Deltaproteobacteria bacterium
CGAGATGACGATGCTGCTGCGGAAGGCGATGGCGAAGCCGCGCTTCTCCTCTTCCGTCGGCTCACCGGTGATGATGACGACGTTGTCGTGCGTGAGCAGGCGAGCGTAGCCGACCGCGCTCACCAGGGTGAAGCCGCTGCGGCTCGTCCAGTCCAGGCCAGCGACGGTCTGTAAGAACGCGGAGGGCTCGAGCTTGATGTTGAGCTCGCGGTTCTCATCGTCGGCGGCGATGTCGCGCGTGGGCGCCTCAAAGCCAGTCGCGCCGAGCAACCCGACCCCGACGAAAGGGGTGACGGGGTTGTCGAGCAGGTTGTAGCGAGCGCGCAGGCCGAGCTTGCCACCCACCAACGCCAGGCCCACGCCGAGGTCAAAGCTCAGCTGCGGGTGGGCGTGGTACGAGACATTCAGGCCGAAGCCCGCGAGGCTGTTCCAGCCGAGCTCGCCGAGCAACGCCAAGCGCCGCTCGGCGCGAACCGGGGGCAGGGGCCGGCGGGTGACGCTGACGACGCTGACGACCGGCGGGGTCGGCGGAGGGGTCAGCGCCTCCTCCAGCGGGGGTACGGTGTCAGGACCTTGGTCGAGGGGGGGAGCAGGAGCTTCTGCAGCTGGGCGCACGGAACGCGCCGCATCCGGCGGGGGGCTGACGCCCGGCGGCGGGGCAGGAGGTGCGGGCGGCACCGATGGAGCCGGTGGCGTGGGTGGCTGCGGCGGCGCCTGACCCGGGGCCAGGGTCGACCAAAAGACCAGGGTCAGCGGGGTGCAGCGCCAGATCGTTTTCATCAAGGCTCCTTCGAGCGCGCGTGCCGTGTTCAAAATGTCCCCTGCACGCTGGCGCCGAGCTGGCCCTCGCCGAGCAGCGCGGAGATGTCGAAGCCAGCTCGACTCGAGTCTTCGGGGCGCGGCTGGTCGAGCTCGTGGAGGAACAGGCTGGTGACCACCAACCCGAGCGAGGCACCAAAGCCGCCACCGGCCATCATGCGATAGCGGTTGCGGCGGGTGACATCCGCGTCGTAGCGGACGAGCTCGGCGTTGCTGACGTTACCGGTCTGGCTTTTTTCGAGGAAGGCCTGCGCCGCGTCTTCGGATTGCAGGGCCAGGACGCTGAGCGCTACGCCACCCGTGAGCGACCACGACACGAGCAGCGCAAGGCCAGACCACAGAGCTCGCTTCATAGAGATTCCAAGGTGGCTTTCAGCACGTTCAGGTTGCCTCGCCTCGCCAGCACCAGGTCCGCGGCGCCGTCTCCGTCCAGGTCCGCTGCCGTCATGCCGGTGCAGCCGTCGAGGGGCAGCAGCTCCTGGCGAGCGTCGAGCTGACGCGGCGCGCCCGTGGCGCTCACCAAGCCCAACCGAGCGGCGTGGCGTAGGCGACGCTGATGCTGCGCGCGGGGGTCGCCGGCAGCACCGCAAAGGCCTGGACGGACTCCCCCAGGCCGAGCTGGGTCTGAGCCTCGACGTCGAAGTTACCCGCGCCGTCGTTCCAGAGCACCGACAGTTGCCCGCCCGTGCCATCGGCGCGTCCAATCATCAGCTGTTCCGATCAATCCAATATCGGTGATTCATTGGCATTCGACGCCCCGAGTTCTCGGGTGCCGGGTGACGACAGCGGACCTCGCTGCTCCGGCGTGGGAGCGCCGAGCTCGCGGTTGACGGAATGGGGAAAGGATGGGTCGCCGACAGCGGCGCCACTTGGGGCAGCTGGTTGTAGGTCATGAGCCGCCACCGCTGTCGTCGGCGGCCGCTGCGGCGATCTGGCTCGGCGCTTTGCACGCCGCGTCGGCTGCGAAGGGGGCTCGGGGTGCGTCTCCTCCGCGGCATTCGGCGCCTGGTCCAAAGACCTCACGCCGCGGTCGGGCCCGGAAAAGTCCTCACCGCGCACGGCGAAGGGCACGGCAAGCTTTGGCGTGGGGGGCCGCTCAGCAGCCAGCGTCGAGGGCGCCGAGGCTCCACGCGCAGCACGGAGTGAGTGGTCGACCTCTGGCTCTGGAGGCGCGCTGGCGAGCAGTGCCACGCCGGCCACGCCGAGGACGCAGGCTGCAGCTGCAACAAGTGACAGCAGCCGCCTACGCGAGGAGAGCGGGGCCGGGCGCGGCGGCAGGGTTGCTGAGCCGCTCGAAGCGCGCCCTTTTAGCACCAGCGCCGTGACTGCGCTCTGGGGCTGGGCGTTGAATGCGTTTTGCCAGAGTAGTCGAGCGCGGCCGTCGGCGAGCTGGAGCAGCGCCCGTCCGAGCTCTCGCATGTCGGCAAAGCGGGCCGTAGGATTCTGCTGCATGCAGCGCAGAATGGCGTTTTCCATTGGGCCCGGAACATCCGGCAGACAATGACTCGGCGGGGCGAATTCTCCGTGCGCGATGGCAGCCAACAACGCGTACAGCGTCTCGCGCTCTATCGGAGCTCGACCGGTGACGCATTCGTAGAGCACCACACCGAATGAGTATTGATCCGACCAAGGTGTCAGGTCGCGGCAGCCGTTGACAGCCTCCGGAGGCAAGTAGTGAGGTGACCCGACCAGCTGATTAGACGTGTCATCAAAACCGCCGCGCGAAGGCTCGAGCGTATGCTTCGATATGCCGAAATCTAGGAGCTTTGGCACGAGTGACCCGTCGGGGTCGTGATGCAGAAAAATGTTGCTTGGTTTCAGATCGCGGTGGATGACGCCGGCGTCGTGCGCCGAGGCGAGCGCGGCTGCGATCGGCAGCAGCAGGCTGGCGGCCTCCTCAGACGACAGCCGCGTCAGGGCTTGGAGGTAGCGATCCAGATCTTGGCCATGGAGCAGCTCCATGACGATATACGGATTGCCTTGGCACTCGCCGAAATCGAAGATCTCTATTACGTGTCGGTGCTTGATCGCCGCGGTCGTCTTTGCTTCCAGCAGAAACCGCTGTCGGGACTCCGCTTCCGTGCGAAGCGCCGGAGCCATGAGCTTCAGCGCGACCTGCTTGCCGAGCACGCTGTGCTCGGCGCGGTACACCGTCCCCATGGCTCCGGCGCCGATCGCGTCTCCGATCCGATAGCTGCCGAATTCCGTCCCAGGCGGCAGCCGCTCATCGTCGATGAGCGCGTCGGGTATACCAGGCTCGAAAGTTGGCTTCTCAGTGAACATGCAGACCATCGAGCGGAGGGGCAGCCCTTGCGTGTGCCACGGATGAAAGTAGAGCCCCAGGTGCCCACATGATAAGGGTGGTGAGGCGTTTGAATCGGCCACTGCGATTGCCGATTCGGGCACCTGTCGCGACCCGCCACGGCACGACGTCTGCGCCCGGCTCCGGATAGCGTTAGAGCGTGCCATTTGAAACGCGCAGCGCCCGGCCCCAACGCGCGCGTGGGCTTGAGATCAACGCTGGGCGTCAGCCACCGGAGCAGCCACCGGACTCAGGCGTGACTGAGCCGATGGAGCCCCGGCTGGTGTGTCCGCCGCCGCGCGTCGATGCGATGTCCGTGTCAGCGGTGCTCGGCAGCGCGCTGCCGTCGTCACTACAAGCCACGGTGCAAAACAGGATTGGACACAGCGATGGCAAAAGCCATCTCCAGATCGAGCGACCCGTGAACGATACCGGCAGCGACGGTACGCCGTAGTCAACGCACTCGTAAGCTAGCTTCCTGTACCGCCACGACGAATGAAGCGGGGCAGCGCGCCGGGCCAGGGATCGGCATCGACGCAGTTACAGGTAGCCTTTCGGGCAACACAGCTGCCACTGAGGACAACGCGAAGATGTGTCTATTGATCGGCGCGGACGACGAGTGTCGTGGCGGGCCGCAAGGTTGGCCGAATCGACGCCAAGAGTGTCCTAAGCTGCACGGCGCAAACGTGGTTTAAACGCCTGCGATTCGTCGCAGGAATGCTGTCCAAGCATGGCCCGCGCCGTGGACGCGTCAGCAGGCGTGGCCTCACTCGGACCTCAATGGGTCAACCAACTTCGATTCACCGCGGCGCGTGCGGTGAACAGGGGGTGAAAGATAAAAATGAAACATCTGCTCGTCGTCACTTCGGTCATTGCACTCACTGCTGGGGGTTGCACCAGCGATGATACTGACGAGCCGCCGCCTCCAGCTGGCGCCACCGTGAACGCTCCAGGGGTACCTGCGGGGCCCGCTGCTGGAACAGCGGGCGTTCCGGTGGTACTGCCGGCGGTGCCTGCACCGTCGACGGTGCCCGCACCGGTCGCAGATCCGCCGCGTTTTGGGGATTTCTTGCTGCGGGTGGTTAGCGTCGGGCTCGCAAACCCCTGGGAGGTGACGTGGGGTCCGGACGACTACCTCTGGATCACCGAGCGGACGGGTAAGGCCGTGGCGCGGGTGCGTCCCTCCGATGGTGCGCGGGTGACGGCGCTCGAGTTGCCAGAGGTCTACCAGGGCGGAGGGCAGGATGGGGTGCTCGGCATGGCGTTGCACCCTCGACTGCTCACCGGCACCGGTGAGGACTATGTGTACGTCGCCTTCACCTATGATGCGGCTGCTGGCAACGATGTCTCCGCTGGCTTCACGGATGCAGGCGCTGGCACCGAGAGCTCCGCCGATCTCGGCGACGCAGGCACGGGAACGGCGCTCGGTCCCGGTGACGCGGCCGCTGGCAACGAGCCAATCATCGATGCCAGGGTTGCGCTGCGCCGTTACGAGTACGACGTCGTCACGCAGCGGCTGGGCAGGCCAGTCACGCTGCTCTCGGGGTTGCCTGCCAGCAGCGACCACAACTCGGGTCGGCTCGCATTCGGTCCCGACGACAAGCTGTACTATACAATCGGGGACCAGGGAGCGAATCAGTTTCTCAATAAGTGCCACCCAAATCGGGCTCAGGATCTACCGACCGCCGAGCAGGTGGAAGCTCGCGATTGGTCCTTATATCGAGGTAAGGTTTTGCGCATCGGACTCGATGGATCGATCCCGACTGACAACCCAGTGCTCGCTGATGTGCGCAGCCACGTCTTTTCATACGGTCACCGCAACGCTCAGGGCATCTCGTTTGGGGCGAGCGGTACCTTGTACGCGAGCGAGCACGGTCCAAAGAGCGACGATGAGCTCAACATCATCCGAGGCGGTCAGAACTATGGCTGGCCTCACGTCGCCGGCTATCAGGATGATCAGGCCTATGTCTACGCGAACTGGTCGCTGGCCCCGGACTGTGAGACCCTTACCTTTGATGATTATGTGATCCCGCCATCGGTACCGTCGGCGACGGAGTCGTCCTGGCCAGGCCCGTTCGTGTCGCCGATCAAGACTCTTTACACAGTGGCCAACGATTACAATTTCCACGATCCGGCATGCGCGGGGAGCGAATATATCTGTTGGCCGACGGTCGCACCCTCATCGCTCGATGTGTACACCCAGCAGCCGAGCGGCATCCCGGGTTGGGCCGACTCCCTCTTGGTCGTGAGCCTCAAGCGCGGAGCCGTGCTGCGTTTCAAATTGTTGCCGGACGGTCAGAGTGTAGAAGCAGAGTCGCAGGAGTTGTTTCGCACCATCAATCGCTATCGCGATATCGCCCAGGCTCCCAACGGTCGCGACTTCTACGTCGTCACCGACTCCACCGGGCAGACCAGCGGCCCGACTCAGGGCTTCACGGGAGAGCTCGACAATCCCGGTGCTCTACTGGAGTTCTCCTACGCACCTGCCACGGGCACCGCGTCCGTCGGAGAGCGCGCGCCATGATACAGCTTGGATACAGATAGGACGTCCACGTCGCGCTCCCCACCAAGCGGGACCCAAGCCATGATGGTCGTGCCTTTGACGGCGCTGAACGCGGCGAGGCTCGGCATGCCCTTTTCAGCCAACACGCCCGCCTTCCAATCGTCGTTGCCGAAGTGGCCCGGATCGACCTGCCCGAGCTGCAGCGCCCAGCGACTGGCGGCGTAGGCGCCCGTCGCTTTCGCGCATCCGCTCACCGCCGTTGATCAGATCGATGTCAGTGCCAGACAGCCCCTGGTCGACTTCACGCCCACGGGCTGTCGTGTCCGGCGTGCTCGAAGTCGTAGTAGACTTAGCTAGCGCCGCGTACCTCTTCGCGAGCGGAGCCCGGCGCCCACCAGCAGCGTCGAGAACAGGGCAACGCCGGGCCAGGTGGGACCGGATGCACCCCCGCGAGCGAGGGAGCAGCCTCCAGTGTCGTCCTCCGAGGCCGCGTCCATCACTGCCGGCACGACCGGCGTGACGCCCGCCGGCGCGGCCAGGGCCGCGCGCTCCAGATCCTGCTGACCCTTGTTACCCGGGTGATCGGTGGGGGCGGGCGGGACGATACCGCCCGGGGGCGTGCCGTTCGCGAGCACGATGTCCGCGCACTGGAAGTACGTCTCGCCATCCACTGGGGTAAGCACCGGATCGACTGTGTTGCCGTCCATCACCTGGATGAGCTGCAGCGTGCAGTTGTCACACGTCATGTTGGGCAGCGTGACCTGGAACTCCCACAGCCCCTTTTGGCCAATATTGCCCACGTTGCCCGCGGGATCCGGCTCGTCGAGCAAGATGTTCTCGTTGAAAGCGTCGAGGCTTGCCCCGTCGGGATCGAAGGCAATGCGAAAGCGGCCTGCGTGGCCGACGTACTCATCAAAGCGCAGGGTGATGGTGTCTCCGGGCGCGAAGGTGGTGGCGCGGTCCTCGGCTCGATCCGGATCGGAGAACTCCTCGGGTTTGAGGCAGGCGCGGTTGGTCGTGCCCGAGCCGCACGGGCAAGCCTTGTTGTCGCCGACCTTGATGTCCGAGTAACGGTTCATCGGCGACTGCAACTCGATGTGAGCGAGCGCGCTGCTGCTCAGGAGCTGGAGACCCGCGGCGAGCGCCGCGGACGCAACGGTCACTTGATATCTGTACATGAAAGTTCCCTTTTCATTGCTCTTCGCGGCGCGCACCGCCTCCACCAGCGGCGCAATCAGAAACACGCGGTGGGCGGCGGCCAGCGAGCCCGCGCGCAGACGCGAGGCTTGGGAGCAGCTAGCGGCGCTTCGACGTGCCGCTACGCTTCCTGATGCCAGAGCCACCAATGGCAGCGCCGGCGTGCTCAATGAGCGGCGAGTCCGCCCTTCCTGGGATGTGCCCGAGCGACGCTATTGCGGCATCAGCGACGCCTTCAGCGCGGCATAGTCATCGATGCCGGCGCTGTGGGCTCCGACGAGCTTCAGATCCGCGGTCGGGATTTGGTGGCTCGTGATCGCCTCATCGAGGGCGGCGGAGTCGGGTTGGGCGACGTTGCCGGGGTTGTAAATGTCGACCACGAACACGCTGTTCGACGCGACGTCGCGAGTGAGCAGCATGTCGGCTGCGTGAAGCGTGTTCAGGTGGTAGATCGTGACGGGATTGCTCGCGTCCTCGAGTGTTATCTCGCCGGCGTCCGGCACCGTGATCACGTCCACGTTGCGCGGTGATTCGGCGAGCGCGTCGGGCCGCAGCGTCGACGGGGCGGTGAGCAACTTGCGCCAGAACTCGGCGACGCTCTCCTGGACGACCAGTTTGGCCTGGGTGCGACCGAGCACCTCGCGGATGCCGGCGGCGTGGTCTTCGTGAAAATGCGAAGCGACGACGTGCGTGACCGGCACGCCCGGGTACTCGGCTTCCAGGTAATCGAGCAGCGCGCCGCCGCGCTCTTCATACAACGCCGCATCAGCCAGGATCAGACCGGCTTCCTGCCGAACGACGAAGCTGTGGTGCGTCGTCCCGACGAGCTTCGCCACGTTTGGCGCGACGTCGACGCGCGTGACAAGTACGTCCACGCCCGAGCTTGGAGTGCCGACGCTATCGAACATGGCGAACCATTGTTGGCTGAGCTGACCCCGAGCGTAGAGCGCCTCATCGTACAGCGGCGTCACGCCCTCGGGGAGCTCAAACATGCCAGCCTCGAACGCGGGGTTGACGCTGACGTCGCTGAGCTGCTGGCTGAACACCTCGCGGCCGCCCACCAGCACGCGCGCGTTGCGCGGAAAGCTCGTGTCCCCCGCCGGTGCCCAGTCGGAGAAGAAGACCTCTAAGCTCATGTCGCGCTCCAAATAACCGAGCGTCCCCGTCTCCAGCTTGGTGATGAACCCGCTGCTCGCGTCGACGAACAGCGTGAGCGGCCGAGGGCCGACTGACGCGACCAGCGTGTGTTGCGGCGCCCCGTCGATCGTCACGTCCGGCCCGGCAGCGAAGGCGGCGGGAGGGAGCGTGCGCAAGAGCAGGTGGGGGGTGAGCAGCAGTTCCTGACTGCGAATCGACGCCACCCTGTCGGAGCCGAGTGCGCCGAGCGGCCTGCCGAACAAGGGCTGCGTGCTCACACCGTAGTTGCCCTGGATGGTTTCGGAGTAAGTCTGGCTACCCGGGAACAGGTAGACGATTTGGCGGCTTGTATCCACGCGCAGCGAGGTGCCGCTGAAATCGATCGAGACGCTGCGCTCGAAGCTGTTGGCCTCGATCGGTTCGTCCTCCGGGCGCGTCCCCGAGTTCAAGAGGTAGCGCTTGCCGCTGCCCTCGAGGCGTACACCGCGGATGCCGTCGAGACTGCCTTGACCGCCGATAGCCTCGAGCAGCGCTTCCATGGGCGAGGGGCGCGGCTCACTCCCCGTGACCGCTTGCGTGTCGGCGGACGTCTCCGCCGTGCTCGAGTCATCCCCGCAACCGAGCGATACCAACGAGAGCGCGAACGTTAACTGACCAAGCTTTTTCACCATGTCCTCCAAAAAACAACATGCGACAGCTAAGCGCTAAGTGACAGTCGATACGCATGACTCGTTAGGCCGCATGAAGTTGCCGAATCGGACACTCGTTAAGGGAGCTTTCCGGAGAGTCCGTATTCCAGCCATTTTGAACACCCAGACCTGCGCACGTGAATCCGTAGGTTTACGGGCGCAGTGCAAACCCGTCCATCCTGGCTTGGAACACATCGCAGATGCAGGCCGCGCTCGATCACTGGCCACGGCGACAGCACGGCGTGCCTCCCGAAATCATCGGGCGCATCGCGCCTGCCTTCAGATTTCAGGTCTCTTTTCCCTACTCGCCCGTGTCCCCAGAGTGGGCTCGGCGTCTTCACCACTGACACTGAACGTGGGCGCCGCCACGGATTGCCGTATACGCGACAGCGATCGCGCGGCTCAAGCCGAGAATGCACTCTCAATGAATGCGGCGCCGCGCGCGTGTCGGCGCGACCGCTACGCCCTTGTAGATGACGTCAAAAATGACGTCGCTCTCTAGAGCGTCAGCGGCGGCGAGGAGCCCGGTAACGCGGCACGGGGACGCGGGACCAGTCGGTGTCTGAGCCGAGGTGGAAGCTCGTGTAGGAGGGCTGGTTGTAGGTGGTCTGCTGGCGGGCGACCTCGGCGCGGTACTGCGGGTCGTGCATCAGCGTGTACAGCTTGTGAGGGGTGAGCTCGGTGCTGAGGTAGATGCGGATCGCGCTGCTGTCCACGGTGCGGACCAGTAGCTCCTCGCGCCAGTCGCCGAAGATGTCGGCGACCAGGCTGGGGGTACCTTTGGTCCCGTTGTTCGTGAGGGTGCCGTCGGCAATGAGCAGGGGCCCGCGCAGCCAGTCGTCGATGCTGGGGGTCACCTCCAGCGCACCGTTGACGATTTGCGTGGTCATGTCGCCGGACCAGAGGATGCTCATGTTGGTGCCGGGGATGGTGCCGGGAATAGTGGTGGGAACCGTGCCGGGAATGGTGGCGGGGTTGAAGCCGCCGAGCGGGTCACCATCGGCCGTCCAGAGACCCATGCCGGTGACGGCCCATGCCTCCAGACCGGGCTCATCGGGGAGGATGTCGCCCACCATGCCGCGGCCGGTGTCGACGCCGCTGTACGAGCCGAACAGGACCTCGCCGGTGGCGGCGTCGCGCAGCGCGTGGCCATAGGGCGCGTTCCGACCGCTCTCGTGCACCATGTAGATCTCGAGGCCTGGCCGGCTCGGGTCGATGTCGGTGACGTGCAACGCGTCACCATGGCCGAGCCGTACTCGGGCGCCCGGGTTAGCGCTGCCGGGGGGCAGGATGTCGAACGAGCTGTAGAGCAGGCTGCCGTCGTCGTCGATGGTGGCCGACCCGTAGACGATCTCTTGTTTGCCGTCGCCGTCGACGTCGGCCGTGCTCAGCGAGTGCGCGCCCTGGCCGACGAGGGTGGCGAACTCGGGGTTCAGGCCCTCGCGGCTCGTGCCGCCGCTGAATGGGTTCGTCATCGGCACGAAGCCGCTGTCGACGTACCAACGCTCGCGGAGCTGCCGCCCATCCCAGTCGTAGGCGACCAGGGTAGTGCGGGTGTAGTAGCCGCGGGCGAAGACCGCGGACGGACGCTGGCCGTCGAGATAAGCCACGGTGGCGAGGAAGCGGTCGACGCGATTTCCCGGTTCGATGCGCCCCCCCGCATAGTCGCCCCACATCAGCCCGTCGTCGTGGCGGCCTGGCGTGTAACGCGCGGTCTGCAGCTCCTTGCCGGTGGCACCCTCGAACACGCTCAAGTACTCCGGCCCGTCGACGATGAAGCCCTGGAAGTTACGCAGCAGGTTCCGGACGCTACGGGCTGGCGCGTACACGTCGATGAAGTAATCGGCGAGTGCCTGCGCGTCCGCTCGCGACAACGGATAGGCATACGCCGGGGCGATGCCGAGGGCGGCTTCGAGCGTCGCCGGCCAGTGCCCGGCGAGGACCTCCGGGTGCGCGTGCCACTCGAGAAACATCTGCACCAGGTGCTCGTAGTAACCGGCGCTGCTCAACCGGTAATCGTCAGCGTGCGAGAACCCCGCCTGCACGTCCTCCGCCGGCATGCTGATGAAATGCTCGGACAAAGCCTTGCCGCTGGCATCGTAGCGGATGACCTTCGTCCCCGGGGCGGTCTTGAACATCAGCTCCGCGCGGCCGTCCCCGTCAAAGTCGTAGACGAGGAACTGGGTGTAGTGGGCGCCGGCGCGGATGTTCACGCCCAGGTCGATGCGGTAGAGCAGCGTCCCGTCAGCTTCGTAGGCGTCGATGTAGACGGGGCCGGTGTAACCGACGATGGACACGTCGTGGGAGTTCGACGGGTCCCATTTGACGATGTACTCGTAACGCCCGTCGCCATCCAGGTCGCCGACGCTCATGTCGTTGGCTGAGTACGTGTACACCTCGCCGACGGGCGTGACGCCGTCAGCCGGCTTTTGCAGCGGCAGCTCGCGATAGGCGCCCGCCCACGCTGTGACGGCTGCGCTACGGCGGAGCTCCACGCCGCCGACCACAGCAGCGACTCGATACCGAGCGGAGGGCGTGCCCGCAGCGTCCAGATAGTTGGTGCTTTCGGTGACGGTCGCGATGCGCAGCCCGTCGCGGTAGACATGAAAATCCGCTCCAGCCATGCCGGTCGCGGTGTGCCCCGTGACCTCGTTGCCGAGCAGCCGCCAGCTCAGGAACACGCCCTGCGGAGTAGCCGCGGCGACGAGGCCGCGATCGAGGTGCTCGAGTTGGATCGCAGCCGGCTTAGCGGGGTGGGCCGCCGCCGGTGCGGCCCCTGCCAACACCCCTGCGAACGCTGACGGGCACAGCGCAGCCATCACCAGAGTGCCCACGCGCAGCCGCCGACCTTCGTACGCCATTGCCATGTCGAACCCTCCTCGAGCCTGCAGGCGCGCCGGCGCTCCGCGGAGCCCCAACGCACGGAACGTTAGGCCGCGGACGCTAGAGATGATGAGCTCTACTGTCAAGGCGAGCGAAGCGGCGCCGAGCCGAGCCGCGGAGCGAGGCAGTCACACCGAACAAGAGCAGTCGGGGGAGATAGGCCGGCTCTATCACCCGGTACCACCCGGTGCTAGCCAAGCACCTGAGCGCAAAGACGCTCGTACGTGGTCACGCGGGCCATTTCGGCCTACAATCAGAGCCAGATGACATGGGCGACGCGGGTCAGTCAGAGGGCGCTCCTTGGAGCGTCTGCGGTGCTCCTCGCCCTTGGAGCCGTCGCCTGCGGCGGCAAGGCTACGGCCTCAGAGGGGATGGCAATCGCGGGCAACTCCGATGGCAAGCCAGCAGCCAGTGAAGCCAGTGAAGCCGCTGAAGCCGTGACGTCGCCGACTCGAGCGACCGATGAAGCCGACGGAGTAACTGAAGCCGACGGGGTAGGCGAGGCCGGCGTGACAGGTGAAGCCGTGGCGGGTGAGGAGCTCCCTGCAAGTGCGCGTTGCATATCGGCACACCCTTCGGGCGAGCCCTTTGACGTCGGTGGGGAGCGCATTGATCCGATAACCGGAGAGGTGGCGCTGCCGACCGTGGAGAGCATCGTGGCCGAGTGTGAGCTGGCTCGCGGAGCGGACTGCAATTCCAGCCTCATCTCCAAGCAGGCTGCGCGCTGCATCGCCGAAATCGAACAGTTTGCGCTTGGGCTCATCCCCTGGGAAATTCGCCTCGAATACCAGTACGGCTTAAACCTGATCACGTGGGGTGTAGCGAACATGGAGGAACGAGGGGTCGACGGCGCAAGAGGGCGGGTGCTCGCGTTGGATGCCGTCGACGGTTCCATCGTCGCTCGCTACGCGTGGCGCGAAGTACGCTGAGCATCCTGATGTAATGGCCGCGCCCAGGGCTCAGAATTTGGACCAGAAATGCGCCATCAGCCGCGCGTGGCAACTGCGCTCGCCACATCAGCACCCGCTCGGCCGAGGCTGGTCGGCGTTGCCCCTCCTTGTCAGCCTGGTGATCGGTAGAGCCGCACGTAAACAGCTGCACATCTACACGCGGCGGGTCACGCAATGACCGACTGCGCTCGAGCTTCCTCGATTCGCGCACGAGCTGACGCGTTCGTTGCCGTTAAGCGGCGAGCGGCTGCCTCCCAGGGGCCACCGCGGGGCATCGAGATCGCCGTGATAGCGTCGCAAGATATGGGGACCATCGATGCTGCTATGTGGAACGCCTGTTTGGGTACAGACCTCGCACGACCCAGGAAAAGCTGCGCGTGGCCGAGGCGCTCGAGGGTTTGCCCCACCTCGCCCAGGCGCTCGAAGCCGGAGCCCTGAGCTGGTGCGCCGCGCGCGAGCTCACTCGGGTCGCAACCGCGGACACCGAACGCGCCTGGCTCGAGGGCGCCCGAGGCCAGACGGTTCGGCAGCTCGAGGAGCTCGTGGCTAAGCAGGAGAGCGGGAGACGAGCCCACGGCGCCGCCGCGGGACTTGCCGCGGCCGCGCGTGCTGCGCTTCGAGGTCGCGCCGGAGACGTTTGCGTTGTTCAGCGAAGCCATGCAACAGCAGCGGCGCTCGGCGGGGACGAGCGCCTGGGACGACGACAGTGCGCTGCTTTCCATGGCTCGCCACGTGCTGGCTGGGCCCGGGGACGACGGCCGCTCGAGTTATCAGGTGTCGCTCACCGTTTGCGCGGCCTGCGGCAGCGGCCAGCAACTCGCTGGCGGCGAGCTCGTAGCGGTGGGAGCCGAGGTTGTCGGCACGGCGCAGTGTGATGCGCAGCACATCGGTGAGCTTCTGCCGAGGGCCGCCAATGAGAACGCGAGCGGCCGCGGCGCTCCGCCGGAAGCCGAAGCCGAAGGGCGCTACGCCCACGTGGGCGTTCAGGACAACCGCGGCAGCGACATTGACTCCGCCGAGGACAGCCCTCGCGCCAAACGGAGCATCGCCAAACCCCGCGCCAGACAGAGCATTCCGCCGGCCTTGCGCCGGATCCTCAAAACGGCTCAGCCCGCAGGCGCTAATTCGGCTAGCCTTTCGTCGAGGAAGGTCGAGAGCTCACGGTTGCCGTCTTGATGATAAGACTCGAGCTTTTCGGCGTGCTCCGGGATGGCGTCGATGAAGCCACGGACCGTCGCTGGGTCTTCTAGCGATGTCGCGTGGCGGCCATAACCCAGCTCGGTCAGGTAGCGTGCATTCAGGATCTGCTTGAACTGGCCACGCACAGGCACGGCGAGCATGGGCTTCTTCAGATACACGGCCTCGCCCATCAGCGTGAACCCTCCTCCCGCTATCACGCCGCGCGCGCAGGCCAGGTCCTCGATGAAGCGGCGCTCGTCGAAGGGCAAAAAGCGCAGGTTGCCTTCCGTGACCTCGTGGGTCAGCCCGCGGCGCATACCATAGATGCGACACTCGAACCCAAGCTGTTGCAACGTGCCGAGCAACGACTCGTAGCAGCTTGCCTTTGACGAAGGCTCGGGCAACCTCGAACTCCGCGCGGTGCTCCCGGCGCACTGCCGCATCGATGACGCAGCGGTTGATGAGCTGCATGTTGTCGATGCTCAGGATGGGCAGGCCCCGGCTCTTGGCATAATAGTAGGTCCACGACTCGAAGTCGCTGATCACCAGCTCGGCTCGGAACTCAGAAATGAGCTCGAAATAAGCCTCGATTTGTTGGGGTAGGGCGGCGATTCCCGAAAGCAGGTTGCTCGAGAAACGCGACCGCCCGCCCCGACGTGACGATCTCCACGTCGTGCCCGCGAGTGAACAAGTGCTCGAGGATCACACGCGATCGCATCGCGTGCCCCATCCCTTCTCCGACCACACCGTACAGGATACGCACGCCTAGACTCTGCGATCCGAACGTGACGGGACGATTGGCCAGGCAATCGGCGCGCGTCTCGGATGATATCGTACGCGCCCGGGAAATATTTCAGTCGCTGGCGCGACCACACCCATGTGGCGGCCCTCAGGCCCGAGGCTCAGCCGACTTCGGGCCCTACTCGTGACGCTAGCGCCGGCGGGGCAGCGCCTCTTCCTGAAAGAACGCGAGCGGGTGCCCGTCGGGGTCCTTGAACTCGACGGATCAACCCCCCGGCGCCTCGGTCACGGGCGTCAGCAGTTGCACGCCGCGCGCGGCCAGCGCCTCGGCGGCCGTGTCGATGCCTCCTTCATCCAGGCCGAAGACAATCTGCGGCGACGTGCCACGCGTCGCTTCGGGTCGTGCGTCGCGACCCCCCGGCCCCCTAGCAGCCGCAAGCTCCGGCGTTCACTCCGCGGGCTTGGTCAAAGCACGCCCGGGCCGCGCCACCTCACGCCCCGAGATCTCGAGCCCCGCGCCGTGGGACAGGTCGCCGAGGAGCACGCCGAGCTCGCGCTCGCCCCGATCTTCGGTCTGGCTGTGCTGCTTGCGCCGCGCCAGCCACTCGCGCACGTCGTCCAACAGGGAGTACACGACCGGCACGGCGAGCAGCGTGAGCAAGAGCGAGAGCGTCTGACCACCGATCACGATACCGGCGATGTTGCGGTTGTTGCCGGAGCCGATGCCGCGCGAGAGCGCCAGCGGTATCATGCCGGCGACGAACGCGAGGGTGGTCATCAAGATCGGTCGCAGGCGGTCGCGGTTGGCCTCGAGGATGGCGTCGAGGCGGTTCATGCCGAGCGCGCGCAGGCGATTGGTGTGGTCGATCTGCAGGATCGAGTTCTTCTTCACCACGCCGAACAGCACGAGCAGGCCGAGCGCTGACATCAAG
>JAYTOL010000171.1:0-3760 GCA_043747815.1 Deltaproteobacteria bacterium
GTCAACGCACAACGCGAAGCGACGGAGACGGCTCAGCAAGCTGCGAACGAACGCCAGAAGGAAGTCGCCGAGGCGAACCAAGAAGCGGCGAAGGAAGTCGCTGAAGCTCGTCGAGAGGCTCGTGAGGACTCGCTAAAGGCGGTGGAGAACGAGATCGAGAAGACCTCCGGTGCTCAGGCGAACGCCAATGAGGAGACCAAGGAAGCCATCGCCGCGGCTCGCAACGGTCGTGGTGAGTTCAAAAAGGACGCCGCTGAGCGCCTAGACAAGATCGATGCGCGTTCGCGCAAATTGCACCAGAAGCTCGCCTCCGCCGACCCCGGTGACAAAGACGACTTGCCGGCGGACGCCCGTACGCGGTTGAGCGATGTCGACCGCGAGAGCATGAGCCTGCGCGCTGATCTCCAGCGGCTGGATACTGGCACGCCACAGGCAATTCAGGACATCCAGATGGGCGTCGAGCGGAGGCTGGACGCCGTCGAAAAGACGCTCGACAACCTCGACTGAGTCGGTTCGCGATCAGGCACTCCCACAATTGCGCTGCCCGGCCGTGATCGGCGGGCAGCGCAGGGGGTGGGGGCCGGCTCGCGACGCCGACAACTTCAGCCTTTACCAGCCTCGATGCGCATCGCTGCCCTGTTTTCTCGAATGGACGGTCACAGACTCGCGAGGCTGTTTTTGGCGATCATTGGCGTGTTCGCCGTCTGCTACTTGGTGGCTGCTAACGTTCTTTTGCGCACCCGGTTGCTTCGCGATGCCGTGAGCCGCGGCCCCGACATCGAGCTCGACTACGCGTCCGCCTATAGCGTCTGGCCTGGGCGGGTCCATTTTCGCGGCTTAACGCTGCAGGTTCAGGACCTAAACATCGAGTTCGGCGTCAGCATCGAGGCTGGCGTCGTGAGCGTGAGCTTGCACGAGCTGCCCTTCAAGCGTTTTCATGCCGATAGCCTGTCCGCCGAGGGGCTGTCGTTTCGCTTCCGTCAGAAGCTCGAACACACGGAGGTCGGCCAGGCGTGGGTCGCCGCCTTGCCCCCCATTCCGGGCTTCCCCGATCCGCCGCTGAAATTGGGCATAAAGCCACCGCCCGTCCCCGACGCGGAGTACGGCCTGTGGCAGATCGCGATCGATGACGTGGTTGCCGAGTTGCGTGAGCTCTGGTTCCTCGAGTATCGATACCTCGGCGCTGGGGTGGCCCGCGGCAGCTTTGTGGTGCAGCCAGCGCGTTACTTCGAGGTCCAACCAGCGAGCTTGCAGCTCGATCGCGGCCAGGTCGTGATCGGCGATGCGACGCTGGTCACGCACCTCGGATTAAACGCGGACTGTCAGAGCGAACACACCGATGTCCGGGAGAAGGAAGGCAAAGAGCTGTTCCGTTCGTTCTCCGGCAGCGTACACGGCGAGGCGCGCGGCATCGAGCTTTCGGCCCTGGCGCTCTACTTGCCACCCGATGGCAGGTTCCGGCTCGACGGCAACGCCGAGCTCGATCTGGGCCTATCGGTGACCGGCGGGCGGTTGGATGGGCAGAGCGCCGCGTCCCTGCGAGTGATGGAGCCCACGTTGGTCACGCCTTACGGGGACCTCTCGGGTGACCTGAGCTCGAGCTGGGCGGTGCTGCCCGCGGGGACGCTGGAGTGGGTCACCACCTCTCCCGCTTTGCGCGCGGATGACACGGCGAAGTTCAAAGGTCCGGTGCTCGAGGCGCCTCGGCTCGAGCTCGAGCTCGACGCCGTCGATCTGGTAGCGCCCGCAACGTTGAAGCGCATCGAGCTCGAGGTCGCCAAGATCATCGTGCCCGGCTTGGGGTGGGCGAACCGCGCGTTGCGCGCCACGGGCACGCCGATCGACCTCGACGGTCGTCTGGAGGGCCACGCCCGGTTCTCGATGCAGCCCCCCGCGGGCCCGTCGGCGCAACTTCAGCTGCGTCTGGTGGGCGGCGCGCTCGCTTCCGATGGGCTCTCGGCGCGCCTGGCCGGCCACGTTGACGTGGGGCTCGAGCCCAGCCGTGAGCCGGGCTCGCGTCATTCCGAGGGCCGCCTCGACGTGGCGCTAGATGGCGTCGAGCTGAGCCGCGACAAGGAGCGGACGAAGCCGTTTCGAGCGACCTTTCGCGTGCCCGATCTGCGGGTCCAGGTCGAGCCGGACTCGGCGCTCTCGGCCACTTGCCTGATCCACGCCGGGCCAGCGGATTCTCTGCTCCCGGTGCTGCTCGGGTCGCCGGTGCTGGAGGGCTTGGCGGCGAGCGCGCTCGACTTGAAAGAGCTCGACGCGAACCTGAAACTGAGCTTTGACCCGCGCGCGCTGCGGCTCGAGCTGCAGCGCGCGGAGAGTGGAGCGCTGACCGGTAAGGGCTACTGGCAAAGGCCGGCGCGCGGCGAGCCGAAAGGTGCGGTCTTGTTGGCTACGGAAGTGGCAAACGTGGGGATCTCGTTCTCCGGATCAGACACGCAAACGTCCTTGCTCGTCGCCGACGACTGGCTCGACTCACCTAAGCCGGGCGCAGGGCACAGAGGTGCGAAGCGCGCGGCCGCGAAACGCCCGGCGGGTAAACGCCCCGCGGCTGGCACGGCCCAGGGCAGCCGAGAGCGTGTGCGCTACCGGCGCTCACTCCGCGACGGCGCCCGGTAGCTCTGACGCCGCACAATGCCGTGGTAGAAGGACCTTGAAGCAGGTCCGGCCCGCCTGCGTCGCGTCGACGCTCACCTGCCCGCCGTGCGCTATCACGATCTGCTCGACGATGTACAGCCCGAGCCCGAGCCCACGCGAGTGGCGGCCCCGCGGTTTGAACGGTGAAAACAGCACCGGCAGCGTGTCGCGCGGAATACTGCCGGCGTTCCCTACCTCGAGCAACACCCGCTCGGCAGCAGAGCCATCGATAGCGACCCGGATGGCGGTCGCTGGCTCTCCGTGCTCGACCGAGTTGCCCACGAGGTTCGAAATCACCTGCATCATGCGGTCGCTGTCCCAGGTGCCACTCGCGTCCCCACGCACCTCGATTTCGACCTGTAGCGCGGCGCTCGCACCTAGCTCCGCGACGACCTGTCGAGCGATCTTGGCGAGATCGACCGGCGCCGGGGCGATCGGGATGGTGCCTTTGACGCGTGCCAGCGCAAAATCCAGGAGCTGCTGGATCAGGCGCTCCATGCGCCGCGAGGCGCCGAGGATGATGCGTGCCTTCCGGCGAGTGTCCTCGGCGTCTCCGGGCCGCAGCTCGAGCAGGGCTGCGCCACTCACGATGCTGCTGAGCGGATTTCTGAGATCATGCCCGAGCACCCCGATGAACAGGTCGCTCATGCGTTGAGCCTGTTGGATCTGTTCGAGCTGGCTCGCGAGCTGCCGCCGTTGCCGGTAGAGCTCCACAAAGACGTCGACTTTGGACGCGAGCAGGTGCGGATCGACCGGCTTGACCAAGAAATCCACCGCGCCCGCGTCATAGCCTTGAAAGACGCGCGTGCGGTCAGGCGTGCCCGCCGTGAGGAAGATGATGGGGACGTGCTTGGTGCGCTCTGCGCCTCGCATCAGCTCGGCCAGCTCGAAGCCGTCCATGCCGGGCATGTCGACGTCGGTGATCACCACGTCGGGCATGCTGGCCTCGATTTGTTGAACGGCTTCCAGGCCGTCTGTCGCATAGACGATCTGGTAGCGGTGCTGTGCCAGCAGGCGGCCGGTCTTGACGCGCACGATCTTCGAGTCGTCGGCGACCATGACGACGGTCTGCTCGGGGCCCTTGGGCGCGGCCGGGGCCGTCGCAAGCGAAGCCTGT
>JAYTOL010000172.1:0-26417 GCA_043747815.1 Deltaproteobacteria bacterium
CGAAAACGCAGCCCTCTCCCCTGACGTCCTGCCTGGGTTTGTTCAACACACGTCTTCGCGCCGGTCTCCGCGCCGCTCACTGCGTGCGCTTGCGCTCCGCCACCGCGAAAACGCTACTACGTTAGCCCGCTACCTCTGTCGAGCTTCCGCTCGCCGCTGAAGCTGCCGACTCTTTCGCTACGATGCTCGCACCTTCACTCCCCTGGGAATAGCTCCTGACGGCGCTCGACCAAGAAGGTTCTCCACGTCTCATTGGGCTCCCATAGTTTCATCGCCCAGGCATCTGCTGCGGCGCGTGTCCAGCCCAACTTCGCTTCGCCGTACAGGGCCATGAAGGAGGAAACTCTGTAGTTCGCCGCGCAGTGAACGAAAATGCGCTTGTTCTGGTGCGCAGCCATAGCATCACAGAAGCCCTGATAGTCGTGCGACGTCGGACCGTCAAACTGCACGGGAATGTGAAGGTAAAGCATGCCGGCACGTGCGACGCTGGCCGCTTCATCTTTGAGGCAGTACCGAGGGTCCTGCAAACCAAGGTTGACTACGACCTCGCAACCATCCGCAGCCAACTCCTCAAGCTGACTCTCAGACGGTTGCCCACCGGTTGAGACGCGCTCATCTACTCGCAAGAACCCGGTGAGTTGAGACTGCCCCATGCTCGGAATGATACCACATCCTTCGTTTCGGCAACACTCGAGAGGGCGTTGCTTTCTGGAAGTGGCCTCGCACATGGCTCTGCACCATCGCTCGAAGATTGGTGATGGCCACGCTACGTCGAGGCGATCCGCTCACGTCAACTGCACGACCCAACCGAGACGAAGACCAGTCGCCGTCGATCGGACCGAGTTGAATGCCCGCTCGATAACGCGTCGGAGCCCATCGGGGACATCAAGGCTCTGGTCACCAGCATGCTTCCAGAACTTCACGTCGCGGTTGACGATGCGGGCAGCCGCGATTCCGGATGGACCTCCGGTCTTGCGGTAGTCGAAAGACAGCGGGCGTCTCGGGATCCGAGTCCACATGCGCCCAACCCGCCGCGGGACGGTGTGCGCGACGGTCGTGAACGTTGCGAGGTGCTAGTACAGGGATTCATCGTCCCACGTCAGATCCATCGTAAAGCTATCTCCGGAGAGGGAGAGATGCCGATGCTCAGCGCGACTCTTTGAGCGCTGGTGGAACGTCGTATAGTCGGGCTAACGGCTTGGCATTCAGCTGCGGCGCTCAGTCGGCAAGACGCCAGCAGGATGACACGACGGCGGGCGAACGTCACCTCCGGCGAAGCAGCTCGACCGCAGGCACGACCTGTTCGTACGGCACGACCCGCGCCGTCAGCTGCAATGCCGTGTTAGGCACGCCAGCGAGGACCTCGGCAAGCACCACCGTGAGCGGGGCCTCCTCCAGCACACACGCGAGTGGCTCGGACAGCGCGGAGCCACGACCTCTCCGAGCCGCCTTAGAACGAGCTCTTGCACGCGGAACCACCTACGCAGTCATCTCGACCCCTCGGCATGACCTCGTCAGGGGCCCGCGACACACCTGAGCGACCTTAGCTGTCTCCACATCCACGCAAGATGCGCAGGATGGCCCGCGCTCTTGGACAGCATCGAACGCACGCTCGTGCGCAGGAACACCCGCAGCCATGACCTCGCCAGCCGGATCCTCCTGCTCCAGCACCCGCGTGGGGGCACGACCTCATTGGCCCGGACCTCAGCATCGCGCGCGACGACCCTGGACGTCTATGGCATGACACCTTCCGCAGGGTCTACCATCACCGTCGGATCCAGCGCCGGCCAGCAGCAAGACCCACGCCCAGCCCGTCGGAGCTCCTCCGAGACACGACCTCGTCGACTCGACACGCGGAGCAACTGCCTGTCCGGTCGCCGCAGCACGACTTCTTTTGGGGCCCTGGAACAACCCCGACTCACGCTCGCCAAGACCTGTGCCGCGCCATCAGTCTCGCCGTCGACCTCGATAGCCCGCCCAGGCCCGCGCCCGAGCAGCCCGCCTCCACTCTCGTGCGCAGGAACAAACCAGCAGCACAACCTGCTCCGCCTGCACGGCCTCTTCCAGCACCCTCCCGTGCAGAGCGCGATGACCTCTGCAGTTCTTCCTCATGTTTTTCCCGGGCTGCCGAACTTGTATTCGGCTGCACCCACGCAGCCCCTCCACCGCTGAATATACCGCCGAAACACCTCACCGCCGCCACATCAAACTGCTCTCCGTCCCGACGTTATACCGTTCGCAATTTCCCGCGATCACAGTCGAGACACCGCAAGAGCGACGACATGAGGCTCCTTCGAACGGAGTAACTCATCTCCACGACGTCGTCGCTGCCGTGATACGCGCCACGTTTATGTCGCTCGGCCTTTCGCGAGATTCGTAGGGCGAACGCTGCAGGCGCTGGCGTGGCTGATGCCAGGCGTCCGCCAGCGCTGCCACGATTGCGCGGGTGAAAGTGCTGCAGGATGTGGCGATGTTCGGTTGGCACGAGTTGTGCGCGGCTCGTAAGGAGTTGGTTGCGCGCGCCATCGTCGACCCGTGCGGCGCCGCACGGCGCGCCTTCGCGGGTGCTTGACGGCGTGAGGCCTGCCTTGGTCGTGCGACGTTGGCAGCGCGGAAAGGGTTGACGCGTAGATGGGCTGGTCCGGCGCGTCGCGCAGTTTCACCGGGCCCCACTGCGGGTGCCCTTGACGCGCGATACCCGGCCATGACTCTCTAGCCCCGCCCATCTACTGCACACACCCGAGCTCGCCGAGGAACAAGCAGCCCATGTACCGAGCACTCGATCCCGACAAGATCATCTCGACTGCCGAGCTCCTGGCTCGGCGCGTGTACGAGCGGTTCCCGGACTCGGCGTTGACGGAGATCGCGGCTGAGTTCGTGGCGCTCGCGCGCAGCGCCTCCGATGTGGCGCGCTGGCTCGGCGCGCCGCACCGACCGGTGCGAGCGGGGGTGTGGCTGGGGCTCGTTACGTTGGCGGCGGCGGCCGTGGGGGCCGTCTGGTCGCTGGATCTGCAGATGGCCGCGTTTTCGACGCTGTCCGATTTGTTGCAAGGGTTGGATTCGGCGATCAGCGATGTGGTGTTCATCGCGGTGGCGGTGTTTTTCCTGTTGTCGATTGAGGGGCGCATCAAGCGTAAGCGGGCGCTCGGCGTCATTCATCAGCTGCGCGCCATGGCGCACATCATCGACATGCATCAGCTGACGAAGGATCCCGAGCGCGTGGCGGGGCGGGGAGAGGCGACGACGTCGTCGCCGGAGCGGCCGCTGTCGCCTTTTGAGCTGACCCGGTATCTCGATTACTCGAGCGAGCTCTTGGCGCTGATCAGCAAGCTGGGAGCGCTGCTGGTGCAGGGCTTCGATGATCCGGCCACGCGCGGCGCGGTGAACGAAATCGAGGAGCTGACGGCGGGGATGTCACGCAAGATCTGGCAGAAGATCACCATCATCGATCGCTTCGTCCCCGCTGCTCGAGCGTGAAACACGCGGCGTGCTTCACTTTGCCCACATGTCTCACCATGCCCCTCGGCCATCAACCCGGTAGTGCATGTCAGCGGCGGCGTGGCGAGCGCGCCGTCCAGCCCTTCTCTTGACCATTGCCGTCCCCCCTGGCAGCTTCCGGGGTTGGGTGAGCCATGTCGTCGTGGAAAAAAGTAAAAGGCCTGTTCTGGCAGCCGTCGGATCTGCCCGGTGGCGCGGCGCCGGCGGAGGGGGAGCTCTCGGATACGGAGTTTGCCGAGCTCCTTTCGTCGAGCCCGCATGCCGTTCCTGCCGGAGCGGCCGCGCCGGTGGCGGGCAGCCTCGTCTCTGTGCAGTGGGACCCGAAGACCAGCGCCATCGACTTTCAGGCGCACTACGACTCGGCGCAAATCCCCGATACTGATGAGGTGGAGCAGCTCGAGAATTTCCTGTCACGGCTCGACGCCTCGTTGCCTCAGACCTCCAAGTTAGCCGCCGCTCGAGCCTTCCTCGGAGCCATCGGCAAGGGTAAGGAGGACGTGCTGGTCGACGCGGAGCGCAAGATTCACTGCGTGCGCGCGATCTTCGGGAACAAAGAGCAGGAGACGCAGGCGGCCTGGGCCGAGGAGCAGCGTCAGGTCCAGGCGCTTCAGGCCGAAATCGAGCAGCATCGGCAGCGGATGGAAGAGCTGACGCGGGATCTCGACGCCATCCGCCAGGCGTGCCTCGGGGAAGAGGCCAGGCTGCAGGCGGCGCGGGTCTTCTTCGGCAATGTCGAGCCATCGGCGCTCTGACACCCGTGCTCTGGCCCGTCGCCGCAGGGCCCGGGCTGCTCATACGCTCGTGACTTTCCGTTTGGCCAAGTGGAGGAATTTAGGATGGTAGCCGGTAGGTTTTGGAATTTCGTCAAGGGTCTGTTCTGGCAAGGCCAGCGCAGCTTGGAGCAAGCCAATCCGGAGGCCGTCTACGAGATGGCCATCCGTAAGATGAAGGGCAACTACCAGCACATGCAGAGCGCGGTCGGCAAGCTCGCCGCGGAGCGCAACCGCCTGCGCCTGGTGATCACGAAGAAGCAGACGACGCTCGCCTCGGTGGAGCAGGATCTGGAAGCGGCGCTGGCGTCGGCCCAGGCCGGTGACGCCCAGGCCGCCGAAATCGGCGAGGAGCTGATCGGGGAGAAGGAGGCGCTCGAACGCGAGATCGCCACCGTCAAGCAGGAGCTCGTGCACTCCGAGTCGCTGGTGCAAGACTATTTGGGCAAGCTGCGCAACATCGAGAACCAGACGCAGCAGATGGAGTCGCGTAAAGACGCGATGATCGCCAAGCTGCACTCGGCGAACGCGCGTAAGGCCTTCGGCGACATGGTGTCGGGGATGAGCACGAGCTCCGAAGAAGCCGCCGTGAGCGACATCGATCGGCATATTGAAGGCCTGTCCGCGGAGGCGGATATCTCGGACGAGATGTCGGGCCAGACGCGCGAAGAGCGCCGCCGCCAACTGCGCGAGGGCAACAGCTCGCGCGCCGCGCACTCCAAGTTCCAATCCATGCTCGAGGCGCGCTCGGGTACCGGAGGTGGGCCCGCTGCGGCCAAGGCTCCGGTCACCAGCGCGACCGAAGGCAAACGCGGGATCTAAACTAATGAATGCATCCAGCAGCTCGGGGGGGCGCCCCGGCCCCATCCTCACCGTCGGCGTGCCCCTCGCGATCTTGGCGGCGGGTGGCTACTTTGGCTACACACTGTTGGTCGCTCCGGCGCTGGAGACAAAGAAGGCCGACGCCGCGCGCGCCGAGCTCTCCGAGTCCACCTCGGTGAGCGGAAAAAAGTACGACAAGATCATCAAGGTCGCGGGCGATCCGTGGTCGGGCTACAGCACCTTCAGGGGTGAGCCACGCCTGGCCGCCGCCCTCGGCAGGAGCGGCATCGGCATCGAGTACGTGGATGACGAGGCGCTGTACGAGCAGGGCGCGCGCATGCAGGCCCTCGCCAGCGGTCAGATCGATCTGGCGCTGACGACCGTGGATGCGTTCTTGCAGCACGGCGCCAAGGCCAAGAAAGACGGGCTCTACCCCGGCGTCGTGCTCTGGAACATCGACGAGTCGAGCGGCGGTGACGCGATCTTTCTGGCCAAGGACCGCGCGGGCTTCGACTCGGTCAAGCCGAGCGACAAGGTGTGTTACGCCACGGGCACGCCGAGCGAGCACCTGTGGGATTTCGCGAGCCTGTCGTTCTCGAACCTCGGGGACCGGCTGGCGACGGACAACGGCGTGGTGGCCGGGGATTGTTGGAAGAAGCTCCAGTCCGGCGCGGTCCAGGTCGCCGTCCTGTGGCAGCCGTTTACGGCCATTGCCGAGAAGGAAGGCTACCCCAAGGTCTTCGCCACGGGCGGGCAGGCCGATGACGTGATCGTCGATGTGCTGGTCGGCAATCGCCAGTACGTGGTGCGGGAGAAGGCGACCCTCGCCAAGCTCGCGAAAGCCTACTTCGACACCATCGACGGTTATCTCAAGGAGCCCGAGGCGCACGCCAAGTTCATCACCGCGGACTGCGGGGCGGATTGCGCGGGCAACGCCAGCCTGGGCAGCGCGGTGCTGAGCGGGATCGATTTTCTGAGCTTCGAAGAGAACATGTGCCTGTGGTGGGGCCAGTGCGGCACGCCCACGAAGATGATCGAGCGCATCACCAAGACCGGGCGCCTGCTGGCGGCCAAAGGCAAGCTCGACGCGAGTGCGCTGCCCACGCCCGCGAGCATTCTGAACGACAGCTTCCTGGTCGGTCTGCGCACGGAGCGCGAGGCATCCACCAAGCTCGCCGCCGAGGTCGCGGGCAAGGAGACAGAAATCAAGCCGCCGACGCTGGAGGCGAAAGAAAAGGTCTACGCCTACGCGGCGGCGGAGGCCAAGGCCAAGCCCGACGCCGACGTCGGCACGCTCAGCCTGCCGAATATCTATTTCCCCGAGGGCAGAGCCACCCTCGACCCGAACGCCAAGAGCGTGGTGGCGGGTATCGCCGACCGCCTGAAGAGCTTCCCGGCGCTGTGCGTGCGGGTCTACGGCCACACGAGCTCGAGTGGCAACCCCGACAACAACCGGCGCCTCTCGCAGGACCGCGCGGCCGCGATCGTGAACGAGCTCAAGGCGGTGGACGCCGAGGCCTTCCCGGGCGCTCGCTTCGACGCCCGTGGCTTTGGCTCGAGCGTGCCCATCTTGAAGAACGGCGCGGAGGATCTCGACGCGAGCCGGCGTACGGAGTTCAAGCTCTTCAATTGCGGTAGCACGCTCGCCACGCGCTGACTCGCCCATGGCCGCGCCGCGCATTCCCACCTGGCAGGAGCGGCTGCGGGCCTGCTTTACGTGGCGACACCGCCTGTTGCACGTGCTCGGTGCGCCGAGCGCGCTGGGTGCGCTCACGGCGGTGGCCGGCGCCGCCGCGTTGACCCCGGATGTAGGGCTCGCGCTGGGTGCGCTCACGGCGAGCACGTTCGCGCTGCTCTCGGGCTACTACGTGGTGGCCGGCTTCGATCGGCGGCTCGTCAGCCAGCTGCAGGAGGAGGAGCAAGGCGCAGCCAAGGATCTCGAGCAGGGGGAGCTCTCGCAGGTGCTCGCGACCTCAGACCCTGTGTTGCGCGCTCAGCTCGAGCGCTGCCTTACGCTCTACGACACCATCGAGGCCGTGTTCAGCGACGGTATCGACGACCCGGTCGAAGTGATCTTGCAGAACTCGCGCGGGGATCTGAAGGCGCTGCGCACGCGTGCGGTGGCCATGGTCAAGCTGCACCAGCGGCTCGCCGTCATCGTAGGCCAATCCAATGCGGCCTCACTGTATCGGGACGTGCAACGTATGGATCAAGACCTCTCTCAGGCGACCGAGGGCCCCGTGCGCGACGCGCTGCTCGCGGCGCGTGAGTCGAGCGTGCGTGCGCTCGAGCAGTGGCGCAACGCTCACGACAAGCAGGCGCAGGTGCAGAGCGTGCTCACGCTGATCGAGAACAACCTGCAGGAGTTCAAGCTCGAGATGGAGCTGCGCAAGGCGGACGCCGCGCTCGGGGGCGTGACGTCGGGGCGGGACGTGTCGGAGCTCGGGGCCCGGCTGGTGGCAGCAGGTGAAGCGTGTGACGAGCTGGTGGGGCGGCCTTCGAGCTCGTCGCCGCGCCAGCGTGGACGGCGGAGGGTCTCGTGAGCGAAGCGGAGCTAGGACTTTCGTGGGCGGAGTCACTGCGCGACGCCTATAACCGGCGCGAATCGGCGATGTTTCTGCTGCACAACAACATCGCCGACATCTTCCCGCTCGGAGGGAGCTACGTGTCGTCCCGGCGCTACCTGGAGCACGCCTTTCGCGAGCGCGGTTACATCATCATCTCGTACGACGTGTCGCGCGGCATGCGCTTTCTCGACGACGTCGACGCGCGCGATTTCTTGAAGCTGGCCAACGAGAACCTCGAGCCGGGCGAGCGCCTGATCCGCAGCGTTTACGATTTCCCTCGGGAGAGCAGCAAGGCCCTCGCCTTCATCGAGGCCTTCGTCGTGGGCGTGGAGAGCGCGGCGCGCCCGGTGCTGGTGCTGCTCGACTACGCCGGAGAGCTGGCACCCAACGGCGACCCGTTGACCATGACCGAGGTCGACCGGGTGAACGCGGTGACGCTGCAGCGCTTTGCGCAATTGTTTTACGAGCGCCTTCAGGACGAGGCGCAGCGGGACGCCCTGTGCGTGCTGCTCACGCCCAACTTGCACGGCCTGAACCCCGCGCTCGTGCGCTCGGAGGTGGTGACGGCGATCGAGGTGCCGCGCCCGGGAGCCGAGGAACGGGCGCGCTTCATCGCGTACCTGCAGGCCAAGCGGGTGGTCGAGGGCCGCCCGCCGCTGCAGCTCGAGATGTCGGAAGCCCAGCTCGTCGAGCTGACCTCCGGCCTGACGCTGACGGGCGTCTTGCAGCTCTTTGTGCGCGCGTCCGCCGCCCCCGAGCCGCGCCTCGAGCGCTCGTTCGTGGTCAAGCGCAAGCGCGAGCTGATCGAGCGCGACAGCCGCGGCATGCTGGAGGTGCTCTCCCCTCGCCATGGGCTGGACGCGGTGGGGGGCAACACGGCCGCCAAACAGTTTTTCCTGCAGACGGCCAAGGACCTGAAGGACGGCCAGCGCGACGTTCCCGTCGGCGCCATCTGCCCCGGCCCCAATGGCGTGGGCAAGACCTTCATCGCCAAGGCCTTCGCGCGCGACTCGGGCATCAACTCGGTGATCCTGAAGAACTTCCGCGGCATGTACGTGGGCCAGACGGAAAGCAACCTGGATACCATCTTCAACATCTTGAAGGCGATGACGCCGAACATCGTGATCATCGACGAAGCCGACAAGATGCTCGGCAACGAGGTCAGCGACGACTCGAGCAAGGTGGACGAGCGCGTGTTCGGCGCGTTTACGGCGTTCATGGGTGATCCGGATTACCGCGGCAAAATATTTTGGCTGCTGCTCACGGCGCGGCCGTTCAGCCTCGCCCCCGACACCGGGCGCCCAGGGCGCGCCGAAGAGCACGTGCCGATCCTCGCGCCGGAGACCTTCGAGGACAAAAAGGCGACGCTGCTCGCCGTGACGCGTGCGTGTCAGATCGAGCTCGCGGGCCCGCAGGGCGGGGCCCCGTCCGACGCGGTGTTGGCAGCGTTGTTCGCAGAGCTCGGCTTCGTCACTCCCGCCGCGCTCGAGCTCATCGCCAACCGCGCTCGGCGTGTCGCCCGGCGTACGGCGGCGCCCGAGCGAGAGCATAAAATCGTGGCCGTCCCGCTCGAGCTGTTCGAAGCGGAGGCCAAGAGCTTCGTGCCCGAGGGGTCGCGCAGCAAGCTGCTGCTGCAGACGCTCGAGGCCGTGCTGTACACCAACCACCTCGGGTACCTGCCGGAGCCCTGGCGGAGCCGGCTCGAGAACGATCCGGAGGGTCTGGCCGAAGAACGCGAGGTGCTCAGGAAGCGGGTAGGCTACCGATGACCCGCCTGGATCAAGAGCACCTGTTTTCCGCCGAGCTGCCGGCGGGCGCGGGCCCGGCCTGCGCGGCGTTGTCACGGCTCGCCGCGCTGACCCAGGAGAAGAAGAAAGCGGGCGAGGCAACCTCCGCGGCGACAACGGAAGCTCGAGCCATGTACGCCGAGCTCTTGCTGCGGGTCGAAGGCCTCGGTCACCCTGACGACGCGCCGAGCCTGGGCTCCTCCGCTGAGCTACGCGGGCGCTTCGTCGAGAGCGTGCTGCTCTGGCTGGAGTTCTGCAAGACCAGCTCCGTTCCCAGCATCGACTCGGTCGGCACGCGTTCTATCCGCGTGTTCCCGATCGACCTGCCTCCGGATGAAACTGCCTCCGCTCGCCTGAAAGCCGCGCTCATGAGCAGCCAGGGCCTCACGCCCGCCGAGCTGGCCGCGGCGGAGGAGCGGGTTGCGAAGCTCACCCTGACTTTGCACCACAAGCTCGCGCTCACGAGCGCGCTGGGGCGCGAGCTAGAGGCGGCGGGCCCTCCCGACCAGCGCGGCTACGTCGAGCTGATGCGCGAATTTTACGGGCCGCTGCCGCTCCGACCTCGCGACGTCGACTTCGTGCTCACCTCGACCGGCATCTTTTTCGTGCTGCCCATCGCGGGTGAGCAACTGGACGTGCCCGACTGGGAGCTGCGGCCCGAGGCCGAGCGCGCCGAGCTATCGGCGTTCTTGAAGCGCATCGCCCGCGAGAACATGACGGAGACCTGGCGCTTCCCCGCGTTCGGGCTGTTGGACGCCGAGCGCCTGCAGCCACTCTTGATCGAGCGCCTCAGCGTCGGTGCAGGTCTGCCGCGGGAGACGGTGCAGAAGACGCTGATCACCATGGTCTCGATCCTGCCAAAGGCGGAGCTCGACCAATACCTGGTGCACGACGCCTGGGGTCATACTTGGCAAGAAGTGCTGAACGAGTTCGAGTGGGAGTACGCGCGGCTGCGCAGCATCTCCGAGCCCCTCTCGCCCGGGGATGGTCCGATCTTTGGCGGGCCCGCGGTGGCCGCCCTGGGCGACGCTTTCGAAGCCTTGGACGGGAGCACGGTGCTGCACGAACGGCGGCTGCTCGAGAGCGCCGAGGCCGACTTGCGCGGCCGCATCCAGGTGGGCCTGAGCCAGGCCCTCTCGGAGGTGCTGGCAGACTTCGTCGAGGCCAAGTTTTCGCGCCTTAACCCGGAGCACCCGCTGCCGACTTCATCGCTGCTCGACCCGCAGTCGATGAAGCTCGATCTGACGATCCAGGACGTGCTGCGCCAAGCGCGTCGCAGCTCGCGCCCCTACCGCGACCTGTGGTCGAAGCCGGCGGAGCAAGGCCGCTGGGTCGCGGCGCTGGCTGACCGGGGCCTGCCGGCGCCGGGCTTGGTCGCCGCCGTCGCTCGGGCCGCGAGTGCGCTCGAGGAGAGGTTTGGCGCCGCGCTGCGCCCGGTCATCGCGGGCGGGGTTCAGGCACAGGGGGGCGCACCCGGGTCCACCGTGGCGACCCGTGCGCTGCTCGAGCTCGCGCTGTTTTGCCGGGAGCTCGAACAGGTCCTCGACGAGAGTGCCGCGCGGCGCTCTTCGCAGGCCTGGACCGAGCCCACGTATTGCCCGGATCTCTGGGCGGTCAGCCTCTCTCATATGTACGAAGCGGATCGGAAAAACCGCTTCTGGTGCCTGGATACCCTCGTGCGTAGGTCACTACGCGAGGCGTGCGACGCGCTGGGCAAGGCGCTCGAAGTGGCGAGCGCCTGAGCCGGGCTTGTGGTAGCCTCGCGGCATGAAACGCGACGGTGTGTTGTCCCCCCTGTTTACCAACATTCCGATCAGCGCGGATGACGCGGTGGTCATGGCGGCGGCGCTGAGGGACATCGCCGAAATCGACGGCACACATGCGGACGAGCAAGAGCTGATCGAGAGCCTGGTGCGGGAGCTGGCAGCGGACCTCGGTGACGACGCGTTCGGTGCCGGCGTGGTCCTGCCCAAGATCACCCCCAAGGAGATCGCGCACAAGCTCGTCGAGCCCGCCGTGCGCACCGTCTTTCTGCAGTCGGCGCTGCTCCTGGCCATGGCGGACGGGGCCATCAGCGCGCCCGAGCGGGAGCGCATCCGCGAATACGCCTCCGCCTTGAGCGTCTCTCCCGTCGCGTACGCGGAGCTCGAGAACACGATCGAGAGCTGGGTGCGCTCGGGCGACATGCAAACGCTGTTCATGTAGCGGAGCGGACACGAGGGAGCAGGAGCCCGGCTGGCTCAGCGAACGCGAGCCATTTGATAGGAGCTGCCCTGAATCTTGAATCCAGGGACCGCTTCACCGTCGACGACCTGGTACGCCGTGGTTTCCGAGTAGTCCTCGTTGGGCACCATGAGGAAAGTGCGCCCGTCGACGGGCACGTCCGTGTAGCCGCCGGCCTTGAAATCGAGGCCCTCGATGGGGGCGCCGGCACGGGTCTCGAGGTCGACGCTCCACAGTCGCCAGTTGGCCGTGTTGGCCAGCTCTTCGGGATCGGTGGTCTCGTCGATGCTCACCCGCTCGTCGTGGAAGACGTCGAGCAAAGCTCTCCCGTTGCCCAGGTACCGGAGGATGCCCGCCTCGCGTCCGTCCGTCACGTCGTCCGCGTAGCTGAGCTGCCAGTTCGGATCGAAGCTGTCCTGTCCGTCCAGAACGCGCAACGCGCAGTTCTTGGCATAGTCGCCGACCAGTGTGATGCCGGGCGTCCATACCCAACCGCTGAAGTAGATGTCGCCGTTCTCATCGACGAAAGGGCGGCTGTAGAGCTGGGGACAGCGAGCCTCCTCTGCGATGTCGATCAACGTGTCGCTGTCGAGGTCGTAGACCGCAAGGTACTGAGGCTCCGGAAGGAACTCCCAGGAGTCGTAGTTCAGCAAAGTGAACACGCGATACATGCGATTGCCGCGAACTACGGAGATGCTCTCGAGGCTGTACCCCTCTTGCACGACGTCGGGTCCGGCGATTTCTCCAAGGACCTCCAGGGTCGTGGGGTTCCAGATGATGTGGCTCCCGTTGCTGCCGTTGAAGATATAGGCCTTGGTGGGGCTGATGACGACGTTCCCCCAATCGTCGATCGAGAAGTACTCGGGCACGCCGTAGTTGGCAAAGCTCAGGCGGCCTGCGGCCTTCAACGTTCCGTCCGCCGCGATCTCGTAGCGATCGATGATCGGCTCGGTCGAGCCGGCGATGAAGAGCCACTCACCGATGGCGGCGACGCTCACTCGGCCGTCGATCTCGCGCGCCGCGTCGAGGCTGATGCGGTCCGCGTCGAGCGAGGACACGACCGGAACATAGCTGGTCGCGGTGGCGAAGTCCGCCCCGAAAACCTGGGTGGGTACGGCGAAGAATGGACCGCCTTCGGGGCCCGCCTCCGCGGGCAAGTCCACGTCGTTCGGCGCCGCGCCGCCTTCGCCGCAACCCCAGGCCGACGAAGCTGCGACGACCAGGGCCGCGCGCCTCGACAACCGACGCCGTTTCTCAATTGCCATCTTCGTCATGCCGTTCTCTCCTGAGCTCATTGATTGGATGCCGTCACCTTGAAATAGAAGGAGCGCCCTGGGCGCTCCACGCCGTAGAAATCGAAGGCCCGTTCGTCGGTAAGGTTCTGGGCCTCGCCGGTAAAGCTCAGTGCCGCCCGAGCACCCTCGACGAAGTAGCTGAGCGCCAGCGAATGCACGCGCTGCGCGTCGATCGTCAGCTTCAAATCCCGAGCGCCGACGCCCTCCCAGCCACGGAAATAGTCGCCGACATAGCGGGTGGTCCAGGTGAGCGCGAGCTCGTCTCGTGGCGAGGCGACCTCGCGCGCCTGAAGGCGCGCCGACACCGTGGCGAACACGTTGGGGCGGTTTGGAATTCGGTCGCCTCTGTAGGCCGCGAAGGCTCCGCTGCTCGAGCGGTTTCGAAAGTCGAGATAGGTTAGATTCCCATCCAGCACCACGTACGCGCCGGGTGAGGTCCACCCGGCTGCTCCCTCCACGCCAAGGGCGCGCGCGCGCAATACGTTTTGGTAGGTGGCCGTATCGTCGCCCGGGACCAGCACGATCAGTTGGTCGGCGTCGCGCAAGAAGCCGTTCACGTCGCCGCGCCACCCACCCAGAGGTGTGTGGGAGGCGTCGACCACGAGCTGGAGATTGGCGTTGTGGCTCACCTCCGGCTCGAGGTCGAGGTTGGCGACGATCGGAAAGGCGTTCCCGAAGATCTCGTCGGCCCGCGGCAAACGCGTAGCCCACTCGTAGGAAGCCTTGGCATACAGCTGCTCGGTGAAGGTGTAGCGGAGCGAATCGCCGACGCCGAAGCGGTGGGTCTGCCGGTCTCTCTGGCGGAACGAACCACTGGGCAGCGGATCATCCGAGCGCAACAGTTGCAGGTAGTCCTTCGCGAACAGGACGTTCTCCAGACGGTCGTCGGCGAGCTGGAGGCGGTAGTCCACCCCGATCACAGACGAGGACAGGGTGCGTTCGGCCGACAGCGGATCGCGTGCATCGGGATTGGCCTGTCGCCGCTCGTCGCCGTGGAGAAAGGTGAAGGTGGGCGACACGGACAGTCCGAGCGCCTGTTGGGGGTGAAGCTGCCAGTCGACGCTCGTGCGAAAGTACGCGGCGTGCTCCCAGTAGATCGAGTCCCTCGGGCGACCGGCAATTTCGCCGGGTTGCGCGCGCTGTCGCAAGCACTGTCCGAACCAGTTGTAGACGCAGGTGCCGAGGTCGCTGAACTCCGTGACCGTGTACGCATAGCCGCCAATGGCGTCGAACGCGACGCTGCCACCGAAGTAGCTCTCGTAGCGAAGCGTGCCGCCAGCTGACAGCTCGTCGAGCGCCACGTCTCCGTACGTCTGGGTCATCACGGCGTTGTGTTGCACCTCCTTGCCGTAGTCGGTGGCAAACGCGCGCAGCACGAGGCGCTCGGCCCACGGCTGGTCGACGAGCCCCGCCTCGACGTTTCCCCCCACCGCTCGATAGGCGTCGTGAAAGCGGTACACCCGCGCGGGTGTGAGTCGACCGACGTCGTCAGGAACCTCGACATCCATCGGGTAGTCGTTGTCGGCGTGGTCGAAGAAGCCGCCCACCCGCGTGAACCAGCCGCTCGAGGCGTCCCCGTGTCCGGTGCTCAGCGTCAGGCGCTGCGTGCCGAACGAGCCGGCCTGGTAGGAAGCGGAAGCGCGCGTGCCGTAGACGCGGTCGTCGCTCGTCAGGTTGACGGCACCACCGAGCGCGTCGGCCCCGAAACGGATTGGCACGACGCCTCGGTAGATCTCCACACGCTCGACCAGGTTGACCGACACGTTGGCGATGCCGAAGGGGTAGCCGGCAAGCTCGAGCGGCACGCCGTCGAGGAAGAAGCGAATTTGATCGTCCGTCAGCCCGTTGAGGGAAAAGCGCGTGTCGGATCCGAGGCCGCCCGCGCGGCGTACGCTGACGCCCTGTGTGCGGGCCAGCACCTCGCCGAGGTCAGCCGTCTCTCGCTGCTCCTCCTCCATCTCGACGACGTGCACCGCTTCCGCCGAGCCACGTAGGCGTTCGGCATTCGAGATCACGCGGACGGTGACCTCGACCACGGCGTGATCGGTCGGCTCCTCCCCGCTTCCGTCGGACTCTTCACTGAGCGCTGGCGCGGCGGGTGACATGGCGGCTGCCGCGCGCGTCGCCGCCGCTGGCTGAGTTTCCTCTGCGGAGCCAGCCTCCTGCGCCGCGACGTCACCCACCCCGACCTGGAACGCAACACAGGCGAACAGCGCCGCAGCCCGGCGCTGGGACGGCATGGGGAAAGTAGGGGCTTGGTGCGCTGCGGATAGGTCCATCGAGGCTGAAAGTGGATTGCAGCGGCCCTCTCTAAAGCGTGGCCACCCATCAAAACGTGGAGTGTATAATGCAAACGATAATCGTTTTCGATATTAGGTCGCGGCGCGGATCGGTGTGCGCCCGTCGAGCGCCCTGCTGGTCGGGCGTCACCAGCGCCCGTCATGCCTCAGCGCAGCTTGAAGAGCCGGGTCTGCCAGCCCGTAGACTCCCAGAGGCGTTCGAACGTCGCGTCACCCGAGACGCGGTACGTGGTCGTCGACGCGTAGTCGGCGCTTGGAACGGAGAGAAAGGTCTCCCCATCGATGCGCGTCCCGTAGAGCCCGGGTGCGTGCCAGGGCAGGGCGTCGAGAGCCTCTGCAGACAGATTCTCGAGATCGACCATCCATAGGCGCCAGTTGGCGCTGTCGGCGAGCGCGGAGCGATCGGAGTGCGGGCTGAGCTCGAGGCGCTCGTCGTGCAGCACCGTCAGGAGGGCCTTGCCGTTGCCGAGCCACCGGAGAGACGACGCTTCACGACCGTCCGTGATATCGGCGAACGTGAGCGACCAATCGGGATCGACCTCGTCTGCGCCATCGAGTATTCGGACCGCGCACGCTTTGGCTTTCCCGTCGAGCAGCGTGGCAATCGCCGAGAAGCCCCAGTTGCTGAAGTAGATGGTCCCCTCGTCGTCTACTGTCGCAAAGTTGATCTCGGGACAAGGCACGGAGATCTCGTTGATGATTTGGTTCGTGGTCGCGTCGATCACCAGGATTACCGAATCCTCCGACAGCGAGTAGTCATCCCAGTTGGCCCAGTAGAACGGCACGTATGCACGATTTCCTCTTACGACGGAGGACCGGTCGGCAGTCGGCCCAGCCAGGAGCTGCGCCCCCCGGTCTGGAAGCTCTGGCAACGGAAACGAGTCACCTATCTCGAGCGTGTTGGGATTCCAGATCACGATCTGCCGTTCGGTCGTGTTGAACCAGTAGGCTTTGGTTTCACTCGTGAACAGATGCCCCCAAAAGGCTACTTGCTCGGCGCCATAACCCTGGAAGCTCACTCTCCCGCCTTCGACGAGGTTTCCTCTCGCGTCCGGTGCGTAGCTGGTCAACCTTGGCGATTCACCATCCGCGACGAGAGCCCGCTCTCCGAGTACCCAGAGATCGGCCCAGCCAGGAAACTCGAGGGCCTTCTCGAGGTCGACATCCTGTGCTTCGAGCGAGGGAAGCGGCTGGACGTAGGTGGACTGACTGTCGTCGCCGAAGACGACGTTGCTCGTCAGGAAGACGGACGCGTTCGCGCCGTCACCTCCGGGGGCTTGGTCGTCGTCATCACCGCAGCCGGCGAGCGCGCTCGCGATGAGCGCGACGTTGAAAGGGATGACCCGGCGCGATTGTCTCGGCCGACGCCGGCCGTCAGCGCCTATGCGAGAAACGACCCTGCGATGTCGGCGTTCTGTGAGTGGACTAGCCATCCTGCTAGCACTCTAATAGTTATGATACTGAATATCAATACCTATTGGACCAACGGCGCCGCATACCAGCGTCGGCCGAGAAACAGGGCCTCCCTAAACGGGGAAGGCCAGAAAAATAATGTATATCTCTGCGTCAGTGCAGCCGACTCCCGCGCTGAGTGACAGGGGCAGCAAGCGTAGGGCCGCGCGAAAACGTTATTGAATCGCATTATCGATTGCGCTAGGTCTGGTCGCGATGCGACAGCCTTGGCTTTCGACCTGCGTGAGTACGGCGGCTCTGGTGCTGGCCGTCACGGCCTGCTCCGATGAAGTGAAAGTCATCGAGGCGCCCGAGCCCGGCAGCGGCACCGTGCCGGCGGTGATGGTGTCGGTGGCCACCCGCTCGCCCGAGGGCTTGACCTTCTACGTCGGCGCCTATCCCGAGCTGCCGGAGGAGATCGATCTCTCGCAGATGGTCGAGACGCTGGACGGTCAGAATGCGACGGCCGCCAACGGCTTCATCTACGTCTGGTCGCCGGAGTCGGGCATCTACGCTCGTTACGTCATCGACGACGAGATGCATCTCAGCCAAAACGGTGAGGTCAGCTTCATCAACTTCGGCGGCACCGGCAACGTGATGACCGCCTTTATCTCGCCGACGCGCGCCTACAGCATGACGCGCGACAACCTCGAGATCATCGTGTGGGATCCGACGGAGATGACGGTGACGGGCACGATCGACACGAGCGCCGCGATCGATCCGGATTACCCAAACTTCGACTACGGTGAGCCTGTGCTGTTTGGCGACTACGTCGCCTGGCCGGTGCTGTGGGACGACTACGACAACTACGACTTCAAGCCGTCGGTGGACGTGATACTGGCGCTGGCGACGACGGAAGATCCGGCGTTCACGGTGAGCGATCCGCGCTGCGGTGGCGGCTGGTCCCTGTTCACCGACGACGAGGGCGATCTGTTCGCGCTGGGCAATGCCTGGTTCGGCTTTGCTCATTTCTTCGATCGCGAGCCGTCGAAGCAGCCCAACGACTGCTTGCTGCGGATGCCCTTGGGCGGCACCCAGTTCGACCCCGACTTCTACCTCGACTTGAACGCTGCAGCGAACACGCCGGCGGTCTATCACACGTGGCAGACCACCGGCCGCAATGTCGTCGCCGCGGTGTGGGATCCGGCGAACGATCCGAGCACGCTGGCCTCGGAGGACGACTACTGGACCACGCCGCTCGAGCGCAAGCTCGTGCGCATCGACGAGAGCAGCAGCGAGCCGCTGGAGGGCATCCCCGACTCGTCCGTGTACAGCACGACCAACTATCGCCTCGACGACGAGCTATACATGCTGACGTCCGAGGGCTCGGACGAAGGTATCAGCTCGCGGCTCTATCGGATCACCGATAGCCGTGCGGTGCTGTCGCTGACCACGGTCGGTGACCTCTGGTCCATCGGTAGAATTCGCTGAGCGGCTGGACAGGCCGTCGTCGTGCTGGACCCCTGCACCTGTTCGAGCCGTGGCGTGCGAGGCCTGGGTGGTGCGCAAGCCGTTCGAAGGCGGGCTCGTGACCGGCCTGGAGCTCTACGACGCGCAAGGCGGCGTGATTGCAGTCTTGCCGCGCTCCTAGCACCTAGCGCACCCGGCTCCAGTCCGTGATGAAGCCCACGGCCTCGAAGCGCTCGCTAGCATTACCCTCGGTGTCCAGCTCGAAGACCTTGGTTGCGCTCCACTCGGCGTTCGGCACGAACACGAAGGTGCGGCCGCCGAAGTCGGACCAGAACCAGCCTCTGCCGATCCCCTCGATGCCGTCGATCGGCCGCGCCGTCTCCGCTTCGAGGTCGAACAGCCACAAGCGCCAGTGTTCATCGAGCAGCGCTGCCTGCTCTTCGTCGTAGGCTGCGCCAAAATCGAGACCCACCTCGTCGCTATGCAGGACCGTGGCGACGGCCCCTGCCGTCGCGCATGTAGCGGAACACGTTGACGGGCCTGCCCCCTGTCCACGCGCTCAAATCGGGAGCCCAATCCTCGTCCAGCGTCGCATCGAGCTTGATGCGGCGCACGCAGTTCTCCGGCCCTACCCCATACAGGCCGAGCACCGGCCCGTACGTCCACGTGCTGAAGTATGTGTTCCCCGCCTCGTCCTGGCTCGGCACTTCCAGGGACGGGCACGGCACGTCGAGGACCTTCTGCTCCGCGTGCGTCTCCCCGTCGTAGACCGCGATTGACGCATACTGGGCGAACAGGAACCAGTCCTCGTCCCGATAGTAGAAGGGCTTGAGGACTGGCCCGCGCAGCTGGCGCGGCTGGCGGTTGAACGTCGCGTCCAGCTGCAAGCCATCGCGCTCGAGCGGCAGCGTCGAGGCTTCCATCACGCCGACTACCGTCATTTCGCGGGGGTTCCAGACCACACGCTTGGTGACATCCAAGGTCAAGTAGGCGCTCGTGGGGCTGACGAACCAGTGGCGCTCGAAACCCGCGCCGCCGCCGGTGACGCCCCGATTGGCGAAGCTCAGCCGGGCCTCCTCGTTCCACTGGAGCTCGGGTGTGATGTCGTAGCGAGTGACCACCGGCGAATCGCCGTCGGAGACGAGCAGCTTGCCGCCTGCGCTCGAGACGAAGGCATGGCCCGCGAACTCGCGCGCACCGGCCTCCGGCAAGGTGGTGATGTCCAGGGTATCGGTCAGCGTCACGTAGCTCATGACGGTGTCATCCGTCTGGTATACCGTCGTGGTCAGTGCGTAGACGGGCCCGAGCTCGGCTGGAATCATCGCTCCGGGCCCGTCGGTGGGCCCAGCCATGGGCTGCGTGACGGCCGCCTCGTCGGAGCACGCAGCGGCGAATACGCCGAGGCAGGTGGCGGTTCGCGCAAAGTGTAGCATCGGGAGAGCCCGCGCGTGGGCGCTTGGTACGGACGTGACTCTGGAGGTGCTGATCTTGGGGTTCGACATGCGCTTCAATCCCGAACTTTGAGGAAAGCGGAGCAGGCCAAGCAGTGCTTGGCGAAGACATAGTGAAGGCTCAGCGCATGCGCGCGATCTCGTCGATGACGCCCCGGGCGCGAGTGCGTTCGATGAAGCCATCGGCGGTGAGCTCCAGCAAGATCGTCTCGCTGTAGCCGTCGTTCTCGATGGTCGTGAAGGAGCGGCCGTCCACGTGCATACCTATCGCGCTCAGGGAGGAGGGGGGCGTTGGTCGTTGCGTACGGCGGGCGCATCACTGGCGACGTCGAGGAGGTACCACTGCCAGGCATCGGCGACATCGAAATCGCCGATGGCGGCGGCTTCGGGGAGCTGGGCCAGAGACTCGTCGAGGACGCGGAACCACATCTCGGTTTCCCCGCCCTGCAGGACCGCGACCGCGGGTGCATCGCCAGTGCGGGCGCCGGTATTCAGCTGCCAGTCGGGGTCGAAGCTGGTCTCGCCGGCGCGCAGGCGCAGGGCGCAATCGGGAACGCCGTTGGCCGGGCCGCGCTGGCTATGCGCAAAGGCGTTGAACATGTCGGAGAACCAGTAAGTGTCCCCAGCGCCGGTGGTCAGAGACGAGAGCATGCTGGTGCAGCGTGAGTCGCTCACCATCGTCACCTCGTCCGTCTCTGGATCGAGGCGGACCAGCAGCGAGCCGGAGGGCACGCGATCCGGGTCGGGATCGGTGTACCACTGGCCTGGGAAATAGATGCCGTCAGGGCGCCGCACCACATCCCCGAAGCCGGTAAAGAAACCCTCGCGGTCAGCCCCTGCTAGAGACACCCTGCCGGTGATGACCATGGCAGTGGGATCGAACGAGATGGCCTGGAGCTGGTCGAGGTCGTAGTAGTACGCCTTGGTAGGGCTGACGAAGGTGACGGAGCCAGCGTACAAGAAACGCTCCCATGCCGGGCTCGGCGTACAACACGCCGCCACCCGGTTGCTCCAGCGCGCGCGAGTAGTCGAGGGGCCCGTCGAGTATCGCGGTCGGAATGAGCATGCCGGTCGTGACCTCGGCAGAGAAGACGCGCGTCTGGACCAGATAAAGTGGAACGGTGCCCGTGATCTCCATGCTGGTGGGGTTCCAGACAACGTACTCGAGCCCCGCGACGTTCGAGAGGTACGCCTTCGTTGGCGAGAGGATCTGCTGGTCCCAGAACGCCGCGCCTGCGACGCCGTAGTTCGAGAAGTCGAGCTCCACTTCCGGCACCAGGGTGCCATCATCGCCCAGCGAGTAGCGCCCCACCTTCGGCGACTCACCGTCCGAGACGAACACCCAATCAGCATAGACCCAGGCGTCCCCGAAGCCCGGGATCTCGCGTGCGTCGCTGAAGTCGAGCCGTTCGACATCGAGCGAATCGAAGACCGCGACGTACGTGTTGATCAGCTCAGCGTCGGTGACCCAGCTCGCTGCGAGGTAGAGTGGGGGCGCTTCGCGGGCCTCGCTGCCGTCCGTACCGCCCAGCGGCGGAACCAACCTCGCGTCGTCGTTGCCGCAGGCTGTCAACAGGGCCAGGCTCGCGGCGGCGCCGTGTGCCCAACGCGTGGCGTTCGCAAGCAGGTTTTTCATCGCACTCGCTCCAGCCCGAGCAGGAAGCCGCTGAGGTGGAACTTCTGCACGATCCCGTCGGCGTGGAGCTCCACCACGTCTGTGTTGCCGTCTTCGACGTAGCCCGTCTGGCTTAGCTGAAAGTAGCTGATGCCGTCGACCTGGCGCGTGACGCCGTCGATCGTCTTCACACCGGTGAGGGCGGGATACGGGCGCGTCGTGCCCTGCGTGATGTCGACGAGCATCGGGCGCAGCGCCGGGTTGTCGTAGAAGTCGTCCTCATTCTCGGGAAATGGCAGCGCCGGATCCCAGGAGCGGGCGAAGTACTGGCTGCCGCTGACGTTGAACCAGGGGTCGCTCACGTAGCTGCCGGTCAGCGTCCTGTAGTCCAGCAGATAATCTGGATCGAGCTCTGTCTGGCCGGCGCGTAACCGCAAGACGCAGGTGCGAGCGCTGGCCCCCACGTCCCCATAGGCCAGGAAGTAGCCATAGTAAGCCCCCGCCTGCACGTAGTAGTCGCCGCTTTCGTCAACGCTCGCAGGTCCCCCCGGCAGGCAGCGATCGTCCTCGATGATGCGAACCGGCTCGTCGTCGCTCTGGGCGTCGGCGATCACCAGCGTCACGGAAGTGTAGGCTGTGATCGTATCCCAGTTGCCCGAGAAGACGTTCCAGATCACCTGGTTACCGACGAGGTAGCCGTCGTAAGCGAAGGTCTCCATCCCTTCGGGGCGCTTGGGCAGCTCGAGCGGCAGCGTTCCTGTGAGCTGCATCGCTTCTGGGTTCCAGACGAGCACGACACCCAGCTCGGGCGCAAAGGTGTACGAGCGCGTTGCCGACACGAACACCGTGTAGGTGGTGTTGATCTCGGCGATGCCGAAGTCCTGCCAGCTAAACCTCGGGCCATCGACGAGAGCGAGGTTCTCGTCGATGGAGAAGCGTTGCACCACGCCGTCTTCTTCGACGAAGACGTAGCCCGCGTTGCTGTAGGCGTTCGCATTGCCGAACTCGCGGAAGCGTCCGAAGTCGACGTCGCCGCTGGGCACCTCGGGAAAGATGCCAACATAGGTGTTGTACCCTTCGGGCCCATAGATCTGACCGACGAGCATGATGGCGGAGCTCGCCGGAGCGCCGCCAGGCTCCGCCGGACCTTCGGGCGCCATCGCTGCAACGCGTGGGGCGCCGTCGCTGCAGCCCGAAACCGTCACGGCCAGCGCGCTCAGCAAGCCCTGCCCGAGCCGGGCAAATGTTCCTTCAGTTCCCATCGACGCAAGCTCCTGTGGCCGCGGGACATTACCTAAAATGATAATTAGTATCAATAATAATTATGGCTTCGAGAGCCATTGCCGCGACACTGGGCGCGAATCTGATCTAGTTGACAATGAAATTCATTATCGTTAACGTCTCGGTTAAGCGCTCCACCCCGCAGGACCTTGCCTTTGGGCTCGCCTCGGCGGCATGGCGGGCTGCAGGGCGTACCTGCTCGCCACTCCCGGAGAACGACCGATGAATTCTGCACGCATGGCGCACCAGTTGGTGAAAGCGCGCTGATGAGGTGGAGAGACGCTGGGGGAAACAGCGCTCGGCCGTCGTACATCGCAGTGCTGCTGCTGTTCGAGCCAGCGGCCTTCGCACAGGGCGCTCCCGGTGGCGCTGGAAACCCGGAAGCGGAGCCAGCCACCGCGGAACCCGAACCCCCGGCGCTGGAGGCCTCGCCAGCGGATACGGGTGAGCCCCCCGATCTGGCGGCGGGCGAGCAGGAAGCCGAAGCGGAGGTGACGATCCACGTCACTCGGAGCGAAGCACAACGGCTGCAACAGTCTGCGGAAGCCGTGAGTGTCGTCGATACGCGCAAAGCGCAGGCGCAAAGCGCGGACCTGGGCGAAGTGCTGGCACGCACCCAGGGCGTCGCGATTCGTCGCGACGGAGGTCTCGGCAGCGAGGCACGGTTCTCGCTCAACGGCCTTTACGACGATCAGATCCGCTTCTTTCTCGACGGCGTGCCGCTCGATCTTGCAGGCTATCCGTTCGGCATCGCCAACCTTCCCGTCAATGCAGTGGAGCGCGTGGAGATTTACCGGGGTGTCGTCCCGGTCCGCTTCGGCGCCGACGCGTTGGGTGGCGCTGTCAACGTGGTCTCCGACCAGAGCTACGAGAGCCACCTTGGCGCGAGCTACCAGGTCGGCTCCTTTGGCACGCACCGTGCGACGCTGGATGGCCGCTATCGGCACGAAGCCAGTGGGTTCGTCATCGGCGGGGCGTCCTTTCTCGACGTGGCCAAGAACGACTATCGCGTCGACGTCGAGATACCGAATGAGGTGGGGCGGCTGTTCCCGGCGACGGTACCGCGCTTCCACGACGGTTACCGGGCTTATGGAGCAACCCTCGAGCTGGGTGTGGTCGACGTGCCCTGGGCGCGGCGCCTGACCTTGCAAGCCTTTGCCTCGACCTACGACAAGGAGTTGCAGAACAACCTGGTGATGACGGTGCCGTACGGTGAAGTCACCTACGGTGAAACCGTGTACGGCGCCACCGCCCGCTACGACGCCGCGCTCGGTCCGAGCCTCGACCTGGAGCTCATAGCGAACTACGCGCGCCGTACCATCGATTTCGTGGACAAGGGGATCTGGGTCTACGACTGGCACGGGCAACGCCTGGGTGAACGCCGCGTGGGGGGCGAAATCGAGAGCGACCCCACCGATCAGACCACCTGGCAGGACGGCGCGTACGGGCGAGCGACGGCGACGTGGAGGCTCGCGCCCCAGCACACCCTGCGGCTATCGCTGTCACAGAACTACGCAACGCGCACGGGAGACGAACGGATTCAGGCCGACCCCGCCGCCCGTGATCCGCTGACCGCCGAGCAAGAGCTGTTCACGTTCGTGAGCGGGCTCGAATACGAGCTGAGCCTGTTCGGCGATCGCTTGTCCAACATCCTTTTCATCAAGGACTACGTGTACAGCGCCGACACCGAGGAGGTGCTGCCGGGCAACATCTTTCGGGAGCGCGATGCCAACAGCCACAGCCAGGGCGCCGGGGATGCTCTTCGCCTCCGGATCTTGCCGTGGCTCTACGCGAAGGCCTCCTACGAGTACGCCACACGCTTGCCGCGGCCGGATGAGGTGTTCGGCGACGGAGTGCTCGTGCACGCCAACCTCGAGCTCGAGCCGGAGGTCAGCCACAACGCAAACATCGGCCCACGCATCGAGCTCCGGGCGCCTTCCGTTGGCGAGCTCACCCTCGACGTCAACGCGTTTCTGCGCGAAAGCGATCGGCTCATCGTGCTGCTCGGCAACGATCGCTTCTTCTCGTACCAGAACGTATACAAGGCACGGGGCCTCGGCCTCGAGAACGCGCTAGGGTGGGAGTCACCCGGGCGCTACGTGGCGCTCGACGGAACCGCGACCTGGCAGTCCGTTCGCAATGCGTCCAGAACGGGCACGTTCGGCTCCTTCGAGGGCGACCGCATTCCCAACCGCCCCTACTTCTTCGCGAGCTGGGGCGCCCGCCTGCGCTTCGACGGCATGCCCGGCCCAAACGACACACTCGAACCCTTCTACAACGGCCGCTACGTGCACGAGTTCTTTCGCGGCTGGGAGAGCGTGGGCCTGCGCGAGTCCAAGCAAGTCGTGGACGCACAAGTCACGCACGCTGCCGGCGTTTCCTGGATGCTGGACCACTATCCGACGCGCGGCACGCTCACGTTCGAAATCGACAACCTGACGGATGCCAAGGTGTTCGACAACTTCGGCGTGCAACGCCCAGGCCGCGCCTTCTACCTCAAGGTAACCGGAGAGATCTGACAGCCCGTACGCACATCACTCAATGGGTCAAAGTCCGATAACCTGGGCCCAGCGGCTCTCTCTTTTGGCTCGTCACTTGGGATGGACTAGGCAGCGCTTGTCGAGTCATTTGATTTGGAAGTGCTCTGAATTTGGCGGTCGTAGTCGCGGTGGGGTCTTCGGTGGCTACCTCGTCAAGGCGTTTTATGCGCTGCTCTCGCTCGGCGTCTGTGCCGTCGTCGTCACCGGCAACCTGGTCTGGCTCGAGCGTCGTGATCCCGGGCTCGCGCACCTGGGCAACCGAGTACTCTCGAAGCTGACCGTCGGCGTGTGCCTGGGCTTGGTGCTATCGAGCGCGGTCTATTTCGTGTGCAATCGGCTGCTGCCGCCCTCGCTGGCCCAGCGCGCCGAGATCGAGTTTCGCATTTTCATCAGCGCCTGGGTCTGCTGCATCGCTGTCGTATTCGTGCGCGGCTCCGCGCGGGCGTGGGCCCGGGTGCTGTGCGTCGCTGCCGCCCTCGGGTTCGTGGGCGTGGTCCTGAGCGACGCGGCCCTGCGCCGGGCGCAAATAGAGGCAGCATTCAGCCATCGATGGAGAGCAAGTCTGCGAGGGGTACCTCCGCGCGGACCCAGGGCTGGGTGACCTCGGCCTCGTCGATACGAGTCGCCCCCGGCTCTAGCCTGAGGAGGCAGGTCTCCGGTGCTTCGCTCGGAGCCGCGACGCGTGCAGAGGCTCCGTAGCCTGCTGACGCGAGCCACAGGTTAACCGGCGCGATCGACAGCACCAGAATCGAGGTCCCCGCTTTGAGCGGGAAAACCAGGCCGGTCGCGCCCGTGGCGTGACGGTTGCCTCACGATCAAACATATGATAATGAATGTCAATACCGTCTATTCGCACGCACGGGCTGTCGGCGAGCGAGGCCAGGCCCCGGCGAGCCTCGCGCTGATAACGTCCCCTCATTGCCCATAAAGTGGTGGAGAAAGCCGAAAGAGCGATGCCCACCGCCAGCCTGCGCAGCATCGGCATCTCGCTCGCCTTTCACGGCATGTTGCTCGGCGTTGCCGGGCGAGGGGTGATGTCGGAGCCGTCGCGACCTTCGCGTCATCGGGTTGCGGCGCTCGATGCCGCCATTCTGGTGGATGCCGCCGATTCGTCGGGGCGGCCGCCGCCCGCAGGCCCTCACCTGTCGACCGCAGAATCGCCGATGGGGCGGCCCGAACCCACGGCGTCGCGGCAGCCCCGCGAGCCCAAGGCGCGCGCTCCCCGGCCGCCGGTACCCGAGCCCGCCCATCCGACGGAGGTCCAGCCGCGACCCCCTGTATCGCTCGCCACCGTGGCACCAGCCAGCCCGACGCCGCCTGAGCCGAGCGCCCCACCCACGGCCGGCGGCGCGGCCCCTACCCTGAGCCCCCCCGGCGACGGCGCGGAAAGGTCCAGCAGCGCCGCG
>JAYTOL010000173.1:0-1086 GCA_043747815.1 Deltaproteobacteria bacterium
CCAATACCGCTAACTTTCGGGCAAATCGAGTCTTCATAAGTCCTCCTGCTGGCGTGGGGCGGCGCTTCTGGCACAGCCTGGCACACGCCCAGCGTCCGCTCGCTCTCATCCAGCAAGGATTGGACCAGCCCCGAGGGGGCTCGGCCGAGGGTCTCCTCGGCGTGTCGGGTGTGTGTTGCACCATGGCGCTCGCCGCACCTCGAGAGCCGCGAGCCCGGGTCTTTCAGCGCGAGCCGCAGTGGCATGTTCCGTGCTGTTCCGGAGCACCAGAACGCATGACAGCCGCCCTCTCGAACTTCCCACTCTTGGCTTCTGATTCCGTATCTCCCGACGGCGTACCCCCCGACTCCGTGCCGCCCGATTCATCCCGTCCAGAACCCTGCGCGCGTGAGCGAGCGATCTCGGCGGGCGTCGGCTCGCTCACCGACGCGGAGCTCTTGGCGCTCGTGCTCGCTACCGGCGTCGCCGGGCGTCCCGTCGCTGCGGTCGCGCGGGATCTGCTCACCGAGGTGGGCGGCATCGAACGCTTCGAGCGGGTTGGGCCTTACCGTCTGGCCCAGCAGCGCGGCATCGGGTTGGTCAAGGCGACGCGGCTGCTCGCGGCCATCGAGCTCGGTCGCCGCGTCACGCTGCGCGCTCTTTCGGACGAGCGCGAGGTCATCGGTTCCTTCGAATCGGTGGCTGCCTGGGCTCAGCCGCGGCTCGCGGGGCTCGACCACGAGGAGGTGTGGCTGCTCTGCCTGGACGGAAAGAACGCATTGCGCTCGGCGCGCTGTATCGCGCGCGGAGGCCTGCACGGCTGTGCCTTGCGCCCCGCGGACGTGTTGCGCCCTGCGTTGCAGGACGCCGCCACGGGCATCGTGCTCGTCCACAACCACCCGAGCGGTGATCCGACACCCAGCCTGGCGGACATCGAGATGACCCGAGCGTTGGTCGAGGCCTGTGAGGTGTTAGGGCTGTACTTATTAGATCACGTCATCGTTGCCCGCGCCGGGGCCGAGTCGTTGCGGGAGCTCGAGCTGCTGGGCGAGTGAGCGAGATGGTGGGCCCGGCTCCTGCCTGCCGCGTATAGTCTGAAACATGGCA
>JAYTOL010000174.1:0-19491 GCA_043747815.1 Deltaproteobacteria bacterium
GCGAGGCGGCCCAAGCTCCCAGTGAATGAGCCCGGCGCTGCCCGCTGCGCGAATGCGACCGCCGTGTACACCACAGAGGTGGCACCACGTGCACACCGATGTGGTGTTCGCGGGCTCGTCGCTCCCGCGCGCCGAGCGGAATTGAAGATGGTGGGGCGTGACATCCTTACGGCTGCACACGGGGCTCGTGCACCTGTAGCGATCGCGGATGTAGATCTGGCCATACGCCACATCCTTGCCGCCATGGCCCCTGAGCAGGTGGCGCCACGCTTGCCACATCGACAGGCACAGGAAGCTCAGAAAGCTCAGTCCGCGCGGTAGCCAGCGGCGTGCTTGCGCCTCGAGACCACGCCACCAGACGTAGGTGGCCCGCGTCACGCGCAGCCGGAGCGTCGTGCGCCCGGCACTCGCCACCCCGCGGGATGCTGCCGCGCTGCCCCCCGCCGCTGACAACTGGAGCCCACCCTCGAGCCACTGGCTCAGACTGCCGAGCATCACCAGCCACGCCCGACGCTCGTCCGACGCTGGCTCTGCCAAGAGGAGGCCACTTATGTCGCGCTCCGCTCGGCTGTCGTTGGCAGGCCGCGGTTGACAGATGCTGCCACTCACCACCGCCTGCTCCAATTCTTGAAAAGCGGCCATCTCGACCTCCGCCGGTGGCGGGCAGTCCGCATCGCCCGAGACCCGCACCGCCACCCATGCTGCGGCCACTTCTTCCCGCAGGTGCTTGGTGGTGCGTTGCTGCGCCCGCGTCACCCAGGCGGCCTGGGTGGTCGGCGTCGCCACGCGCACGACCTGCAGGGCCGCCTCGACGCCGATCTGCCCGGCCCCGAGCGCGTCGGCCACGCGTGGCAATTTTTCGAGCCGCAGCGCGAGCGCCCGCCGCGCCGCCATCGACGAATGCGACATGCCGAGCCGCTCGCGAGCGTACTGCGCTTCGCTCGCGTAGCCCAACCGGCGCCAACCATCTGCCCGATGAAACGACAAGATGCGCCGCGACAGCTCCAGCTCATGACGGGCCAAGGCCCGCGACAGCCCGCGCACGATCGCATCGAGCTCACGACAGCCCGCGCTCTCGAGCGACGCGCACCCGAGCGCCGCCGCGACCGCCACGGCGTCCTCGGCGTCCTCGGCGCCCTGACGGCCCTGTGCGCCCTGACGGCCCTGTGCGCCCTGAGCAGGCACGTTCCCACTCCCCTCTCGACCCGCGAGCACCGATCTCAGAAAGTGTTCCTCGCAGCGCGCCTCCGCCTCGGCGCGCCAACGGTCGAGCTCCTGGAGCCAGCGTTGCTGAGCGGCCGTCTCCGCCGAGCCCAAGCGATCCATGTCGAGCGCGCCTCGTGGCAACGCCGCGAGCAACGTGCCTTGTCCTTCGGCGAGCAGAGCCTCCAGCTGCGCGTCAACGCCGTGCTCGCCCAGTTGCCAGAGCAACGCCCGCGTCGCTTCGAACAGCCAGCCTTCCTCTCGATTGACGGTGCAGGTCAGCGTGCAGGGCTCCTCATTGGCGTCGTTTTCTGGGTCCTCGCTCCCAGAGGCCAGCGCCGATGCCGCCGCTGCCCCTTCCGCCGCTGCCCCTTCCGCCGCGTGCTCCTTGAACACCTCGCCGCCCACCGCCCGCTCACCAGCCCTGGCCTCGAGCACGAGCACCCGCATCTGCCGCACCGTCCGGCTCTTGGCCAATTCAATCCAGCCCGCTTCATCCGAAGGCTGCGCCACGCGCGCCAACAGCTCCCCCATGCTCCACGCTACACTGCCGCACGCGCCTCCCACGGCCATCGCGCGGCGCAGCTCAGGCAGCGGTTCGAGCCTGCGAGCGAGACAGCGCGCTGCCTCGACCCACCGCACGCTGCGGTCACAGCGCTCGAGCACATAGGCCGCCACCGAGGAGAACCCCAGCTCGAAGTGCTTGCCGCGCCCCAACACCTCGAGCACCTGCCCGAGCCTTAATCGCAAGCCGGTTTCCGCCTGCGCCAGCGAGGCTAACCCCGCGTCCAGCCGCTCCACCTCCCCCGGATAGCGCATGTTGCTACCTTAGCGGGACACTGATCAAGTGTCCAGTATATTTTGTGGTCCGCGGCTATTCTTGGGCGACCGTACCCTCGACATGCCCCACCGACGTTGTCCCGCGAGTGCCGGCCTGGTCAAGGCACTGGTCGCTCCGGAGAGCGAGTCGCCGAGCGCATCCCGGAGGAGCATCGGGAACGCGCCGGGCTGACGAGCTCGCGTGAAGTGCTCCAGTGCTGATACGAGGCGCATCCGCTCGCGCCGAACCCCTCTTCAGCGTCGAAGACTCCTTCTATGACGAAGCCAAGGCGCTGAGTATTCGCCCCGCGGGTCACGCGTTGTATCGCAGCGGCAAGCATCTGCTGTTCAACGGGTACCGGGTCGCGCACCTTCAAAGCACCGATCGTGTGCCGAAAGCCGTCCGCTACGTGCTCAGTGCCTCCGGTGTTCGCCCATCTCCAAAACAAGGTCAAGGGCGACGGTTCCGGAGATGGGCAAGAGAGTTTGGCGCGGCAAAGGAAGGCCTCCCCTCCGCCATTGCGAGCGGGCACTTCATCCATCCGAGGGTTTGTACCCGGTCGCCAACAGCGCTGGCATCGGCACCTCGTAGCCGTCGCCCCGGCGGTACGTGCTGAGCTCCTGGCGTAGGGCCGCGCGGATCCGGGCGGTCTGCCCAGCAGACTGCGCTTGTAGGAGCGCGCCCATGCGCACGGTGGCGCGCTGGAACGCCTCGAAGACGTGCTCTGGCGCCGTCAGGCGCCAGACCTGCGGGACGTACTCTACCCTGGGGTGCTCGAAGCCAGCGGCGAGCAGCAGCTCGTGGCAGCGCGCGGGCTCGCTGAGCGCGAAAAAGTCTGGACCCGCGGGGATGTCGACGTCCGTCCTACCGTGGGCGCGGACCGCGCCCAACAAGGCGCCCATCGCCACCACGCGCTCGGGCTGGTCCCAGACCGTGAAAGCAAAACGCCCCCCGGGCACGAGCACGCGGCACGCCTCGACTGCCGCGCCGCCGGCATCGGGAAAGTGCAGCATGCCGAAGCCGCTCAGCACTGCGTCGAAACTGGAGTCGGGAAAGGGCAGGGCGCCGGCGTCGGCGACCTCGAAGCGCAGCCCCGGGTAGCGTCTGTCCGCCACCGCCACCTGCGCACTAGAAAAATCGACGCCCATCGCGCTCGCGCCGCGCTCGGCGGCAGCCGCCGTGAGAAACCCAGGCCCGCAGGCGACATCCAGCACCCGGCAACCAGCGCCCACTGCGCCCGCATCCAGCAAAAACCCGCTCGACTGCCGGGTCAGAGCGGCGATCTCCCGCTCGTAGTGGTGGACCACGTTGGTGTCCTCCCAGCCGGCGCGCTCGAACTCGAGAAATCCTGGATAGGGCTCGGTCATGCAAGTGGCCTAGCTCCTCCGGGAAAGCTTGGGCAATGGATTTGGAGACACCGCGCATTCGCAGTCGCGGCCCGGCGTTGCTCGCCAACCCCCGCCGGCCAGCGCCAGGTTTCCCGAACAGGGTGCCCGAGCGCATCCTTTGTTGTCGAAGCCGAGGGCGAGATACGCTCGCAACATGGGCGACGATGAAGGTGACCCGCAGGAGAATGACATCTGGAGATCCATCTGCTCTGCTGCCAGGGATAGAGCAGCGAGCACTCCTCTGCTCGCTCGGTCCATGCACGAACGTGTGCTAAGGCAGTCAGATCTGGCCGCGTGCATCGGTCGACTTCTCGCCCATGAGCTCGCCGACGAGTGCCTCAGTCCGGACGAGCTATTCAAGCTCATCGGCGCAGTAACAAATCGCCATCGGCAGATTGCGCGGGCGGCGGCGCGCGACCTCCAAGCATTTGTGACACGCGATCCTTCCTCGGAAGACTACTTGGCCGCGCTCCTCAACCAAAAGGGATTTCGAGCTTTGCAGTTACACCGTGTTGCGCATGAGCTCTGGCTGGAGGGCGAATCCACCATCGCGCGCTACCTTCACGGTCGGATGGCGATGGTATTCGCCATCGACATCCACCCCGCGGCGCGCATCGGAAGCGGCATTCTAATTGATCACGGCACCGGCATCGTCATCGGCGAGACGGCCGTCATCGACGACGACGTTTCGATGCTCCATGGCGTCACGCTCGGCGGCACTGGCAAAGTGGCGGGCGATCGGCATCCGAAGGTCCGGGAGGGCGTGATGATCGGTGCTGGCGCGACCATTTTGGGTAATGTCGAAATTGGCGTTGGCTCCAAGGTCGCCGCGGGCAGCGTCGTGCTAAAATCAGTGCCGCCGCACACCACGGTGGCGGGCGTGCCGGCGCAGATCGTGGGCCATCCTGCCGAGGATCGGCCATCCTTGGCCATGGTTCAAGACATTCGCGATGACGGATGACGCGTCACGAGAAAGTGAATGTCGTTTAGGAGTGTGAGACTGCCGACGCCGTAGGCGGTCTGCGTCGCCGTTCACCGCGATGTCTGCGAGGCGTGGTAGGGCGCGCAACGTTTGGATTTCATGCGCCGGCGACCACCGGACGGCTGGATCCACGCGACATTCGGAAGTGAAGCGCGTCGGTATGAGACCCGGGTGCGCCGCCTGCAGCCGGGATCGGCACAGAGTGCACCCAGCCCAAAGGAATCCGACCTCATGCCTACGCCCAACGCCTTAACCGAGCTCCAGGCTCATATTGCGCGAACGTATTTCGGACTGCGTATTGGCCTCATCGCCGTAGCGCTACTTCTACCGGTAGTGGTCCCACTTTGGGCATCGGCTCTAGGCATTGAGTACCAGGCCTCGTTGAGCGCCTATTACCATGTGGTGGGCCCAAACGGGGAGTCGATGCGCGATGAATTCGTCGGGCTGTTGTTCGTCGTCGGCGCCTTGCTTTGTTTGTACAAGGGCTACAGCCACTGGGAGGACTGGCTCCTCAACGCGGCGGGCGCCCTCGTGGTGGGCGTTGCGCTGATCCCGATGCGATGGCCTGACGGCGGTGGCAAGCAATCGAACGACTTGCTTGCGGCCGCCGAGGCGTCTGGATCGTTACACGGATGCCTGGCGATTGGATTCTTCTTGTGCATTGCCGCTGTCTGCATCTTCTGTGCGCGCAAGACGTTGGTCGAGGTCACCGACCCGACACGCAGAAGATGGTACATGAACGCCTATCGCGCTCTTGGCATGGTTATGGTGGCGGCTCCGTTCGTCGCTTGGTTGGCGTCCATCGTGTTCTTCAAAAAGTACGCGGTCATCCTGGTCGAGAGCTTTGGTGTCTTGGCGTTTGGTACATATTGGCTCGTCAAGACGATCGAGCTCGAGCAGTCAAACGCGGAGCAGAATAGCCTGACTGGCGAGCTCGACCTGCCCGTTGCGCCGACTGCGTGTGATGGCCTGGTTGCATCACACGCGCAGGCCGATGCGCTCGTTTGAGCTACGAAGCTCGCGGCGGTGTTGCCTCACCACCTGCAGTTGCCGCGCATGACTCGTCCGTTGCTTGCGTTACGCTGGATGAGGAGGAAGCCATGTTGACGACTCTCAGCGGCGGCACCAGCGTGCTGGCGTGCGGCTGCTAACCAGTCACTCAGGGTGAGCGGGGGAGACGGGGCGCGCACGCGCGCGAACAAATCGCTCAGTATGGGATCGAGCGCTCGTGCGCCGCCTCCGGTAGCCCGGACCCGCGCAGCAAGCGCCGTCGCGTACAGCACGCCGCGTTCGCTCAAGTGGCGGCGCGCGAGCGCGTCCGCTCCTGCTCGCGCGACGACTTCAGCGGCGGGCATCGCAACGAATGGTGAGAGTAGGACGCTGCCGATAATGCCGTTGATTTCGTCCACGTACTCGTCGGATGTCAGCATTGCGAAGCGGAACACGAGTTTCGCGCGCGAGTGCGCGGGCCACGTCTTCGTTGAACCAAAGTTCGCCCGGCGACGCTTCGTGGGAGTCGCCCACGAGCCGAAGCTCGGCTCCCAGCCAAGGTCGGAAGAACTCACGGCAGACGCTGATGCGCGTCGGACCCGCCCAGCTCGTGTCCACCGGCAGCTCTAGCAGAAGGCCGCCGCTGCGGGTTGCGGCCGTAAAGCTACCGTCGAGGCGCACGCTCGCGGAGGCGAGCACGAAATAGGGACTTGGGGCCCGTGCCTCGAAATAGCGTGCGACCTCGCTGCGCAACGCGGCAGCCTCGCCAGAAACGGGCCGCGCGTCGAAGCCAAGCACTTCGAGCCAGACCCACTCGTCCGTGCCGTTTTCCGTTACGAAGCGTGCGCTGTTCAGCTTACCGCCCATGAAGCTCGCGTGGCGTAGGTCGGCGCCAGAGCCTGGTGTTCGCGCGCGGTTGACGTATCGCTCCCATCGAACCGAGCCGTCAGTTTGAATTGCATCGGACGATCTCGAACTCCGCCCCCAGGGCACGCCGATATGCCGCGATCGCTTTTTCGGACGGGTTGATCAGGATTCGGCGCTTGCAGCGCCGGAGAACGTGAATATCGGCGGCGCTGTCAGAGTACCCCACATCCCATTGTCGATCGGGAACCCCGTGGTCCAGCGCCATCTTTACTTTTGCCTCACCCACGCAGTGGCGATGGGCAATTAGGCCCCACCCAAACGGGCGCACGCTCGAGGCGATGACTTCTACCGGGCCTTCGACCAGGCGCTCGATGATGAGCTCGACGAGTGGGCATAGCGAACCGCTGAGCACGACGACGCGGTGTCCGGCGCGCACGTGCTCCCGTAATTCTTCCAGCACGACGGCGAGGGTCCGGCCACCTGGGTTCTGCGCGTGGAAAGTCGAGCTGAATTCAGCGCATGACCGATCGAAGTTGGCTCGGCTGTCTCCTACGGTCGCGATCCAAAGGAAGATGGAGATGCCCATCAACCGCGTACCGCGCGCAATGAACAATGGCCCCGCAATGGGCACGGCCAGCAGCGCGGCAGCGGTGCGTGTTGCGCTGCGACGGATGAGCGCCGCAATAAACGCTGAGCCGGTGTCTATGGAGACCAGCGTCTTATCAAAATCGAAAATTGCGACTGGGCCGTCGTTTGCTGCGGCCACGACCTGCGCCGTCACCTTTATTATCTGCTCGCTTTCCGTGATGCTGTTCATCCTACGTCAATCCCTGGGAGCTAAGCCTCGGCGCACGCCGTGAGGCGCCGCAAAAGGAGCGCCTTCTCTGCCTGGGTGGGGGCCATGTCGAGGGCGCGGCGGAGGTGCTCGACGGCGCTCTCGAGATGGCCCGCCCGGCGGTAGAGCTCGCCGAGGGTGGCGTCCCAGAGGTAGTAGCCGAGGACCCAACCGGGAGGTTTGAGCGCTTCGAGCAGGGCGAGGCCGGCGCCTGGCCCTTGCCACTCGGCGATGGCGATGGCGCGGTTGAGGGTGTTCAAGGGCGAGGGGGCGACGCGTTCGAGGACTGCGTAGAGGCGGGCGATCTCCTGCCAGCGGGTCTGTTTGTAGCTTGGCGCGAGGCAATGCTCGACGGCGATAGCGGCCTCGACGTGATAGCGCGCGAAGTGTTCGCCCTGGGCCGAGCGCTGGAGGTAGTGCAGGCCGATATCGATGAGCTCGCGATCCCAGCGCGTGCGATCTTGTTCTTCGAGGACCAGGAGCCCGCCGGCGCCGTCGATGCGTGCCTCGAAGCGCGCGGCGTGCAGGTACATGAGCGAGAGCAGGGCGAAGGCCTCGGGCGTTGCGCCGACCGGGTGCTCGATGAGCAAGAGGCCGAGTCGCACCGCTTCTTCGCAGAGCTCGCGCCGAATCAGCGTGTCGGGCTGCGCCGAGCTATAGCCCTCGTTGAAGAGCAAGTAGATCATCTGCAGCACCGCTGGCAGGCGGCTGGCGAGCTCTTCGATGCTGGGGGTATCGAGCTCGACGCTGCGCTCGCGCAACGTCGCGCGCGCCCGCTGCAGGCGCTTGTGAACTGCGTCTTCGCTGTTGAAAAGGCGCAGGGCGATCTCGGTCGTGCTGAAGCCACACAGGGTCTTCAACGCGAAGACGAGCTGTGACTCGTGCGGGATCGCGGGATCGGCGCACACGAAGAGAAACCGCAGCTGGTCGTCGTTCACCTCTCGTTCCAGGTAGACGGCGGCGCCGGCCGCCTCTTCGGAGGCGCCGTCCAATGCTTGGATGTTGCGCTCGCTGCGCCTGTCGCGGCGGAGCGCGTCGAGCACCTGGTTTCTGGCGACCTGGTAGAGCCAGGCGCCCATGTCACTGGGCGTGCCGCTGCGAGGCCATGACTGGACGGCGCGGAGGAGCGCCGTCTGGGCTGCGTCCTCGCAGAGCTCGACGCGATGCACGCCGAAGCGGCGTGACAACACCGAGACCAGACGCCCGAACTCGTGTCGGAAGTAGTGCTCCGGGAGCTCGGGCGTCGTGTTCGGGACGGCCACTCGCGCTAGAACCCGGATAACTCGCGGATCTCGATGCTGGCGCCGGGGACGAAGTTCATCGGGCACTCTTTGGCGATGTCGACGGCCCGAGCGAGCGAGGCGGCGGCGACGATGGAGTAGCCGGCCATGACCTCCTTCGCCTCGATGAAGGGCCCATCCGTCACGCTGCCGGCCTTGTACACGGCGCCGCCCGGCTTCAAGCCGTCGCCGACGTCGAGGATCTCGAGATCGAATTTCGCCTTCCACGCGTTCCACTGCGCGAACATGGCCTGCATCTCTTCCGGAGACGGCGGTTTGCTACTGGCTTTGGCAGGCGCGCGATAGAGATAGAGGAATTTGGTCGTGGACATGTTGAGTGTACTCCGTGGTGGGCAGCGCCACTTCGACGCGCCTTTCAACGACGACGCCGCAGCATCGCGCCCCTGGACATCGACGGCGACGATTTTTCTCGGATCCCGTTTGCTGTCGATGGGCCGCTCGGCCTTTATCGGTGCTTTTGCCCCGTGATTGCGACGACGCCCCGTTCGCCGCTATCGTCTCCGGGGCAGGAGGGACACGAAATGGAACACATCATCGCGCTCGGTGGCGGGGGATTTTCGAACGAGCGAGCGACGGGGCTCGATCTGTACATCTTGGAGCAGGCGCGGGTGCCGAACCCCGCCGTGGGTTTCATCCCGACGGCGAGCGGCGACGCCGACGCTTACTTGCTCAAGTTTTACCAGGCGTTTTCCAAGTTGTCGTGCCGGCCTTCGCATTTGCCGCTGTTTCGGCGCGTTCCTGAGCTGCGGAGCTACGTCGGGTCGTTGGATGTGTTGTACGTGGGCGGGGGGAACACGAAGAGCATGCTGGCGGTGTGGCGGGAGTATGGCCTGCCGGAGGTGCTGCGCGACGTGGCGCCGGGGGTGGTGCTAGCGGGCATCAGCGCGGGGGCCATCTGTTGGTTTGACGAGGGGCTGACGGACGCGAGCGCAGCCAGCCTCGAGCCGATGCGGTGCCTGGGGTTCATCGCGGGCAGCTGTTGTCCCCATTACCTGGACGAGGCGGAGCGCAAGCCGCGCTATCGGGAGCTCGTGGGTGAAGGGCGGATGGCCGCCGGCGTTGCCATCGACGACGACGCGGCGGTGCATTTCGTCAATGGCAAACCTCACCGAGTCGTCGTGGGCCGCAGCGGCGTGGACGCTTACCACGTGGCGCCGACCACCCACGGGGGTGTGGACGAGGCCGCGCTCGGGGTAGAGCATGTGGACGTGCGGGGGGCGTAGGGCGGTCGAGGCGGCGCGCCGGCTCTACTCCGCTGGCATTGAATTCGCGAATTGGGCGTCGAGTCATTTTCATGAGCCACCCAGAGGCCGTCGTGTGACCTTTAGAACGTGAAGAAACGAGCACGACCCTCGAGGGCATCGAGAGCGTCGCTACGCATGGGGGCGAGCTGATTTCGTGGTCCCGAAGTCTAGTGCCAGCGTCGCTCCGGCGTACGGGCCAGGGCCCGACCGCGGGTCTTCCAACATTTCTTTCGCGGGCGACGACGCCAGCCTCGTGGCGGCGCTTCGCCGGCGGCACCCGTCGGCGGTGGCGGCGTTTCACGACCGGTACGCTCAGCACATGCTCAGGCTCCTGGTTAGAATCCTGGGTCGAGACGCCGAGCTCGAAGATGTGCTCCACGAGGTGTTCGTGCGCGCGCTGAGCTCGATTGAATCTCTTCAGGATCCGTCGTGCCGCAACCCGGGTCCAGTCACCGAGTCGAGCAGCCAAACATCGACGCCGCTCTGGGTCAGCAGCACATACGCCCCGGCGCTCGTATCAGCCGCACGCGCAGCGGCTTCGGCGTCCGCCGCCGTTGGCGGTGACTGCGCGTGGACGATCGCAGTCGGACTGTCGGCGTTCGTTCCGCTCGCGAAAGCCGAAGTCTCCGCTCGGGAGGGGCGCGCGAGCGTCGAGACGTGGCAGCTGGCGCTCGGTCCGCGCCTCCAGCTGCTTACGGGTAGCTCGATTCAGCCTGTCGTAGGTGCGGGCCTCGGCCTGGTCTGGTTTCAGGTCGAAGGCACCGACGCCGGGGCACAGTACGCTCTCACGTCGGATCAATTGCTCGTGCCGGCGGCTCACGTCGAGCTCGGCGTGCACTTTCGCCTCTCGCGTAGCATCGCCTTGAGCTCGGGCCTGTGCTCCAGCCTCGCGCTTGCCAGGCCCGTCGTGGAGTTCGCCGATCGGCAGGTGCTCACGCTGGGACGGCCGCTCGTCGCGGCCACGCTCCGGATTGAATATGGGGCTGTTGTGGCGGCGCACGGCGACTGAGCATGAAAGGCAGCCGGCGTGATGCGACCGCCGCTTCGCGATGACGCACAGCGCCGCGCCGGCTCGCGATGACGTTTCCGTGCCGCCCCGCGATGACGCCTCACGCCGCCACGCGCTCCCGCCCATGCACCACGAGACACGGAGCGCGAGGGGGCCCCAGCTCCCAGTGAATGAGCTCGGCGCTCCCCGCTGCGCGGATGCGACCTCCGTGGACGCCGCAGAGGTGGCACCACGTGCACACCGACGTCGTGTTCGCGGGCGTGTCACTCCCACCCGCCGAGCGGAATTTGCAGGTGATGGGGCGTGACGTCCTTACGGCTGCACACGGGGCTCGTGCACCGATAGCGATCTCGGAGGTAGATCTGGCCATACGCCACGTCGGCACCGAGCATTTGGCGCCACGCTTGCCACAGCGACAGGCACAGGAAACTGAGAAAGCTCAGCCCGCGCGGTAGCCAGCGCCGCGCCTGTGCCTCGAGCCCACGCCACCAGACGTAAGTGGCCCGCGTCACGCGCAGCCGGAGCGTGGTCCGCCCGGCACTCGACCCCACGCGCGATGCGGCCGGGCTGCCTCCTGCCGCTGACAACTGGAGCCCCCTCTCGAGCCACTGGCTCAGACTGCCGAGCATCACGAGCCACGCCCGACGCTCGTCCGACGCCGGCTCCGTTAAGAGGACGCCACTCACGCCGCGCTCCACCCGGCTGTCGTTGGCCGGCCGCGGTTGACAGGCGCTTCCGCTCACCACGGCCTGCTCCAATTCGTGATAAGCCGCCAGCTCCACCTCCGCCGGGGGCGGGCAGTCGGCCCCGCCGGAGGCGGGTAGTCGCAGAGCGCCCGACACGCGAACTGCCACCAGCGCCGCGGCCACCTCTTCCCGCAGGTGTTTGATGGTGCGTTGCTGCGCCCGCGTAACCCACGCGGCTTGTGTGGTCGGAGTCGCCACGCGCACGATCTGCACGGCCGCTTCGACGCCGATCTGCCCGGCCCCGAGCGCATGGGCCACCACCGGCAGCCGCTCGAGCCGCAGCGCCAGCGCCCGCCGCGCCGCCACCGACGCGCGCGACAGGCCGAGCCGCTCGCGAGCGTACTGCGCTTCGCTCGCGTAACCCAACCGACGCCAACCATCTGCCCGATGAAACGACAAGATGCGCCGCGACAGCTCGAGCTCATGACGGGCCAAGGCGCGCGACAGGCCGCGCACCATGGCATCGAGCTCACGACAGCCCACGCTCTCGAGCGACGCACACCCGAGCGCTGCCGCGGCGGCCACGGCGTCATTTGCGCACTGGGCGCCCGAAGCGGGCTGAGAGCTGCCACTGCCGTCCCGACCCGCAAGCACGGAGCTCAGAAGGTGCTCCTCGCAGCGCGCCTCGGCCTGCGCGCGCCAACGGCTGAGCTCCTTGAGCCAGCGCTGCTTAGCGGCCGTGTCGACCGAGCCCCACGCAATCGATGTCGAGCGCGCCGCGTGGCAACCCCGCGAGCAGAGTGCCTTGCCCCTCGGCGAGCAGGCCCGCAATCTGCGCGTCAACACTGTGCTCGCCCAGTTGCCAGAGCAACGCCCGCGTCGCTTCGAAGAGCCAACCCTGCTCTCGATCGACGGTGCAGGTGAGCGTGCACATCTCCTCACTGGCGTCGCCTGCTGTGTCTTCGCTCGCAGACGCCAGCGCCGATGCGGCCCGTGCAGATGCGGCCCGTGCAGACGCGGCCCGGGCAGATGCCGCCACTGCCGCTGGCACCGCCGCCGCGTGCGCCTTGAACACCACGCCGCTCACCGCCCCCTCATCGCCCATGGCCCCGAGCACGAGCACGCGCATCTGCCGCACCGTCCGGTTCTTGGCCAACTCAATCCAACCCGCTTCATCCTGCGGCTGCGCCACGCGCGCCAAGAGCTCCCCCATACTCCACGATACCCTGCCGCAAGCCCCACCCAAGGCCATCGCCCGGCGCAACTCAGGCAGCGTTTCGAGCCTTCGCGCGAGACAGCGAGCTGCCTCGACCCACCGCACGCTGCGGTCGCTACGCTCGAGCGCGTAGGCGGACACCGACGAGAAGCCCAGCTCCAAGTGCTTGCCCTGGCCCAAGACCTCGAGCACCTGCCCGAGCCTCAGTCGCAGTGCACTTTCCACCTGCGCCAGCGAGGCCAACCTCGCATCCAGCCGCTCCACATCCCCCAGACACCGCATGCCCCTACCTTCTCACTATACTGATCAAATGTACAGTAATTCGCTTTCGCGGCCAAATTCAGCAGCACCCAGACCCTCGAGGGCCGCACCGCCGAAGCCGCCACGCGACGGGAGTGCGGCACCAATCAAGGCACAACGTATTGACGGGACGCCAGTGGAGGCGGGTCCGGACGCCTTGCACTTGCGAGAGCTGCCGACATCGAGCGGGCGAGACGTCCCGAAGTATTCACGCCGACCAGACTCGCTCTGTCGGCAGGCATCGAACGAAATGCGCTGAGCCATGAGCAGCTCGGAAGGGACGAAGAGCTGGCCGGTGATGGTTTCCTGAAGTCTGCTGCGTGCGGACGCATGGCAGCTGGCCCACAGGCCTTCGGTATGCTGAACTTGGCGCGTATGCCGGCGGGAACCTCGAGATGGCCGAAGCCGTCGCCAAGGCTGGTACACGACCCATACAGGCTTCAACAGATACTTTAGGACCTCACTGCGCTTCGCTGTGGCGCGGTTCGCGTCCAGGCGTACCATTCCGCCTTCCTATCGCCTCACCGTCTCAGGGCCAGTTGTATCCGGGGCCCCACGTTCATGCTGCGCGTGCGCTAGCGGTCGCGCTCGGAGTAGTCTCGTGACCCGTACGTCACCGTGACGGGCGTCGTTCGCGAGCCATCCGGCGTTCCTCTGAGAGATGTGATCGTCACTTTGCAGACGGGCGGTCGTGAGCCGGACAAGGCTACGACGGCCAGCGACGGCTCGTTCAACGTGGGCATCGTTGGTGCCGATCCTCAGCGCACCCAGATATCCTTTTGGAAGGACGGCTTCCAACCGATAGAGCAGGTGGTCGGCGAAGATGAGCGTCGTACGACGGAAGCACCCGTTGCTACTCAGCCGGCATCGCTGCCGGGTGTTGGGCGCCAGGGCCGCCAGGGAGGCGGGAGCGGACTGGCAAAGTTGACTATACAGGTTAGTCAGACCATACTTGGAACGTGAAACAGGTCAACGTTTACGAGGCTCGCGGCCAGTTTTCGAAATTGCTGGAGGAGGCCGAGGCGGGGGAGGAGATCGTGATCGCCCGCAATGGGAGGCCTATCGTGAAGCTCGTGCCGATCGAGAGACCCAAGCGCGTCCTCGGTCGCTGGCAAGGTCAGTCGCCGGCCGTATCGGACCAGGATTGGGCAGCCTCCGATGACGTCGTCGCGGCGCTCTTTGGTGACGCCGTCGAAGGGGCCTGATGCGGCTGCTGCTAGACACCGTTGCACTCTATCGGGCCGCCACCCTGCCCGCTTCCCTCTCGCCGGCCGTGCGAGCGCTCCTGGCGGATAAGGCGCACCAAGTCTTCGTGTCCGTTGCCTCCGCCTGGGAGCTGGCCATCAAGTCGTCCCTTGGCAAGCTGGCGCTGCCTTGTCGAATCGATGTGTTCTTTGCGCAGACGGCGAGGGATCTGCTCGCCGAGTCACTGAGCCTGGAGCTGCGTTTCGTCGCAAAGGTGACGGAGCTGCCCTCGCATCATCGTGACCCCTTCGACCGCTTGATCGTCGCACAGGCCCTGGTCGAGGACTGCGCCGTTCTCACCAGCGACGCACGCTTCGCGGCGTATGGGGTCAGAGTGCTCTGGTAGCAGCGGGCTATGCCGAATCCCTGACCGGCTAAGCGCTCACGGCTCCCGCGTCAGGCGCTGGGAGCCCGGCGTGAGCTCGAGGCGAGCTGTCTCGGCGAGACACGCCGAGAAAACACAGCAGCAACATGATGGCTCAAGGCAACGAATTGGTAGCCGTATGGAGGTGGCCCGGCCCAAATCTGTGAGAAGCACCGGCGGACGTTTCAGCCTGCGATCGCGTCGTAGCCGTCGGCGTTGAATTGGAGCAGGCAGAAGCCGTGGCCGAAGGGGTCGGCCATGAGGGCCATGCGGCCCCAGGCGTGGTCGCTCACGGGGCCTTCGGCGCGGGCGCCGGCAAGCAGCGCGCGGTCGCGAGCGCGATCGATGTCGGTGACGCTGATGTCGATGTGCACGGGGGTCCAGTGCCGGTGGTAACTTCGCTCCGTTTTGCCTCGAGCTGACCCCGAGCTGTGGGGCAACGCGGCGCTGCCCTCGGCTTTGAGCAGTAGATAGATGGGAACGGCCGCCCCCAGGAGCTCGATGGCAGCGCCGCCCAGGCGCCGGCCGACGCGGAGCTCCAGGACCTCGACGTAGAAGCGCGTGGCTGCTTCGAGATCGGGGACGTCGATGTTGATCAGGAGCTCGGCGGCCATGTGCGCTTCAGCGGATGCGAGGGATGTCGCTGTCGGCGACGGGCGGGCAATCCTCCCCGCCTTCGAGGATGGAGCTGTCGTAGGCAACGCTGAGCAGGCCGGCGGCGATGATGTTCTTGCCAAACAATGAGCCGTCGATGCGCCCGACGCCGCCGAGCAGGATGTTGGCGGTGGGCGCATACAGGTTGCCCGCGAAGGCGCTCAGGCCCGCGATGGCGACGTCGCCGGTGCCGCCGACGTACATGCGTGTCGCGGCCGGCCGCTGGGGGTCGCCGAACAGCGCCGCGCCCGTGATGACGAGGTTGTCACGTACGAAGACGTCGATCTCGGCGTCTGGCTCGAGCTCGATCCGGAACCGACCCGTCACGATCAGGTCGTCGGCGATGAACAGGGCGGTCTTACCGGTCACGTGGAGCGTGAGCGAGCCGAGGCTGCCGAGTTGGTCGATGTAGTAGCGACCGCCGGGCAAGCTCAGGTCCGCGCCGATGCCGAGCACGAGATTGACGTCGCCCGCTTCGAGCCCGACGAGCGCGTTGTCATTGTCGGCCTGCGCTGCGCTGACCAGCGCGGCCACGTCGATGATTTCCCCAGCCCCGCAGGCGCACGGCGCGTCGATGCTGACGGCCTCGGTGTGCTCGGTGCCGCCGACGTCGACGAAGGCGATGCCGCGAAAGCCGGCGCCGGCCTCCATGTGCAGATCCCCGCCGATGCCGACGCGACCAAAGGCGCGAACGCTGCTCTTCAGCCAGGCGTCGCGCGTGACGTCGACCACGCCCGCCACGTCGAACGGGGGGTTGAAGCGCAGGTCTTCCCCGGCTTTCAGGAAGCCACCGAACAGCACGTCGCGGCTGCCGGCGACGGCGAAGCTGCCGCCCACGTCGGCATAACCGGCGGTGGTGTAGTCGCGATTGACCCCCACGCTGCCGCCGAGCTGCTCCGGCGCGTCGGGCCCCGCCGAGGAGCGGAAGCTGCGCGTGCGCAGGAAGCCGGCGATCCTCGTGTCTTCACAGCTGCACAGGGCGGAGGTGAAGGTTTCGGCGGCCACGCTCGATGCGCAGGTGCCGCCGACCGCAACCTGGGCCTCTTCCACCAGCCCGCTCTCGGCGTCTAGCTCGGTCGCGCTGGGCGTCCCGTCGCGCGAGCCTCCAGGGCCTTGCTCGGTGTTGGCCTGGACGCTGGCGCCAGCACCGGCTCCGGCTCCGGCTCCGTCACTGCCGCAGCCGAGGAGCAGGCCCCCCAGGAGGGCCGAGCCCGCGAGCACAGGGCTGAACAAAGATGCACTCCAGCAGGCGAACCTGCCGCTTCGGAGGGGGAGACGGGACGCGGCGACGAGGGGATAGAGACGGGTCATGCGAGGGGCGCTCCTTTTTTGGAAGATGTAGTGGGCGGCCCCCCGACATTCGTCGCAACTATTTTGAACCGATTCGATGCAGCCCAAATGGGCTCGATTTTGTAGGCAGCGCACACGGGCAAAGCGCGGCGCGGAGACGCCAGCCGGGGCGAAGCGCCTCAGGCGCTCAAGCGGCAGCGGCTTCCGGGCGTAACTCCCGAGGCGACGGGCGCCCTCTGAACCTGCCATGCGAGTCCTGTTCATTCATCAGAATTTCCCCGGCCAGTTTCGTTACCTGGCGGCGGCGTTCGCCAAGGCCGGGCACGAGGTGCGAGCGCTCGCCATCAGCCCGCGCCTGCAACTGCCCGGCGTCACGACGTCCACGTATGCCACCACCCGCGGTAACGCGCGCGGGGTCCACCCCTGGGCGGTCGACTTCGAGAGCAAGGTCATCCGCGCAGAAGCTTGCGCCAACAAGATGGATGAGCTCGCGCGGGCAGGGTTCGCTCCCGAGCTCGTCATCGGACATCCGGGTTGGGGCGAGACGTGGTTGGTCAAGGAGGTCTGGCCCGCCGCGCGCATGCTGCTCTTGCAGGAGTTCTTCTATGGTGCGGACCTGAACTTCGATCCCGAGTTCGCGACCTCGGGCCGCGAGAGCGCGTGCCGCTTTCGGATCAAGAACGCCGCTCTGCTGCCGGGGCTCGACTCGATGGATTGGGGGCTATCGCCGACCGAGTACCAGCGGGCGCAATTTCCAGCGCTGTATCGCGACCGCATCAGCGTCGCGTTCGAGGGCATCGACACGGACCGGGTGAGCCCGCGGCGGGTCGACTCGCTCAGCGTGGGCACGCCCCCGGTGATGCTGAATCGGGGCGACGAGATCGTGACGTTCGTCAATCGGAACCTGGAGCCGTACCGGGGGTATCACTCCTTCATGCGCGCGCTGCCGCGTGTGTTCGAGCAGCGGCCGAAGGCTCGCGTCGTCATCGTCGGCGGCGAGGAGACCGGCTACGGCCGAGCTCCCGAACAGGGCACCTGGCGGCAAAAGTTCTTCGATGAGGTCAAAGACCGCGTGGACGCGACGCGCATTCATTTCCTCGGCAAGGTGCCTTACGACACGCTCATCAACCTGTTTCGCATCACCAGCTGCCACGTCTACCTGACGTATCCCTTCGTGCTGTCTTGGTCGATGCTCGAGGCCATGAGCGCCGGCGCTCTGGTCATCGGCTCTCGCACGGGGCCCGTCGAGGAGGCCATCAGCGATGGCGAGAACGGGCTGCTCGTCGATTTCTTCGACAGCGACGCCCTCGCCGCGCGCATCAGCGAGGCACTGGCGGCGCCCGAACGCTTCGACCCTCTGCGCAGCGCCGCGCGTCGCACGGTCGTCGATCGCTACGCGCTCAGCGAGTGCCTGCCGCGGCAGATGGCCATCGCCCGCGCCGTGTGCGAAGGGCGCTTGCCACCTGGTTAAAATTCCGAGGCCCTGCTCGAGCCATCAAGAACGATCCGAAGAGGGCCGTTTACCCGAGCGCGGCAACGACATGCGCGTGCCCCGACGAGCCTATGTCCCAGATCGAGCAAAAACGAGTTCTACATGTGGGTTGTGGTCCGAAGCAGGCGGGCAAGCTCCACCCCAGCTTCAAACCGGCGGAGTGGCACGAGCTTCGGCTCGACATCAACCCCGCGGTCGAGCCCGACATCGTGGCCTCGATGACGAACCTGAGCAGCATCCCGAGCGCCTCGTTCGACGCCGTGTGGTCATCGCATAACCTGGAGCACCTCGAGGCGCACGAGGTGCCACTCGCGCTCCAGGAGTTTCGGCGTGTGCTGAACGGGGCGGGCTTTCTGCTGATCACGCTGCCGGACCTACAACGGGTCGCCGAGCTCGTCGCACAGGATAAGCTGCTCGAGACGGCCTATTTGTCGCCGGCGGGCCCGATCTCCCCGATCGATATGATTTTTGGGTTTCGCAAGGCGATCGCAGCGGGCAACCATTTCATGGCACACCGCACCGGCTTTACGGCGCGCAGCCTGGGTCAGGCCATCGTCGACGCGGGCTTCGCCGTCGCTCGCATCAAGCGGGACGACCACTTCAACCTGTGGGGCACGGCCTACGTCACGCGCCCGGTGGAGCTGAGCCCGAGCCAGGCCGCCGCTGCCCCGAGCGCGTAAGTCGGCCCTCGGCTGGTGCGGTGCCGGGCGTCCGTGCCCGGCAAAATCGGCGTAGAACAGGCAACAAACGACTTCATCGCGGCGGCGGCGGGTCGTTCCGACGTGCATGGGGCGTACGGGGACGCTCGCCACTCCAGGCGAATTGATTCATTTCGACGACGCCGAGGTGCAGATCTTCTGCCGCGCCCCGGCGTCATCCTACGGCTGGCTCGGCAACTTGGCCGTGGTGTTGGTGCGCCGCGAGCCGGGTCTCTCGGAGGTCGAGAGCTTCCGCGCCTGCGTGGTCGAGCTGCATCGACAACACCCCACCGGTATCGGGTTGCTCACGCTCGTCAAGGGTACGTACCTGCCGGACCGAAGCACGAGGCAGGCGACGGCCCGGATGTTGAAGGAGATCTGGCCGTTGCTGAAGGGCGCGCTGTTCTGCGTCGACGGGATCGGGTTCAAGGCCTCCGTCACGCGGGGCGTGATCGGGTGTTACATCTCGGTAACGGGACAGACGGAGCGCGCCCACATCGTCGAGGCCGTCCCGGGTGGGATCGATTGGCTCGCTGGGCTGCTCCGCGGCAGCGTTCCTTCGCCTCGCTTCAGCGAGATGCTGGCGCGCGAAGTCGGCGCCTTCAGTGAGCGCGAATGCCGTAAATTTTTGCCCCTGGTGCCGCGGCCCCGGTCGTCGCTGCCCGAGGCGCCCGGAAGCGCGGCCTCGGCGCATCCCAGCTCGGGTAGGTTCTGGACGCAGACGGACCCTCCGCCGAACGAACCCCCTCGCTCGGGACATTTCTGGCTCGAGACGCACTCGCCTGAGGGGCGTCGCTCCGAGACGGCGCCGAGCAAAAAGCGCTGACATCGACGCCTGGCTGCCCGGGGTGAGGGCTCATGGCGTCCCAGAAGGGGGCCGTACTGACGGACCAGCCCCCGCATGCCC
>JAYTOL010000175.1:0-84270 GCA_043747815.1 Deltaproteobacteria bacterium
CGCGGCGCCCGAGCTCGATCGTTTCTGTGATTCCTCCGGTCACCTTGGTCGTGTGGGCCGGAAGATGGTCGTTTTGAGGAACGGGCGCGCCCTCGTTGAGCGAGTAGCTCGGCCCGGCACAGTCGGAGACGATGAATTCGTGTCGTGCGGTCATCGCCGGGGCATCGGTCGTGGCAGCAACCAGTTGCGGGAAAAAAACGACCGACGGAAAATTGACGACTTTGGCACTGGCCGTCGCTCTATCGCGGTCGAGCACGCAGGGGGGCGCCGGCGCCGCGCGCGGCCGGTTCAGCGTCGTCTGTCAAGGGCCCACGGTTCCCCTCTGCATGGAACGGGGGTTCGGTCTGTACCGTTTAGGTGCCTTCGTTCGGCCCATGGGTGACGATTACACGTCTCGTTGTTGTCCTGTGACCTGGCGGCAACATACAGCAGCGAAAGTCACGCGCGGCTCCAAGGTGCGACACCTGCGGAGCTTCCCCCCGCCCCTCTTACATATGAAGGTGTTGATCATGTTGCCTGCCCATCTACGGCTCGTCACGTCCTCTACGTTGTGTGCCCTCGTGTTGTCCTTGTCTTCGCTCGCTCGAGCGCAGGACGCTGCTCCTGCTGTCGAGGAGGAGACCTATCCTCCCGCGTGGTTTCGTTTCGACTCGGACGGGGGTGCACTCCAGGTCTGGGCCGGGGCCACGCATTCGCTGAGCGATACCATCGGACTGGCGAGTGACATCTACGTCACCTCGGGGTACCTCGGTGAGTTCGATTTGGGACCTGCATTCACTGCTGGACCCTTCATCGTAACGCCAATGCTCGGTGTGCAATTCGACTGGGCTGCGAAGAAAGCCGCAGCCTTCGTCCCGCAGTTGTACGTCGTTGGTGGCCCGGACCCGATCTATCTCGAGCTCTGGCTTCAGAACTATGTGTACACCATCTTCGACTATCCGACCGCGGACACCGTCGCGCGGAACTTTATCTACACGCGCTTCTTCGTGGATTACAAGCTCGGGAAGTACATCGCGATTGGTCCTCAAATCGAGGCTACGATTAACGTCAGCGGCGATGGTGATTCGGTCTCGAGCTTGCCGGTCGGCGGCTCCCTCATGTTGAGCAACTACGGCGTCGGCAACGCGCTGTTCATCTTCTTGGGTTACGAGACCAAGGAGCCCGCGCGGCAGATCACAGTTGGTGAAGACGGCGAAACGGAGGACCACGGCCTCGTGGGTCGCCTCACGTTCGTAAAGAACTTCTGACGGGCAGGCACTCCGCCTGAGTGCGTCCAGTTCGGGGACGGTGCGTGGATCGCATCGTCCCCTTTCTGCTTTGTGCGCTTTCACGAGCCCGCCTTGCGGCGCAAGTGTTACCGAAGCCGCGGGCGGATGTTGCGAGAACCGGATCAGAGCCGACGCCAGGTGGGGGAGCGGCGGAGCGGGGCCAAAGACTGTTGAGATCCGGTGTCGAAGCTCAGTCGTGCAATATCCGGCGCCAAGGTCGTAGTAGCCGGTGACGGCGAACGACCGAACGAACCGGGAGCGTTTCGATTCTCTTCCGTCTGACTCGGCCGACGTAGGCAAACGTCCCTTCGAAGAAGCTGTCGAGCTGACAGAGGACTCGGCTGCAATTTCTCGTTCGCCCTCCAACGCGTCTCGAACCGAGAGTTATGTGCTCGGTGCAACGAAGCGTTCAGAAACTAGTTTGTTGGCGTGCAGAAACGAAGCGTGCCGCGGCTCACGGGAGTCATTCAGCGCGTAGAGGCAGCTGAAGCAGCGCAAAGAGCGTGTCGAGCGCGGGTGGTCGTTATCGGCGAGCGCCGTACAGAAAGCGCGCTGGAACACTGGTGAAACGTAGAATTTCTCGGTGTTTTTTGATTTGAGTGAGTGCCCAACTTTGGCACTCTGTGGCATGTTGGTGCGCGCATCCGCCGCTGCGCCCCCAGTCCCCGTTGGGCATCACAACGACCTCGTGGTCGTCACCAGGAGAGAGCATGTCGGTATCGGTCATTGACGCAAGACCCGAACCCGTAACGTTGGATTTTGGCCGCTGTGCCATCGTCATCATCGACATGCAACGTGACTTTCTGCAGCCGGGGGGCTTTGGTGAGTCGCTGGGCAATGACGTCTCGCTGTTGGGCCGCGCCGTCGAGCCTTGTAGGCGTTTGCTCAGCGCTGCGCGGGAGCGAGGCGTGTTCGTCGTGCATACTCGCGAGGGGCATCGGCCCGATCTGAGTGACGCTCCGAAGGCCAAGCGCGAGCGTGGTGCGCCCGAGTTGCGCATCGGCCAGCTTGGCCCGATGGGTCGCATCCTCATTCGGGGCGAGCCTGGTCACGACATCATCCCCGAGCTCTACCCGATTGAGGGCGAACCCGTCATCGACAAGCCGGGCAAAGGTGCTTTCTACGCGACGGACCTGCACTCAATCCTGAACAACCGCGGAATCGACAGCCTGATCGTTTGCGGCGTCACGACCGAAGTATGTGTGCATACGACCGTACGAGAAGGCAACGATCGGGGCTTTCGTTGCATCGTCCCCTCGGACTGCTGTGCATCCTACTTTCCGGAATTTCACGCGGCAGGGCTCGCGATGATCCAGGCGCAGGGCGGCATTTTTGGTTGGGTTACGGACAGTCGGCGAATTCTGGACGCGCTCGCCTGATAAGCCAGAGCGCACGTACGAAAAGGAGCCCGAGCGATGACGAAAAAACCTAGCATATGGTCGTCCGGCGATTGGAACGCGTTCTTTGGCTTTGGCACCAACATATTGGTGAACTTGCTGGTGCTCACCGGGCTCTTGCGCTTCGTCGTGAAGATGCCGGACGAGCTGGTGTTCGGACGCATTCTCCCGGCGACCGGCCTGATGATGTTCTTGAGTACGATGTACTACGCGCGCCTCGCGTACAAGCTGGCGGAAAAAACCGGCAGAACCGACATCTGCGCGCTGCCGTCGGGCATCAGCGTTCCGCACATGTTTATCGTGACCTTCGTCATTATGTTGCCAATCGCTTCCAGCACGGGAGATCCCGTCAAGGGTTGGGAAGCGGGGCTGACTTGGGTCTTCGTGCAGAGCTTCGTCTTGATGATCGGCGGCTTCGTGGCGCCGTTCATCCGGAAGATTACTCCTCGAGCGGCGTTGCTCGGAACCTTGGCCGGCGTGTCCATCGCGTTCATTTCCATGCGGCCGGCACTCGAGATGTTTATGACGCCGGTCATAGGTATCATCTGCTTTGCCATCATCATGGCCAGCTGGTTTGGCGGCGTTCGCTACCTGAGGGGCATCCCGGCGGGCCTCGTCGCCATCGTCGTGGGTTCCGCCATCGCCTGGTTCAGCACTGCGCTCGGGCTGGGATACGGTGGCATGAGTGTCACCAAGCTCGTTGAGTCAGTTCAGAATTTCGGGTTCTCGCTGCCGGTGCCCGCTGTAGGGCACGTGTTCTCCGGGTTCCAGTTCCTCGGGGTGATCCTGGTCACGGCCATCCCGTTTGGAATTTATGACCTGGTAGAGGCGATGGATAACGTCGAGAGCGCGGCGGTGGCAGGGGACAGTTTTCCGACCACGCGCGTACTGACGGCAGATGGCGTAGTGAGCCTGATTGGTTGTTTGATGGGCAACCCGTTCATCAACGCCGTCTACATCGGGCACCCCGGTTGGAAAGCCATGGGGGGCCGGATCGGCTACTCCGGTGCAACTGGCATCGCCGTGCTGGTGCTGTCCTGGTTCGGCGTCATCTCCGTCATGGTGTCCTTAGTGCCAGTGGTGGCGATTTCCCCCATCCTGCTCTACATCGGCATGTTGATTGGCGCTCAAGCCTTTCAGGAGAACCCGAAGAGCCACGCACCTGCGATCGTGCTCGCGCTCACTCCTCACCTCGCAGCCTGGGGCAAGTTGCAGATCGACAGCGCCTTGGGCGCAGCCGGCACCTCTGCCCACGCCGTAGGTCTCGACAAGCTCGGACAAGTGGGTGTGCTCTACGAAGGGCTGTCCCTCATGGGCGGCGGTGCCATCCTGGGCGGCTTGGTGCTCGGGGCCATCGGGGTGTTCATCATCGACCGCCACCTCGCCAAGGCCGCGCTGACGGCCCTGGTTGGCTCCGGGCTGACGTTCTTTGGCTTCATGCACGGCGAAGCGATCGGATTCGCGAAGACGCCTGTCGTCGCAGCGGCCTACCTCGGGGTGGCCGCGTTCCTGTTCGGCTGCGCGAAGCTCGCGCCGGCGACGCAGCCTGTGGTCGAGCGGAGTGGCGAGCACGGAGCGATCCCCGAGCCCGCCGAATGAGGCGGCCAAAGCTGGTAGGAGGCGCTCGCTAGGGTCCCGTCGCGGTACTTGCTTAGCAGCTACCGCGCCGGGCGCTGGCGGCGGCAGAGCCCGCCAGCGCCAATCACAACACCTGGGCGATGGCGTCGGTGATGGGCCCGATATTCTTCTCGTTCATGGCTGCGACGCAGATACGGCCGCTGTCGACGATGTAGATGCCGAAGTCGGAGCGGAGCCGCCGGACGGCATCGAGCTCGAGGCCCGAATAAGAGAACATGCCCTTTTGGTCTGCGATGAACGAGAAGTCACGCTTGATACCTCGCTCCACTAGACGCTTGACGAACAGCGTGCGCATGTTCTGGATGCGGCCGCGCATCTCGCTGACTTCTGCCTCCCAGCGCGCTCGGAGCTCGGGATCGCCGAGCACCATGGCCACCACCTGACCACCGTGTGAGCTCGGGTTCGAGTAGTTCGTGCGGATGACGCGCTTGAGCTGTGACGTCACGCGCTTGGCTTCGTCCGAGTCCTTCGTCACGAAGGTGATCGCGCCGACGCGCTCACGATAGAGTGAGAAGGACTTCGAGAAAGAGCTCGCTACGACGAAGGGTATGCCGGCGCGCGCAAATGCGCGGACGGCGACCGCGTCTTCGTAAATGCCATCCCCGAAGCCCTGATAGGCGAAATCGATAAATGGCAGCAGCGACCGGGCTTGGACGATTTGAACGACCTCTTGCCACTGCTCTTCGGTCAGGTCCACGCCTGTTGGGTTGTGGCAACAGGCGTGCAATAGGACGATGCTGTCCTTCGATAACCGGCTGAGCGCGTCACGCATGCCCTGGAAATCGAGGCCGTGGGTCTTCGCAGCGTAATAAGGGTACTCTTTGACGCCAAAACCGGCGGCTTCAAACAGTGCCCGATGGTTTTCCCAGCTTGGTTGGCTGATATAGAGCTCCGCGGTCGGGAGAAAGCGCCGGAGAAAATCCGCGCCGAGCTTGAGCGCCCCGGTTCCACCAAGCGCTTGAGCGGTGACGAGGCGGCCCTCCTTCTGCAAGGTGGAATCCCGCCCGAACAATAGGGCTTGTACCTCTTGCCGATAAGCCGGGAGCCCGTCGATCGGGAGGTAAGCCTTCGAATCCTCTTTCTCGTACCAGCGCCGTTCAGCCTCGCGCACCACTGACAGCACCGGCACTTTGCCCTTGCCGTCTTGATAGACGCCGACCCCCAGGTTGACCTTGTCGGGATTTTTGTCGGCCTGGAAGGCGTCGGTCAGCCCCAAGATGGGGTCTGCCGGTGCAAGGCTGACTTCGGAAAACGGTGAATCGGTGGTGGTCATATGCTGTGCATCCTGCGTTACGGAGCCCAAGCGGGCGTCGCGACATTCTTAGCCCAAATCTGACAAATTTTGGGCGACACTCTATGTCGACAGGATGAGCCTTGCTGGGAGCCGAGATCAGGATTGGTGGCCCGGCGCGCATCGGCCCCGCGATGGGCGGACTTGCCCTCAGCGTCCCGATTTGAAGCGCGAGCTAAGTCGAGTCGGTTCGGCGCCGTCTGGCCGCCGCCAGGGCCTCCTCGAGTGCATAGGATTCCACCGTCTCCGCGCACCGACCCCGTCAGAGAGCCGTGTCGCGGATATGGGTGAGGGCCTGCGTCACCGGTAGCAGGGCGTTGAGTGCAAGGCTCTGGGGCGGGAGCGGGCTGCCAGCATGTCGCGAGCCTCAGAACGTTCGACGATGCTTTCGCGCGCTGTCTCGCGAGCCTCAGAACGTCCCGAGCCTCAGGCGATACGCTGGCCTCCTAGGTCAGAGACTGCATCCCCGCTGCCAGCGGCGTAGGTCAGGGGTAAAGGTCAGGGTCGAGGCGAAGCTGCCGCCCTAGGTCTGCCACGCGTGTGCCACCCTAACCGTGACGCCGTCGGCTTGGGCCCGAGTCGCTCGAGCGGCGAGCCCTCAAAGCACGCCGACCCAGGCGCTGCACATCACTTTGAATCGGCCTTGTCGGTGCTCCGCTCGGTGCCGCCCGTGCCCGGTGGGTCGGGGTCTTTGTTCGACAGACCTTCACGCAAACCGCGTAGCCCTTGCCCCAGCCCCTTGCCGACATCGCCCAACCGCTTTGGCCCGAACACCAGCAGAACGACGACGAGCACGATGAGCCAATGCCCGATGCTCATTGCTCCCATAACCTTATCTCCGTCTTTCTCATCACTGGGGTTTTAGCCGGCCTCGACGTCAGTCGGGTCGTGCTCAGAGCGGCGTGGCCGCAGCGCGTGTTCTATTTCAGAGAACCTATGCACCGCAGCTCTATTCCTCATCGCGAGGACCGTATTTTACTAGGCTACCCCTGAGAAGGAGAACCGGCTAGTCATCCCACCAAGCGGCCCGTGGATTGACGGCAGGTTCATGACACAGGGGGCAGCTTTCTGCGACGAACGGGGCACTAGATTGTGGCCGATGGGCCGATGTGTGGCTGATCCTGGGCGTTAGAGGCCTAGAGACTTGAACACCGCGCTGTCGCGATTGGTGGTCGGATGCAGGCACTGGTTCGACTTTGGCGGTGGCGTATTCAGGCAGGCCCCGGGATTTTCCGAAAAGGCGCAGCTCCAGTTGGTGGACAGCGCTTTGTCGATGCAGACGATGGTGAGCACGATGGAGATGGCGATCATTACGCCGCCGCCGATGATCGCGCCCTTGGCGTTGCTCACGTAGGCTTGCCCAGCTGAAAGCTTGCGGGACAGCTCTAGCGCGGCTCGGCCCGCCGCGATCGCCCTGAGCGAGAGCACGATCTTGAGCACCGTCGTGAAGGCCAAGAGCAGCAAGAAGAACGTCAGCGCGCCGCCATTCTGTGTCGTGCTCATCCAGCCGATCGCCAAGATATCCGGGTACAAGAACAGCGCCGTCGCCAGCAGCGCGATGACGGTCGCGCGGCGCGCTGCCGCCTGCATTTTCTTCTCTTCCTCTCCCAGGTGTTGGGGGTCATCCACGGACGAATCGTCGTCTGTGGACTCGCTCTGCGGAAAAGGCGCAAACCACGCGGCGGCAATCGAAGGGATCGCGGCGATGAACACGAACAAGAAGAAGGACTTGAAGCCCATCGAATCGGCGAGCGGCCCGCTCGCCATCTGCGTCGGCACGAGCACCAGATTCATGAACGCCGTCGCGAAGGCGTAGTGCGTCATCTTGAACTTGCCGGGCGCGATCTGCTGCATCATATACAGCATGTTTCCAACGAACCCAAAGCCGTACCAAAACTTCTCGAGGCCGACCATGAAAGCGATCGCGTCGTACGAGAGCGGGTTAGCCGGGGAGACGGCGTAACTCAGATACAGATAACAAGCGTGCGGAACGTTCATGCACAGCGCGAGGTAGATCAAGCTCTTCCTCAAGCTGAACCGCGAGATCGCCATGCCGCCGATCAGGCCGCCCAGGATGCCCGCAATGGTGCTGATCGTGCCGTCAATCGTCCCCTTGTCGACCAGGCTCAGCTGCAGGCCGCCGTTTTCGAGGCAGCCCTGCAAAAACAAGGGCGCTTCCACCAACAGCAGGCCTTCGGCGCTGCGGTAGAAAAACACGAACGCCAACATCCCCCAGAGCGAGCGCTTGTTACAAAAGTCCGCTGCGCTGGCGAGAAATTCGCGGAAGACCTGCTTTCCGCTCTGGCGCTCCCTCGCCTCGGGCACGCTGCCCGTGGGCAACACGACAGAATGATACAGGCCAAACGCCGCCATGAGACCGCCTGCGGCGAAGAGCGCGTACATCCACGCGGTCTTGGCGTCGAGATGTGAGCTCTCCTTGAGATGGCCGGCAAACCACACCACAACCGAGACCGCAACGATGCGCCCGAGGTTCCAGGCCATGCCCTGGACGCCGATGTACATGGCTTGCTGCGCCTTGTTCAGCGTCGAGATGTAGATGCCGTCGGAGCAAATGTCTTGGGTGGCCGAGGCGATGGCCACGATCCAGAGCAACGCTATGATCGCCGTGAAATATCCCGGCAAGGTCAGAGCCAGGCCCATCAGCACGAACAACACGCCGATGACGAACTCCATCGACAGCACGAAGAACTTCTTCGTCTTGAACATGTCGAGGAAGCCGGCCCAAAGCGGCTTGAGCGACCAGACGATGCCGACGCTGCCGGTGGCGATCGTGATCTCGGTATCGGAGTGACCGAGGTCCTTGAACAGCGTGCCGGTGACCCAGATCACCATCGAGAAGGGGATGCCCATCGCGATGAAGTTCGTGACGACCCACAGCACCGGGTGGAATATCTTCTTCTGCTTGTCCATGCGCGGACGGTGGTCTAAGGGAAAATCGCCCGAAAGAAAACCGTCGGCGCTGGCGCTGCACAAAATCACGGCTTTACGCAGCCCCGGCACATCCCCAGCGCGATTCGACACGCGCGTGACGAGGCGCGTCAGGCGCGCCGTTCCACGTTAGCTCTTCATGAGCTCGAACGCCGTCGGCCGGTTGGCCCCTGGCAATTGGGCCGTCAGATCAGCCTACGCCGACGTGCAGCGGTCGCGCTGCAGAGCAGGCTCAATGAGCACAGAGCTAACAGCGCCGACCAATGCCTCGAGCGAGCAGCCGCTGGCGCGAAACCGCAGCCTCCGCCCGAGGAGTCGCGCACGCCCGAGTCGCCCCGCGAACTGCCAACACCCGCAGGGCCGCCCTGCGAAGCATTGTCGGAACCGCCACCCATGCCCGAAGGCTCGGCGCCACCGACGGGAACGTCGCTTCCGGTCCGGGCACTGACGCCGGCGTCCAATGGCGCCAGGCGGCTCCAGCAAGCTTGCGCAGCGCTCACTGGGGTTACCAGCTCGCCACCCTCTGGTGCAGCGTCGCGACCTATATTCAAAGCGCCGGCATCGAAAGCGATTGCGCTCTCGGGCGTGTGGCGCAGCACCAGATCCGCACATTGAAAGTAGTAGGGACGCTGCCGATCGTACATGTACTGGAGGACCTGCAGCGTGCAGTTGTCGCACTCGACGTCCGGTAGCTTCACGTCCAGGGTGTGCACGCCGCCCGCCCCGTCGTTCAACTCGTACGCCAATATGACCTGCCCATCGACGGGGCAGATGCGGCTCGGGTCATCACCGGTCTGGCTGACGGCGCCGCCTGCGAACACTGGAAAGCCATCGTCGCCATCGCGATCGAAGGCGACACGGTAGTAGCTCCGATGGTTCGTCGTCTCCGCCCAGGTCACCTCTATGGTCTCGCCCGGAGCGAAGACATTCAGCTTGTCGGTACGCTGATTGCTCCGCTGCCCGCACGGGCCTTCCTTCAGGTTCGCGTTGGGGGCGCGGCTGAGGCCCTGCTCTCGAGGGATCGGGCGCGTCAAGTCGATGTGCGCCTTGCTGTCGTTGACGCCCAATGCTGCCAGCACCAGCACTAGGGCGCCGGCAGCGCATCGCGACCCGAGAGGCCTTGCACCCTTCATTCCAGCTTCGAGCTTAGGCCTGCCTTGGCCGTCGGGGGGCCCAAACGCAGCGTTGGCTGGAGAATCCTGGGAAGCCGCAATTTTATCCCGACATTCGCCGGGCCGAGGGGGCGAAGTTGCCGCCCAGGGCCATCGCCGGACTCAATGCCTCGACGATGGCGCGCTCGACGCCACGAAGGCTACCGGGCGTTGCCAGACGATGAGCACCAAACAGCCTTTCGGGCTTTGAACGTGGTGGGTAGACCCTGGCGGATTAATCACGAAGGTACCCGCCGGGTAGACCCCGCGTTCGTCTTGCTGCTCGCCAGCGAGGACGTAAACGTGCTCGAAGCCTTGGTGCAAGTGGGACGGAACCTCTGCGCCTGGCTGATATCTGAGCAGCGCACAAGACGCGCCCGAAGCATCGTCCTTGTACAGATACGAGATGTCGATGCCGGGCCTCAGCGGCTCATATCCGGACCGGCGCGCCAAGGCCTCGGGATCGAGCTCGAGGATCGTCCGTTCAATGTTCAAGCTGCCCCAAGGCTCGGCTCGATGCTCGGGGCGCTCGGCGGAACCTCGCGCGAGCCCGCCATGTGGAAGCCGATTTCCGCCAGGTTCGCTTCGCTCGCGAGGCATTCATGTACGATGCGGCCTTCACTCATTACGACGATACGATCTGCCAAGGCGAAGATCTCGTCGAGGTCTGCGCTCACCAGCAGCACCGCCGTACCCGCCTCACGCGCCGCGACGATGCGCCTCTGGATGTCGCTCACCGCCGAAAAATCCAGTCCAAAGCAAGGGTTGGCGGCGATTAATACCCGAGCCTCGTCTGTCAACTCCCGCGCCAACACCGCGCGCTGAACGTTGCCTCCTGAGAGACTGCCGATGGGCGCGTCGGCTGATGGGGTCTTTACGCGGTACTCCACGATGGCCGCGTCAGCCCGTTCTCTCATCTTGGAACGCCGGAGCAGCCACCCGCCACGAGCAAAGGGACTGATGTCAAAGCAGCGGAAGGACATGTTCTCCGCCACGGACATGTTGGCGACGCACGCATTCCTGAGCGGCGCCTCTGGCAGCAGACGCACGCATTCACGCCGCATCTGGGCACGCTTGGGCTCGTACGGCATGCCGTTGACGAACAAATTACCAGCCGTGCGCGCGCGCTGCCCCGCCAACACCTCCACCAGCTCGTCCTGGCCGTTACCCGAGACACCAGCGACGCCGACGATTTCTCCGGGGAAGACTTTCAGGCTGAAGCCTTCGAGCACAGGCAGGCCGATATCATCGTCTGCGTGGACGTCTTCGATGACCAAGGACGGCGAGCTTGCCTTGAACGGGCTGCGGTTCAAAGCAATGGCAGGCGCCTCCGTGCCGACCATGAGCGTCGCCAGTTGTTTGCTCGAAAAGTCTTTTGCGAGCCCGCCGCCGGCGAAACGTCCGCGCCGAAGGACAGTTACATCATCTGCGAAGGCGGTGACTTCACGAAACTTGTGAGTGATGATGGCGACGCTGAGCGAGCCACCTTCGACCATCCTGCGTAAGGTCCCGAGCACATTGTCTGCTTCTCCGGGCGTGAGCACGCTCGTGGGCTCATCGAGAATGATGATGCGGCTGCCGAGGTACAGTTGCTTCAGTATCTCGAGCTTCTGCTTCTCGCCCGCGGCGAGCTGCCTGACCGAACGGCGAACGGGTACTCGAAACGGAGTCGTCTCCATGAACGCTTCGATGGCGAGTTGCTCTGCCTTCCAATCGATCACTTTCGGCAGCGCGGCACGGGCGAGCACCAGATTTTCAGCCACCGTCATGTTCTCGACCAGCGTGAAGTGCTGATAGACCATTCCGACGCCGAGCTCTTGGGCGTGCCTCGGATTTGAAATCTGGGCCTGAGCATCGCCCACCACCACGCGGCCGCGGTCTGCCCGGTAGAAGCCCATGATGCATTTGACCAGCGTGCTCTTCCCCGCACCATTTTCGCCGAGCAGCGCGTGCACGCTGCCCGGACGCAGGTCGAAGGAGACATCCTCCAGCGCGGCGAGCGAGCCGAAGCGCTTGCACATGCCCTGCGCGTGCAAACGCGGGGGTGGGCTCTTGCTCTCGGTGCAGCGAAACCCCGAGGTGTCGAGCTCGTTGGCTACGGGTGGCGATCCTTTGGCGTGCGCGGCAACGCTCACGAGAGCACCTCGAGCAGGCTGCTCGAGCTGCTCACGGCGCCGAACACGCCGTTCTGCATCGTCACCATTTTCAGCGCGGCCGTGTGGTTGCCGGGGTCGGTCGCGGCGCAGCAGTCACTCAGGATCATGCATTCATAGCCGCGATCGTTGGCTTCGCGCATCGTCGTGTGCACGCACACGTCGGTGGTGATGCCGGAGAGGACGAGGTTTCGGATGCCGCGCTGGCGGAGGATCAAGTCCAGATCGGTAGCGCAGAAGGAACCTTTGCCGGGTTTATCGATGATGCTCTCGCCCGGCAGCGGCCGGAGCTCCGGAATGATGTCCCAACCCGGCTCCCCACGCACGAGCACGCGCCCACACGGGCCCGGGTCTCCAATGCCTGGCTGCCCTGCGCGACCGCCTTGCAGCACCCGAGAACGCCAACGCTTGTTGGCTGGTAGATCGGCCAGATCGGGGCGATGACCTTCACGGGTATGCAACACCCAAAAGCCCCGCTTTCTAAACAGCGTGAGCACGCGGTCGATGGGTTCTATGCAGGCGCGAGTGAGCGAAATGTCATAACCCAGGCCATCGATGTATCCGCCCTTGCCGCAGAAGTCCGTCTGCATGTCGATGACGATGAGCGCGGTGTTCTCGGGCCGAAGGTCGCCGTCGTACGGCCACGGGTAGGGGTTTGCAGGTATGAATGTCATGCTGATTTCCTCTCAGCGAGCGGCAATGAGCTCGGCGGGCTGATCGACTGAGGTGCGTTTAGCCGAGCTGCTCAGCACCATGATGAATAGAGTCAAAGCATACGGTGCGGCGTTAAACAGATAGTACCCGGACGTGACGCCGACAGATTGCAGGGCTGGGCCGAGGGCGGTTGCGCCCCCAAACAATAGCGAGGCGTACAAGCAACGCACCGGGTCCCAGCGCGCGAAGATGACCAGGGCGACGGCCATCAAGCCCTGCCCGCTCGACAGGCCTTCATTGTAGCTGCCGGGGTAAAACAGCGAGAGGAACGAGCCGCCGATGCCAGCCAGCACGCCACCGGCCACGGTAGCCCAGAGCCGCACGCGATTGACGTCGTAGCCCATCGCGCGCGCTGCTTCGGCGCTCTCGCCAACGGTGCGCAATATCAACCCCCACTTGGTGCGCGCGAGGGCCCAGCGCAGGGCAGGGGCGAGCAGGATGCCGATCAAAAACAGGGCGTTGACCTGCAACGCCGAACGTACCTGTGGGATGTCGCTGAAGCCACCGAGCGATATGGCAGGCAAGCGCGGCGCCGTGGGCTGAATCAGCGGCTTGCCAAGGAAAAAGGCCAAGCCGATGCCGAGCAACATGAGCGCGATGCCTACGGCGATGTCATTGACGCGGGGGCGCCCACACAGCCAGCCGTGCAAGCCCCCGAAGATGGCGCCCACTGCGCCAGCGGCAACAACGCCGAGCCAAGCCGAGCCCGTCAGGTAGGAAGCTCCGTAGCCGGACATGGCTCCCATCACCAGCGTCCCCTCGAGGCCCAAGTTGACGCGCCCCGCCTTTTCCGTGATGCACTCGCCGAGGCTCACGAACAAGAAGGGTGCGCTCACCCGCAGTGCTCCCCCGAGGACGGCGAGCGGTATACCCCACAAGCCCATGGCTAGCGTTTGATCCATGTCGAGCGCCCTCAATTCCGAATTTTACCGAGCCGTATCTGGCCGCGGTAGGTCTCACTGGCGAGCAGGACGACGAACAAGATGCCCTGCAGCACGTTCACCGTTGCGTCGGGCAAGCCAAACGTCCTCTGCAACAAGCCGCCGCTCGCGTTGATGCCGCCGAGAAGCAGGGCAACCGGCAGAATCGCGAGCGCGTTGTGCCCCGCGAGAAAGGCTACCAGGATGCCAGCGTAGCCGTAGCCGGCCATTAACGAGGCGTTGGCGTTGCCATGGATGGCGGCGACCTCGACCATGCCAGCCAGGCCTGCCGCCGCGCCAGCGATCACGCAGGTGATGATCAGCAAACGCGGTACGGCCAAGCCGCTCAAGCGCGCCGCTCGCGGATTGCCGCCCACGATACGAGCCGCGAACCCGAACACCGTGTGCTCCATCAGCACGTAACAGATGATGCAGCCTACGACGCCGAAGGCCAGCCCCACGTGGACGTCTAGCCCGGGAAGGTTACCGAGCATGTTGGCCTCACCGATCGGCGGCGTCGAGGGCTTGTTGAGGCTCGCGGGGTCGCGGAAAGGGCCTTCTACGAGGTGGTTGAAGAGCGCGATGCCAATGTACGAAAGCAACAAGGAGCTGATGGTCTCGTTGACGCCGCGCAGGGACTTCAGCGCGCCGGCGGCGCCAATCCATACTCCGCCCGCCAGCATCGAGGCGAGCATCATGCCGGCCACCACTGCCACGGGTGGAGCGCCCTGGAGCGGCACCGCGGCAGCGGCTGCGGCAATGCCACCCACGACGAGAGCACCCTCACCGCCAATGATGATCAGGCCAAGCCGCGCCGGCAGGGCCGTGCAGAGGCCCGTCAACATGAGCGGCGCGGCGCGCACCAGGCTGTTCTGGAAGGAGAACCACGTGCCGAACGCACCCCGATACATCTCGGCGTACACGTCCAGGGGGTTGTGGCCGGCCAAGGCGACGAATACACCGAACAGCAGCACCGAAACGACCAGCGCCAACGCCGTCGGGGCGAGCCCCTCGAGCAGGGCACGCACACGCGCACCGACAGCCCGGCGCTGGCCCCGGCGTTCCGCCGGCAGCTCGATGACCAAAGGCGCGCTCGCGTCCATGTTCTTACTCGAGGGACCCCTTCACGCCTTCCACGAGGTAGTTCATCTTTTCGAGCTCGATGTCGGTTTGACCTCGGGAGACACCGGCGGCCAAGATCTCTTTGCCTGTATTGCTCGCCAGGGGGCCCTTGAAGATGACCAGGGTGCCCGCTTGGAGCCCGGCTTTGGCGTCGTCCGCCTTTTTCTTGGTCTCTGCCGAGACGGCTTCGCCGTAGGGCGACAGCTTGACGAACCCCTCTTTGATTCCGCCGCGGACCAGGTGGTCCCAGGGCTCACCCTTTTTGATTTTCGTCAGGTAGCCCGTATAGACCTTCTCCCAGTTCCACTCGGCGCCAGTCAGGTAGCCCTTGGGCGCCAGCTCCGCCTGGCTCGCATGGTAGCCCGTGCTGTAGATGTTGCGGCGTTCGGCGGCCTCGATCAGGACTTTCGGTGAGTCCACGTGACCAGTGAGCACGTCGACACCCTGGTCGATGAGGCTGTTGGCGGCTTCCGCTTCTTTGACGGGCAGCGACCAGTCCCCGGTGAAGATCACCGTCACCGTCACGGTCGGATCGACAGAGCGCGCACCGAGCGCATAGGCGTTGATGTTCCTCAGCACTTGAGGGATCGGCTTGGCAGCGATGAACCCGAGCTTCTTCGTCTTGCTGGTCGAGCCTGCCACGATGCCCGCCACGTATTCTGCCTCGTCGATGTAACCGAAGAAGCTGCCCACGTTCTTGGGGTGCTTGCCTTCTGTGTACAGACCGCCGCAGTGCAGGAAGGTCACATCCGGATACTTCTGCGCCATCGTGAGGATGTGCGGATCGAAGTAGCCGAACGAGGTGGGGAACAGCACCTTGGCTCCGTCCAGATTGATCATGCTCTCCATGGTCTTCTGGACGGCGACCGTCTCCGGGACGTTTTCCTCCTCCCGCAGCTTGATTCCATCAACCGCCGCGGCCAGCGCCTTGGCCCCCTGCGCGTGAGCTTGATTGTAACCGTAGTCGGCGCGAGATCCGACGTAAATGAAGCCAACGGTCAAAGGCGCGCTCGTGGTGCCCGTCGCCGCTAGCGCAGCGGACGTGGTGACGGGCGCGCTCTTTTCTTCCGTTTGTTTACAGCTGGCGAGGAGCCCGACGAGGGCGAGCAGGAGCAGCCGTCGAATGGATGGGATGAGCTCGAAGGGGAGCCCGGGTGTAAGCGGTTGGGTTGAGCCGAAGAATTTCATAGGCATCGCGTCTATTCTCCAGATAGCGAGGTCCAGGTTTCCTAACCTTTTCTGACGCGCGTCCAACGGCGCTGGGCGGCGCAAATGGCCTCGCCCGGAGTTGCTCGTCCGTGGTCAAACTTGCGGGAACGATTGGGGTTGCGCAATTGTATGCGATTCGGCGTCGAGCGCCGAGATGAGGCGAGATGAGGCGAGATCTGCGAGGTCCCTTGCGAGCGAGGCGAAGGTGGGCAAGGGCCGCCCCGTCATGCGGCACAACGCAACCGCAGGGTTATCTGGCGCACGAGCGCCGTGCTCAACGCGGCAGGTCAGATTGCGCACGTAGGTTCTCATCTAGACTTGACAGCGCTGGCGTGTCTCCATCGAGCTCGCGGTAGACGTCGGGGGTCGCTCGTCGTGTGCAAGCGGCGACGCTGCGAGAAGCATCGCCGAGGACGCGCTCCGCGTGATGACGCTCCATGTCGTCCGGGAGTGCCCGGGAGTTTCACGAAGTGGAACGCCGCGCCCTACGGCGTGGCCGCAATCCGCCTAAGTGGGTGATCGACAAAAGCACCCCAGCTGAGCATCGAAACAACGTACGTCGAAACACACCGTAAACATTCAGCGAGTACTCGCTATCTCCAACACAAGGAGTGGTTATGAAACTTCGCTTTCGATACATGAACCCCGCCCCGCTCTACTCGCTTGGCTTGGGCTTGCTTGGCTTGGTGATGCAAGCGGCTCCTGCTGCAGCTCAAGTGCCTGCCCCGGCAGAACCGGTTGCCCTTCAACCTGCTCCTCTGCCGGAGGCACCTGCCGCCGTGGTCGCTCCGACGCCAGAGGTGCCCACCCCTCCTCCCGCCGCCTTGCAGGCACCTGCGGACCCTACCGCTCCCCCGCCGCCTACGGAGATTGCCGCTGTTGCCGTGGCAGTGGAGGGCGCCCCCGCCGAGGCGCCTCCTGCTGATGATCTCGGAGACCTAAAGCTCGGCGCGTGGGCTCGTGCCGACGTCGTGTTCAGCAACGGAGCTACCGCTGCTCCAGGCAATTTCCCCTCCGGAGATGAGCAGGATGACACCTTCAGCACCGGAGAGTTCGAATTTCACGCCGCCGGGAAGGTGCATAAATACGTCAGCCTCACCCTAAACCTCGTCGCGTCTTACTCGCCGGAGATCACCAGCTCGGTCTCAGTCATGGATGGAATCATCCAGATTGAGCCCAGCCCGTATTTCAATGTCTGGCTCGGTCGCCACTTGGTTTCGGTGGACCGCTCGAACTTCGCGGGTCCCTATTTCATGGCGCCTTGGTTCTACCCCGGCTTCGGTTTCGCCGACGGCCAGGTCGCTGTCCCGCGCCAGGGCCCGTATGGTCGGAACGACGGCGTGACGGTCTGGGGTCAGATCGAAGGTGGCCTAGTCAAGTACTTTGCCGGCGCCTTCGACCTTTATAACCCCGGCGCCTCACCGCTGTACACGGGCCGTATCAGCCTCAGCCTGCTCAACCCCGAGCCGGGTTTCTGGGGTACTGCGACGTACCATGGCATGGATGTATTGGGGATCGGCGTAGGCGTACAGTACAAGAATGACGGGTCGACAGCGCCCGATATCGACGGCATGCCGAACCCGCTCGCGCCGGACGACTACTCAGAGTTCAACGTGGACGTCCTGTTTGAGAAGAACCTCGGTGATGCCGGTGTGCTCGACCTCGAGGGCGCCTTCTACAAATTCAACGGAGACAACGAAGGGACCGACTCCGGCTGGTTCGCGCTGGCGAGCTACATCCTCCCGGCGGACGTCGGCGGCGGCAAGCTGCAGCCGCTGTTCCGCGTCCAGGGCGCGACCCCGACAGATGATAACGCAGACACCTCGACCCTGATCGACGCGCAGGTCAACTACCTGCTCAACTCATATGCCACGCGCTTCTCGCTCGGGTATCGGTACGGCTCGGCCGGCGATGACACGGTGAAGGCGCTGTTCTTTGGTGCTCAGGTCCAGAAGTGATTTTGGGCAAGGGGGGGGATAGAGCAGGGAAGCGACCGTAGATCGGGGCTCAGCGGAGTGTGGACCGCGGACTGGGGGGCTACCCTGCTGTGTAGGCGAGTTTCTCCAAGTTTCTCCATGCGATTGCTTCGAGGGCGTTGCACACAGCCGGTGATCTCGCGCTCGCCCTCGTATCCATGGAGTTTCACTCGCGAGAAAGCTCGCACCGGCTCCCAAGTTGCGTTTCGATCGGCTACGCTAGGCTCGGCGCGTTTAGTCGCAGATCTGATATCGATATGACCGACCCCGAGCTTACGTCTCAGTTCATCGCATCCATGCCCCCCGCGTATGCGCAAGCATTCGATTTTGTGGATGCTCAGGAGCACGCGCGCATCGCCTCCGAGCGCGGGTCGGCGCCGGGGCAGGTGGTGGTTTGGCGGACGTTGCCTCAGGGGGTAGCCATCTTATGCGTCGTCGCAGACGATCGACCGGGCCTCGTCGCTATCGTCAGCGCGGCATTCTTGGCGCATGCGCTAGACGTCCGCTCCGCACAGATATACTGCCGCAATCACCCGGACGGGCGTTTGGAGGCCGTCGATTTCTTCTGGTTGCGTAACGTGGCAGCGGGTACGCCGCTCGAGGCTGCCCGCCTGGAGGCGTGTGCGCGGACGATTCGGGAGCTCTTGGGCGCCGACGTGGGCACCCCCGAAATGCCGGAGCCCGGCGTGCACGAGGACGCCACGGCCCGCGTCAGCTATACGGAAGACGCGACCACCCCCGATCGCTGGGAGGTGGTGCTCGAGGCCAACGATTTCCCTGGCTTGCTCCACACCGTCGCTCGGCTTCTCCACCAGCATGGGCTCGAGGTCAGCCGCTGCGAGATACGCACCGAAGATGGGATTGCGCGCGATCGGTTCTGGGTGACCTCCTTCAGCGGGGCGTCCGCGGCAAAACAGCTGCAAACCTTCCGAGCTGCCCTGCTTGGTGTCATCACTGCGGTCAGGAAGAGCTGACGTCGCGCCTGAGCGCACCGAGCGCCTGGAGCGGCGCCTCGGAGCTGCTCGAGAACTGGGTTTCCTGGCGACGAACCTGCTGCTCGTGTTCATCGCCTTGGGAGAGTGGGTAACGCTGCGAAAGGCGCCGGGGGCCGACCATACAGCCCGCGCCAGGCTAAGGGAGGCAGAGGTTCAGAAGCTCCCGAACTGGACCTGTCCGCCCAGGATCAAACCGTTGATATCGGATTCGTCGAAACCATTTCGATCGACGCCGCGGGTCATGCGGTAGCCACCGGTGACGCCGACGCGCATCCAGCGGGTGAGGTTTGCGTTCAAGGTGAGCTCGGGCTGCAAGACCGCGAATATGTCCTCGCTCTCGTTAGAATCCAAGTCGTCAAAGTCACTGTCGTCGCTCTTGGCGAGCGCGATGGCACCCCCGCCGACCAACGCGCCCACGGTCAGGTAGACGGGGAAGTCTTGCATATAAAACGAGTAGCGGATGGTGGCGCCGCCATAGCCGGCCTCGAAATTTCGAGAGTTGCCCGCGCTATCGTCGGGCCCCGGCTGAGAGTTGGACCAGCCATACCCCGCAATGCCAAGGCTGAGTCGGTGATCCAAGAGCAATGCCCCTTGCACGCCGACGATGGCCCCGTCTTGGCCAAACATGCGCGAGTAAGCCACGTCCAGTCCGCCGTATCCACCGACAGCCACGCTTCGGTCGAGGAGCAGGGGGGGGCCGTCATCGGCGGCGACCTGGTCGGCCTCCGAAGAAGGGCTCGTATCGACGCGGGCGATTGATGCGGCGGCTACCGCGCTTGCCGGCGCGGCCGCGAGAGCAGGGGCGGGTAACGCCAAGCCGAGTGCGACGAGTTTCGAGAAGGTCCATGTGTTTGCCATTGGAAAGCTCCGTATTCGTAGGCGGGTCAGCGAAGGAGTCGCGCCGTCGAGACGTTGCTTGAGCACCCGGCGTGCCACGCGGGAATACGCCCAGTTTTTGCCAAATACGTCCTGCTGGGTAACACCTGTCCGCGCCGAGACGAACGTCGCTGTCCGATGCTGGACAGGTGTCCGCGCAGGACACTGGCTCGACGTGGATGTCGGGGAGCTAGGGTCGGATGTGATGGCGGAGCTCGGCGACGAGCTGCCCCGCAGCGCCAATCTGAGGCCGCCCCGCTTTCAGACCTTGCCAGACGCGACGCGCGTACAGCTGGGTGCGCCGGCATCGGAGCGAGACATCTCCGCAGGCACGCGGGCTCGACAGGGGTCTTCATGGAGCCAGAAGGGCCGGTACCGTCGACCCCGTTTCCGTTGGTGCAGCGAACGGGAGGCTTATTTTCACGGCCCGACGAAGCAGCTAGCCGGGCAAGGCCCGCAGGCTGCGCGCCTCTGACACGACCCAATCGCGAAACGCCAGCACGGATTTGCGCCGCAGGTTCTCGCGTGGGCTCACCAGGTAATAGGCGAAGCCCGTGGGCAACGGCGCGATCCGCGGGAACAAGAGCACGAGCTTACCCAGCTCGAGCTCGTCCACCGCGAGTGACCAACGTGCGAGCGCGACGCCCTGTGCGCGTACGGCTGCTTCGACCAACATGGCAGAATCCGTGAGCTGGTTTTGACGAGCGTTTGCCGGTAGCGCCCGACCCCGTGCCTCAAACCAGCGCGCCCAGGCGTCCGGATAGTCATCGTGGAAGAGCGTTTCGGAGCTCAGATCTTTCGGTTGCCAATGCTCGCGCTTTTGAGCCAACGCCGGCGCGGCCACCACCACGAGAGCGTCATCGGCCAGCTTGGTCGAGACGAGACCCGCGTACCCACCCGCGCCATATCGAATGCCGATATCCACGGGCTCCACGGCGAAGTCGACGAGCCGCTCCGATGCCGAGATGCGCACGTCGGTGTCCGGGTGCGTGAGCAAAAAACGGCCGAGGCGAGGCACCAGCCAGCGCGAGCCGAAGGAAGGAATGATACTCACGGAAACCGCCGGACGGCTCAGTACTCTGGACTTGCGCAGCCGCGTATTGGCGTCCCGCAGACGGCCGAAGACCACGCGTAGCTCGGCCGCCCACGCTTGCCCTTCGAGGGTCAGGCTGATGCCCTGGGGAGAACGACGGAAGAGCGCGGCTCCGAGATCGTTTTCCAGCGCTCGGACCTGGTGGCTCACCGCTGTCTGCGTGACCCCGAGCTCCAGCGCAGCGCGCGTGAAGCTGTTGTGGCGAGCCGCCGCCTCGAACGCCAAGAGCGCGTTGAGCGAGGGCAAGGGCTCGGGTCTTTGTGACTCGGGTCTTTGTGAGAGGTCAGCCATGAGATTTTCTCATGTAGCACGGAAAAGATTCGCTCGCGACGCCGGGGCGTTCGCGCTAGCCACTTGCTCATGAAGCTCTATCGATTTCGCTACAGCGGCTTTGCCCGCAAGGTCCAAATGCTGCTCGATTTGCTGCAGCACAGGTATGATCTCATTGAGGTCCCCTACGGCGACCGCAGCGAGCTCGCTCGGCTCACTGGAGGTTACATCTTGGTGCCCGTGTTCGTCGCGGATGACGGCGGCGTGACGGTCGAGTCGCGGCGCATCTGTCAGCAGCTGCTCGTGGGCGAGGCAGCACGCCGGCTGACGCCCGCGCCGCTCGAAGGCCCGATCTGGGCCTACGCCGACTTCTGCGACGGCCCGCTCGAAGACGTCCTGTTTCGGATCGCATCGCCTGCGGTGCGGGACGCCTGGGCGGAGCCCTTCGAGCGCGCTTTGTACACGCTGGTCAAGGAACGCAAGTTCGGGCAGGGCTGCGTGGAGCATTGGCTGGCGACGCGAGACTCGCTGTATGCGCGGGCTCGGGACCTGCTCCGCCCTACGCTCGCCACGCTCGAGCAGACGCCATTCCTGTTCGGCTCGACAGCCACCCTGGCCGACGCTGCTCTGTACGGCAACCTGGCGATGCTCTCGGAAGGTGACCCGGAGCTGATCACCCAGCTCTCGCCCACGCTCCGCGGGTACATGGCTCGGGTCGAGGCGGCCGCAAGGCAAGCAGCGAGCTAACTCCTGTTTCGGTTCGCGTTCGCGATGAACAACGCCAGCGGGAATGTCGCGAAGCAGTCCGCGAGACGGAGTGTGCCCTGGGTCGAGAGCTCGCGAGCGGTGAAGACCTCGTGGTAACGCCCTGCGGGGATCAATATGGTCTGGTCCCCCCATACGTCCCCCAGAGGCCAGGTTCGCTCGCCTCGGGTCAAGCGCATGGAGAAGCGAGGTACGCATACGATGATTGAAGATTGCGCTGTGGTGCGCACGAACGCGATGACGTGCTCGCCCGCGGGCAGAGCCGCGTAATCCCCATGTAAGAAGACGTCGCGCAGGCGGCGACGCGTCTCCAGCGCCGTCTGGGTCACGAACAACTTCAACGCCCCGTCCGCCCAGTCGGTGAGCAGTCGCTGGATCAGGGCTGCCCGTTCGGCGGTGTCGAACATTTCCAGCAGGGCTCGGCAGCGCGCGTAGTCGACCTCGGTTCGATTGTCCGGGTCGACGAGGCTCTGGTTCCACAGCTCCGAGCCCTGGAAGGTATCCGGGACGCCCGGCGAACACAGCCGCAGCAAGACCTTGCCGATGCCGTTGGTGGCGCCGTGGGTGCCGACGCGACGACAAAAGCTGGCGATTTTCGCACGCAGGGCTCCGTCCGAGAGCGTCCCTTCAACGAAGCCTGAGATCCCCTCGTCGTAGCCGGCGTCAGGCGACAGCCAGGACGTCTCGTCCTTGGCTTCGTGGGTGGCCTTGTGCATGAAGGCTTGCACGCGCGCGATGAAATCGGCCCGGCCTTCCTCCCCGTCCCAGCCAAACGGCCACGACCCCACCAGGGTTTGATAATACATGTACTCGTCGCGGCGCGTTGGGGACACGCGGTCGCCGTCAGCAGACTTGTACTTTTCGGCCAGGCTCGCCCACTCGAGCACGGTCGCGCGCCATTCGTCGGGAATTTCTGTAAGCACCGCGATGGTCGCAGCGGCGTCTTCCCCACGCTTGCTATCGTGCGTGGACGTGCTCACCATCGACAGCGGCCAACTACGCAGGCGTTCGGCGTACTGGGCGTGGAAGCGCTCCAGCGAGATGCCAAATTCGGCCGGGTCCGCCCCTATCTCGTTCAGGGCGATCATGCGCTGATAGCGGTAGAAGGCGGTATCCTCGACGGCCTTCGCCATCACGGGCCCTGTGAGTTGCTGAAACCTAAGGGCAAAGCGCTCGTGTTCGCTGCGTTCGGCTTCCGTGACAGGCAAGCTCAAGAGCAGTATGTCCTGAATGAACTCGAAGATGGTGGGATCCAGACCGGGCGCGGCTCGGCGACGCGCCAGGCGCACGGCGACGCTCACTTGCCGCACGTCTTCGTCGGCCGGTGTCACGCCGGAGCGCAGGTAAGTTCGGTACACCGGAAAAGCCGCGATGATCTCGATCAGCGCCCGAGTCAGGGAGACGAGGGTGAAGTCGCGCCAATGACGGTGCGCGGCCGCGATGCGTTCCAGGCGCCGAGCCAGCATGTTCACCTCGCTGGCCAGAGAGTCCATCAAGATGCGCATCTTGCTCTCGTACACATGAGCGCCGAACGAGCGGTTATCACCGGTAAACTGCCGGTAAAAATCCGTGAACGCGGCCTCGGCGTCTCGATCGATGGTGACGCTGACGGCAGAAGCGCCAAACTCGTAGCCTGTCGTGCCATCGACGGGCCACTGCGCGGGCAGCTTTTCATACGAGCCCAGGACCTTTTCGACCAAAATCGGCAGCGGCCGGGCGGCGTCGTCCGGCATCGCGCTCACATCCAGACCCAGCGTGGCTCTGAATTGGCGTTGCAGGCTCTCAAAGTAGGCGAACGGGTCGTACAGGCCGTCGGTGTGGTCCAAGCGTAACGCTTGAATCGAGCCCGCTCCGAGCAGGCGAAACAGAGTCCGGTGGGCTCGCTCGAAGACGAGCGGCTCTTCCATGCGCAGCGCCGCCAGCGAATTGATGTCGAAGAAGCGCCGGTAGTTGATCTCCTGAGAGGCCACACGCCACGACGCTAGGCGATAGCTCTGCTGACTGAGCAGACGATCGAGCGCGTCGAAGCTCGCGCTGTCGCCCGCCGTCCCGTTCAGGCGCGTGAGCGCACGATCGAAGGCATCAGCGACCTCCTTGGATTCCGCGAGCAAGCGCTGCAGCCGGCGTTTGAACACTTCCTTCTCTCTGTGGCGCTCCCGCTGGTCCGTCTCTGTCGGAGAGCGCCGATCCGGTAAGTGCGAAAGCGACGCCCGCAGGCTCGCGAGCTCTTGCTGCCGAGGGTCTTCTTCCACGAGGCCGGTGCTGCCGACTGCTGTCTCGACCAGCTCGAGAAGACTCTTGGGCCCCAGCGGAAAACGCTCGTCGAAGTGCCGGACGTAAAACCGCCCCGCCTCGACCTCTACGTAGAGCTCCCCCCGTTCGAGGACCCGCCCGTATTGATCCGGCAGCAGCGGCAAGAGCACGGTGTCGTGGAGCTCGGGCTTGAGAGGAGCCCAGTCGATGTCGAAGGCCAGCGCATGCACCGAGCTTTGGCCATTTTCGAGCACGTCCTCCCACCAGGGGTTTTGACCCGGCGCATTGCCCATATGATTGGGAACCCAGTCGACGCACAGGCCCATGCCACGCACGCGCAGCGCTTCGGCGAGTGCCTCGAAGTCTTGCTCGGTGCCGAGCTCGGGGTTGAGTTGCTCGTGATTGACCACATCGTAGCCGTGGCGGCTGCCTTTGGCCGCCACGAAGATGGGCGAGACGTACAAATCGCGGATCCCCAAGTTGTCGAGGTAGTCCACCTGAGCGTGCGCCTGTTGGAAGCCAAACCCCGCGTGCAGTTGCATGCGATAAGTGGCGCCCAGGGTGTGCAACGCTCCTCCCCTACGCAGCACCCGAGACGGAGAGCCGAAGAGCATCAAGGAGCGAGCCCGCAGCGTCATCCTCGCGCCGGACGAGAAGCGCGCCTCGGCACGATCGTCGTTGGTGTCGAGCAGCAGCTTCCACACCTCGACCGACTGTACGAAGGGCAAGGTCAGCGGCAGATCAATGTGGCTCGCGTTTACGGCCAGCAACAGGTCGTCGTCGACGATGGGTCGGCCATCGTCATCGACGTCGTCGATGCCTCGGCCCGCGAGGAACATGGTCAGGCTACGGGTGGAGGGGTTGTTCCAGTCCTCGGCCGACATGGGCCGCCCGTCGTGGCGAAACCACGCTAGGTCGCTGAGGTCGGCGTTCTGGATGGGCCTGCCCTGGAAGAATTTTGCACGGTGCAAGGCCGGGTGCTGGCGCCGGAGCGCGAGCACGTGGCGAGTAAATTCGAAGAGGCCGCGCTGCTCTTCGTCCCAATCCCAGTCGAGCCAGGAGAGCTCGTTGTCTTGGCAATAAGCGTTGTTGTTGCCGCGTTGCGTGCGGCCAAACTCGTCTCCCGCGAGCAGCATGGGCGTGCCCTGCGACAAGAGCAGCGTCGCGAGGAGGTTGCGCCGTTGGCGGCGGCGTAGCTCGTTGATCTCGGGATCAGGCGTCGGCCCTTCTGCGCCGCAGTTCCAAGAGCGCTCGTGGTTGCTGCCGTCCCGATTGTTCTCGCCGTTCGCCTGGTTGTGTTTTTCGTTGTAGCTGACCAGGTCGGTCAGCGTGAAGCCGTCGTGAGCGGTGACGAAGTTGATGCTGGCCGAAGGCTTGCGGCCGCTAATGGCGTACAAGTCGCCGCTGCCGGTGAGCCGGAATCCGAGCTCCGCTGCCTGGCCTCCATCGCCTTTCCAGAACGCCCGCATGGCGTCTCGATAACGGCCGTTCCACTCGGCCCAGCGCACGGGGAAGTTGCCTACCTGGTAGCCGCCTTCGCCGACGTCCCAGGGCTCGGCGATCATCTTGACGTCGCGCAGCGTCGGCGAGTCGTGGATGAGCGTGAAGAAGCTCGATAGCTGATCCACGTCGTGCAGCTGCCTCGCCAGCGCCGAGGCCAGATCGAAGCGGAAGCCGTCGACGTGCATCTCCTCTGCCCAGTACCTGAGCGAGTCCATGATCAGCGCCAGCACCTGGGGGTGGCGCACGTTGAGGGTGTTGCCGGTGCCTGTGTAGTCGAAGTAGTGGCGCGGATCTTCGGCGACGAGCCGATAGTACGTCGGGTTATCGATCCCCTTGAACGAAAAAGTCGGGCCGAGGTGGTTGCCTTCGGCTGTGTGGTTGTAGACCACGTCCACGATGACCTCGATGCCCGCTCGGTGCAGCGTCTTGACCAGCTGCTTGAACTCCGTCACCTCACTTCCGATCTGTTGCCCGCTCCTGTAGCGGACGTCGGGCGCGAAGAAGCCGATGGAGTTGTAGCCCCAGTAGTTGCGCAATCCCTGTTCGAGCAGGTGCTGGTCGTCGACGAAGGCGTGAATGGGCATCAGCTCAATCGCCGTCACGCCCAGCTCCTGTAGGTACCTGACGATCGCGGGCTGGGCTAAGCCGGCGTACGTGCCCCGCAGGGCTTGCGGCACGTCGGGGTGTCGCATCGTGAGTCCGCGCACGTGCGCCTCGTAGATGACCGTTTTGTGCAAGGGGGTGCGCGGCAGCTCGTCCCCCTCCCAGTCAAAGTGCGTATCGATCACGGCCCCGCGGGGGGCGCCCAACGCTTTGGCGCGCGACATCTTGAGGTCTGCGTCTATGGAGCCCGGCTCGTAGGCGAAGCAGCCGAGCTCCCAGCGCTCCGTAGAGGCGAGCGCCTTGGCGTACGGATCGAGCAACACCACCTCTGGATTGAAGCGCAGGCCGTTGTGTGGGTCATAAGGGCCATGAACGCGATAGCCGTAGCGTTGCCCCGGTCGAATGTCAGTGAGGTACGCGTGCCAAACGAAGGCGGTGCGTTGGCGCAAAGTGATGCGTGTCTCGCGAGCCCGCTCATCAAACAAACACAGCTCGACCTTGCTGGCATTCTCCGAATACAGGGCGAAGTTTACGCCGCGCCCGTTGTACGTGGCGCCAAGCGGGTGAGGGGTGCCGGGCAGGACGTTCATCGGCGCCATTCAGAGCACAGATGAGGCGGCTCGAGTAAGAGCTATCGGGCGGGGCGCCGGGACCTGCGCCACCGAGTGTGGCGAAATGGTTGCGGGGTCCTGCGGCAGCGGGTGGCCCCGCGCCAGAGGTTGGGGGTCGTGCCGTTTTCGAAATGGGACCCATGAACACCGTGCGCAGCACAGGTGCGCCAGGTCGCAGGCGGTGTGTTGCGATCACCAGATTCGATGTTGACCCCGCCAGTCGCCTCATGTGCGACGCCGGCTGACCTGCACCGACGTCCGACGGCCCAGCCGCCAACTGCGGTCGGTAACGCGAAGAAGAGATCGCCGGCGCCAGCTTGGCTCACTACGAGTGACGCGCGATGACTCACCTTGTACACCGCGCATTGGCTTGATGCTTGCTATAAGGCGTGCCGTGACAGTGACCATTACTCGCGTGACCGAAGCGACCGATCGACAATGGCAGGATTTCTGGCAAGAGTGTCCGACGGCCACCTACTTTCACTCGCCAGAATGGGCCAAAATCTGGGCATTTTACAGCCGAGGGCGGATTCGCCCAGCAGCAAAGCTCGTCTCTTTCTCCGATGGGGCGCAGGCGGTGCTGCCCTTGTGTTTCGAAATCAAAGCCGCGGGCCTGCTGAGCCGGTACGCAAGTTCTACGCAGGGCACATATGGCGGCTGGTTGGCGCGGCAACCTCTCAGCATGTCGCACGCGGTAAGGCTCGTCGATTGGCTCACGAAGGACCAGAAGAAGAGCCTGGTGTGGCGCCTCAATCCGTACGATGACCTCGCGTTCCGCGCCGGGGTCATGAAAAACCTCAAGTGCAAAGGCGACGAGACCCACGCGCTCCGCTTGACGGGGACCCCCGAGGATATGCTCAAGGGGTTCAAGCCGAGTTACCGCTCACAGATCAAAAAGGCGATCAGCGGGCAGAGCTTCGCCGTGGAGCCCGCCACGTCGCTTGGGGAATGGCAAGAGTACTATGCCGTGTATCAAGACTCGATAGCGCGCTGGGGGGACGAGCCCGAGGCGGGATACGATTGGCGATTGTTCGAGTTTCTGTTTCGCCTAGGGTCGCCGAACATCAAGCTTTGGTTGGCGCGCCACGAGGGTAAAGTCGTCAGCGGTGACCTGTGCCTGTACTCCAAGAAGCACGTCGCGTACTGGCACGGCGCGACCCTGAAGAGCCACCTCAAGACGAGCGTGTCGAAGCTCCTGAAGTACGAGGTCGTCAAGGCTTCGCTCCTCGCCGGGTACGAATGGTACGACTTCAACCCCAGCGCGGGGCTGCCGGGCGTCAAGTTCTTTAAAGAGGGGTTCAATCCCGTGAGCTTGCCGGCTCCCATCGTGTACGTGGACACGCCGCTGAAGCGCCTCGCGCGGAGCTGCGCCACCAGAATTCGGCTGCAGTATGCTCAACTGAAGCTGCAGCCTCTCGACGAGGTCTTGCACGCGCCGCCAGCTCCGTAGCAGCGCGAGCGCGCTGTTGAGCGCTACCTCGCCACGCTTGTCCGCGTTTTTGCCTCACTCGAGACGCAATAGCTACCGCGCCCCTTGGGAAGGATGAGGGTCGGGCATTCTGCTCCGACCCACAGGGCTCAACCCCAACGACTGAGACGGGCGGCGCGGCGGTTCCACGCACGTGCCAAGGTGGCTTGGGCCACGCACCAGTAACCCACCGTCAAGATCAGCGGGAAGTACATGAGCGCCGGGGCGGGTTGCGCCACGAGCCGAGCAAACAACGTCATCACGATCGTGCCGAAGAGCCCGAGCGGGATGCCCAGAATGATGGCCCCGGCGACGATGCGCAGAGCGGTCAACGGCCGCGTTCGGTCAGGCCGAAGAAAAAGCAGCGGACCCCAGTTGGAGTCACGATCGCAGAAGTCGATGAACAGATGGTCGTGCGGGAGAGGATTGGTGGAAAGCATAATGATTTGAGTGGGCGGCGCCGAGTGGCCACGCATTCGGAGCGCCGTGGCGTTTTGCCACGATTATATTCCCGGTAGGGGGCATGGCAAGCGCGATCGACTCACCGCTCCCATCGAACGGTCCCCAGCACGCCACGCAAAAGCACGAAGTCGAACTCTGTCGGTACCCGGTAGGATGTGCGCCTTCACGGTGAGGAAGGAGCCGCGATTGAAGCGCACGCTGACGGGGCGGGCCGAAACTAGGGCCAAAGCCCTCGCAAGCCCAGGCTAGGACCCCCTCCAGCCAGGCCCGAGCTGCAGCGCGCGTCGCGCGGCAAGAAGTGGCCGGCCTCCGCCGCGGCGGCCGAGCCAAAGAACCAGCCGCGCCGGCTCTCGCGCGAGGCGGCGACGCAGACCTTCGAGCCGCTCTTGGGTGTTCCCGCCGGCGGGAAGCGGGTCGGCGCGTGCCGCGGCTGAAGCAAGCCAGATGGAGCAAGCGCGCCCAGGGCTAGAGGCGCGCTTGACGCTGCGCTCTTTGCCTGAGAATCAGCGCGTCATGCGCCGCAATTTGGCAAAACGCAGGGCCGCGGCTAACTGCTGCACCAGTGATTCGTCATCCCCCTTGTTGATGAGCGCGCCGTCGAAGCCGAGCTCGCGGTGGGCGCGAGAGGCGGTTTTATCTGACGTATACAGGAAGTACTGAGGCTGCGCGCCGATGGCCTGTCCCGCTTTTCGAAGCGCGGTGAGCACCTGACCCCCGCCTCCGATGCCTGGCATGTGAAAGTCGATGAGGACGAGGTCGCACTGCAGCAGATGCTGCCCGGCGCCGCTGGCGTGGGGCAGCGTGATCACTTCATACCCTTCGCGTGACAGCCGAGCCTTCACTCGCGAGAGCACGAGCTCGCTGTCGTCAATTACCATGATTCTACCACTAGCCGACATGTCTCTCCTTCACGCGGCCGTCGCGCCGCGGAAAAGGCGTAAGTTTGAGGCTCGTCCCCTGGGCGGACGTGGATACGAGCTGGATCTGGTAGCCTACGCTCGCGAGCTCGTGCACGGCGGCCGCGAGCCCGACGCCCGCCCCCGAGAGCTCGTCGCGACGAGAGCTCGTCGAGACGCCCGGTTGAAGAGCGGCGGCGAAGGCGCTCGCCTCGCTCGGTCCAAGCGCCCCCGCCCGTTGCTCTAGGCCCTGCAGGTCAAAGCCGCGACCGTCATCGCCAATGCCGATGCTCGGCCCACCGAGCGTCGATTCGCCCCAGAGCCGAACCCTACCGATGCCTGGCTTGCCTCGCTCCAAGCGCTCGGGCTCGCTTTCGATGCCGTGCGCGATGGCGTTTCGAAGCAGGTGGCTGAGCACGCCACCGAGCACGCGCGAGAGGGAAAAGGGAATGTCGAGGCCCGCGTGGTCGATCTCGAGTCGTACCTTCTTACCGGCCCGCTCTGCCCAACGCTCTACTGCCTCGGGCAGGAGCGCCAGGCTTTCGACCAGGGGTCGTGAGCACAGCTCGTCGACCAGGCGGGCGATGCGGTCGGTCCTTGCCTCGGTGGCTTCGGCGAGGTCCAGCAAGCGCGAGCGGCGCACGGTAATTTGATCGAGCGCCAGGGCTCCGAGCGGAGACTGCTGCACGAAGGAACGCTCGGCGTCTTCGACTAACGTGGAGAGCTCGACTAGGCCACGGCTGAGGCGGCTTTGGTCCCCGCCTTGGGTCACGTAGCCCTGCTCGCGCATGCGTTGGAGCTCGTTCTCCAGGCCCGCGATTTCGCTCTCGAGGCGCGCCAGGTCAAAACAGCGTGCCTCCGCACGGACTGTATGCAGCTGTTGATAGAGCGCCTCGACGGCCATGCGATCGAGCCCGCCACCGTCGCCGGTGACTCCGCTGCCGCCAAGGACCAGCTCCCGGCAGCTATCGAGTCGGCGCCGCGTGTTCTCGAGGAAGCCAACGAACAGTTGCCCTCCGCCCGTCGCGAGCCGCCGCAACGCCGAAAGTTGGCGTTCGTGCTCCCGCTCTTTCTCGAGCACCGAGCGCTCGAGGCGGCGCTGCTCGGTGACGTCCGTCGCCAGCAGCATCAGCTGTCGGGCGGGGCCGGCCTGCCCGGCGAGACGAAAGGCAAGCTCGAAATGCATCTCCGCCGAGCCGACCTGTCGCGTCAAGACCTGGGGCGCCAATTCGAGCAGCTCTCGGAATTTTTCCGCAGGCGACGAGAACACGACCTCGAGCCAAGCCTCGAACGCCTGGCGTTCGATGTCCAGTGCATCGTCGTCAGGATACAAGATGTCGAGCAGAGAGTTGCCGGGCCGCGCGTCGAGCCAGCGCTCGGCAGAGCGAGACCGCTCCTCGGTGAGCAGGCCATCGGCGCCGAACACGACGATGGCTTGCCCCATGTTGTCGAGCAGCGCCTGGAGGCGCCGATTCTGATTGGCGATCCGCCGCTCGCGTTCGTCGATGCTGGCCGCCATCGAGTTGAAGGTGTGGCTCAAGCTCCCGAGCTCATCGTCACGGTCAGCCGGGACGACCACGCGTTCTCCTTCCGCGAGTTGCATGGCAGCAGCCTGCAGGCGTCCGAGTGGCACGACCAGCACTCTGCGCATCACGACCACCAGGAGTGAGGCGAGTGCAACCGCGAACAGCGCGCCGAAGCCAATCAGGTTGACACGCGTCCGACGGAAGGCCTGTTCCTCGCGCGTGAGCGAGACCCGGATCAGCACCGAGCCGAGGTGCGTGCCCGTGGGGCTACGCACACCGCTCACGACCTCTATTTGCCCTCTCGTGCGCGCCTTCTCCGCCGGCGCGTTGTGTCGCCCTGTGGCCTCGTAGGTGGCGAGCGCCTGCGCGTCGGTGCCAGCAAAGACGGCGGCGTAGATGATCTCCGAGTTCGAACGCAGCCCACCGAGCCCGGTCTTGACCGCGTCCACGTCGCCAAAGTCGAGCGCCGCGGCGATCGAGCCTGCAAATAGGTTCGCCGCCATGTCGACGGCGAGGCGCTTGGATTCGACGAGCCGCTCCCACTCGCGGCGAGTCAGCTCGAAGACCGTAAGGCTGGTCACGCAGGCGACCAAGAGCACGGTGCCGAAAGCCAGCCGGGTCGCGAGCGAGCCCTTGCGCTGCGCCGATAGGGAGATCGGCTTGGAGCTCACGTTACTCGATGTCGCGGAGTTGGGCAGCTTAGCATCCAAGCGTGAGAGGTGTCCCGATCCAGCCAACGGCGGCCGCAACCTGACGCTGAAGTGAGGCGAGTCGGTAACTTTGGAGCTCGCTGGCCGTATCAGCCCGTCGAGTGAGCCACTCTAAGCCCAGAGAGCGCGGTGTCGCGCAGGGGTCGACTTGGGCGCATGTCGGGCGCGGACTCACCCGTCGGCAGTGGCTTGCCGGGGTCACCGCTGCGGCTCTGGCGGCCATCGCCCGAGCCGCCAGCGCGGAAGAGGCGCGCATTCCCGCGCGCCTTCAAGCGGAGCTCCTGGCAAAGGTTGCCGCCTACGACGGAGGGTTTTCGGCGCGCTCGGGCGGGCGAGCTCACGTGCTCGTTGTCGTGGCTCCAGAGCTCGCTGATTCGGAGCGCTTCGGCGCGCTGATCCGCGCCGAGTTAGCCAAGCAACCGAAGATTGGTGGGGTGGAGCATATGGAGGAGCTAGTCCGCTACTCGACGCCCGAAGAGCTCGCGAGATTGTGCAGGGAGAGACGGGCGGCGGTCGTCTATCTGGCGCCGGGGCTCTCACGGGTGGCCGAGGGAATCGCCGACGCGCTCACCGGCCTCGACGTGCTCAGCGTCTCTGCCGTTCCCGATGACATCGCTCACCGGATAGTGCTCGGTTTCGAGCTGGTCTCCGGCAAACCAAAGCTGCTCGTGAACCTGCCCCAGGCGCAGCGCCAGCACGTCGCCTTCAGGCCCGAGCTGCTGCGTCTCGCGAGGATCTTTCAATGAGCCGCCACGGACTTGGCTCGGCCGCCGCGCGCTCGGTAGCGGGGGCGCTGTTCTTGTTCTTGCCACGGCCCGCGCTCGCCGATGACACGGCGGACCTGGATGCTCTGCTCTCCGAGTCCATCGTTTCCACTCCGTCGCGGAGCAGCGAGACGGCGACCACCGCGCCGGCCACCTCCAGCATCGTGACCGCCGAGGACCTGCGGCGCTGGGGCATCCACTCGCTCGACGACGCCATTAATTACCTAGCGCTCGGCATGGTTACGACCGCCCCTTTGCACACGGTCGAGATCGGGGCTCGCGGCGTGCTGCTCACGATTGACTACGGCAACCACATCTTGGTCCTGCTCGATGGGCACGTCTTGAACGAGCCGTGGAACGGGTCGGCGTACTTTGACCGCGGGCTCGCCGTGCCGTTCGAGCTCATCGATCACATTGAGGTGATCCTCGGGCCCGGCTCGGTCTTGTACGGCTCCGAGGCCATGCTCGGAGTGATCCACGTGGTGACCAAACGGGCGCGCGATCACGCCGGTTGGTCGCTATCCGCAGAGGGAGACCTGGCGTTTCCTACGCAGCGCTCCGGCGATCTGCTTGCTCCATCGCTGTCGGATTCGTACCTCGGGCGCATGGGTCGGGGGTACCGGCTGGGTGCGGGCCTGGGCCTCTCATTCGAGGCGCTGGGGTTGCCTGGCGAGCTCAGCCTGGGGCTAGAGTATTATCGACAGGATGGTCCGGGGTTCGAGCTCGGGCCTCAAGCCTATGGCGCCGATGCGGTGACGGGCGAACCGAAGGATTTCGGCCCCCGGGGCACGCCGGGTGTCTGGGGGGGGCTCGCGAAGCAGGCCTTCTACACGCAGATCCCCGCCGCTTACGCCAGGTTGTTCCTGGGCGACTGGGCGCTGTCCACTCGCGGCGCGCTGTACCGGCGAGCCACCCCTTACCTCGACGGTATCATCAACGTGGTGGGCGATTTTGACGCGCCCGACAACGTCGAGATGGACCGTTGGCTCGATGTGGTGTTGAGCTATCAGAGCACGTTGACCGAGCTCGTCGACCTGTCCCTGCGCGGTTACGCGGACTACTATGACTACAGTTGGCGCAACGAGACCTCGGCAGCCGAGGACTGTTTGGGCGGTGTCGTATCAGGCTGCACGCAAAAGCTCCTGGGCTCCGCCTCCACGCTGGGAGCGGAGACCCAGCTCCAGCTCATGTGGCTGGCCGAGCTGCGTCTACAGACGCTGATCGGGATCGACTCGAAGGTGCGCGTTATCGCGTCGGATTATGATGTCATCGATCGATCGACCGGCGTCGCGCTCGACATCCAGAACGACCATGAGCGCACCGACCTGGCCTTGGCGGGTTACGTGCAGCAGGGCGTGAGCCCAACCCCGTGGCTCGATCTCAACCTCGGTGCGCGCTGGGACTACGACGAGCGCTCGAAGAGCGCCCTCTCGCCGCGCTCGGCGTTGGGTGTGAGCCCCTGGGAGGGCGGGCGCTTCAAGCTGATCTATTCCGAAGCGTTTCGCGCACCCACCGCCTACGAGCTCGGCTACGCGGACTATACCACGCAGATCTCCCCCGAGTCCCTCTCCCCGGAGACGGTACGCTCTGTCGAAGGATCGATCGAACAGCGCTTTGGCTCTCAGCGCATCCTGTTTGGCATCTTTCGTTCTTGGTGGGCGGACATGGTCAGCTACCGGTTGCTCGATGACCAGGAGCTCGGGCAAGCCCAGGCAGCGGGGCTGCTGGAGCCGGGTATCACCGAAGCCTACGTGTATACGAACATCGCCAGGATCGATAACTATGGCCTAAACGCGGCGTTCGAGGGCACGCTCCTGGAGCACCGCTTGCGCTACGGGCTCAATCTCACGAGCGCCTTCTCTCGACAGGATCCCCGGGACGGGAGCGACCCCCAGGTGCTCACGGTTGGGCCGAGCCTATTTGGCAATGCGCGCCTTTCGTACGAGCTCACTGCGCCGTGGCCCACGCTGGCCTTGGCGGTCCAATACCAGGAGCGGCGGCTGGCGGATCGCGCCTTCGACGGTGGCTTTGCAGCCACGCCGTCAGCGCCGCCGCACGTGGAGCTCAAGCTCACCGCGAGTGGGAACGTGCCGCACGTGCCTGGGCTAACTTATAGTCTGAGCGGGAGTTACTCGGCCGCCCGCGTCAGCCCCTACGTGATAGGTCCTTGGCAGTACGCGGTCGACGAAACGACGCCCTATGAGCTCGCTCCGCTGAAACGCCTGCAGCTATTCGGCGGGTTGGAGTACCGCTTTGGTCAGTGAGCGCGGCCGCTTCCGGCCGCGAGAGGCTTAGCGGCCCGACCTCACAGCGGCGGGACGCCTGCCGGCTTCAGGCTGCGAGGCGGCTTGCAGGGCAGCGCTGAATGCGGCTATCCTGAGGCTTCAGCGGACACTAGCGGCGGAAGCAGCGCCATGGACAAACTCGACGTGGTCATCGTAGGCGCTGGCATGGGCGGCTTGACCGCTGCGCTCGCCTTGCGTCAGGCGGGTTACCGCGTCCAGGTGTTCGACCGCGTGCCCGAGTTGACGCCAGCGGGCGCGGGGGTGTCGCTCTGGTCGAACGGAATCAAGGTCCTCAATCGGCTGGGACTGGGGAGCGCCGTGCGTGGCATCGGCGGCCGCATGAACGACATGTCTTACATCGCCAAATCGGGCGTCACGTTGACCCGCTTCAGCCTGGCGCCCCTGGTCGCGCTCGTGGGGGAGCGGCCGTACCCGGTGGCGCGCACGGACCTGCAGCAGATGCTGCTCGATGCGCTTGGCCAGGGCCACGTCAGGCTCGGAATGAACTGTGTCCGGGTCGAACAGGACAGCGAGGGCGCGACCGCGATCTTTGCCGACGGCCAACGGGCGACGGGTGACTTGCTAGTCGCGGCCGACGGCACGCATTCCTTCATCCGTGGCCAGGTGCTCGGGAGGCAGGTGGAGCGCCGCTACGCGGGCTACGTGAACTTCAATGGGCTCGTCCAGGCGAGCGACGAGCTCGCGCCCGCCGACACCTGGGTAACGTATGTGGGAGATCACAAGCGGGCATCACTCATGCCGGTGGGCGCTGGCCGCTTCTATTTCTTCTTCGACGTGCCGCTGCCCCGAGGCGCGCCGCGTGTGCCGGGTGGCGTGCGAGCAGAGCTCGAACATCATTTCGCCGGCTGGCCAGAGGCGGTTCAGAAGCTGATCGCGGAGCTCGAGCCCGCGACGACGGCTCGCGTGGAGATCTTCGATCTGGAGCCCCTGCCCAGCCTGGTGAAGGGGCGGGTGGCGCTGCTCGGCGACGCCGGCCACAGCACCGCGCCGGATCTGGGCCAAGGGGGCTGTCAAGCCATGGAGGACGCCTGGGTCCTCGCCAATACGTTGGTCACGACCAACGTCAGCGTCGAGGACGCGCTCCTACGTTATGAGGCTGCGCGGAGCGCTCGCACGACCGAGATCATACTGCGAGCGCGCAAGCGCTCGAACGTGACGCACGGGATCGAACCGGAAAAAACGCTGGCTTGGTATGAAGAGCTCGCGCATGAGGACGGGGTGAGCATCCTCAAAGCGCTCGCCAACACGATCCTGGGTGGCCCTTTGCATTGAGCGCTGCAGGATCACGCCGGGATGGGCGCTGAGCACTAGGCGGGAGCGCTGCGCTGGCGGCGGGATTCTAAGATCTTGGCGAAAGAACGCAGCTGGAATTCCTCGAGCGTGAGCCCGGTCTGGTGCAACTCGAGCTCGGAGATGGCGCCGCAATTGAGCGCGCGCACGAAGTAGTTGAGCAGGCCCTGGCCCGTGGCCGCGTCGTCGAAGACGTCACCCACCAGCGTGGCTTGCGCCGCCTTGTCGATGAAGTTAGAGAGGCGCTCCGCGGCCTGCGCGAAACCCTCGAGAAAGAACGCGTAGGTGGTGGCATACCGCACCGGCAGCTGCGCGGGGTGCAGATCCCAGCCCTGGTAGAAGCCGCCCTCCAGCGAGTGGCGCACGTTGCCGTGCGAGAGCCGCCAGGCGTTGTGCACGACGGCGCGGTTCGCGCCGAGCTCAGCGTCTGACAGGGCGTGGCCCTTGTACGGACCCACCGGCATGACGTTCGTGGCGCCATCCGACAGGAACAAGCCCGTGCCGCCCAAAGCCAGGACCATCATGCCCTTGGCGAGATCACACCAGGGGTGGCGCATGATTTGGTAGGCTGCCGTCAGGTTGCAGGAGGCCGTGAAATCGTAAGTGCCGAGGTGGGCGCCGAAGCAACGGCCCTCACACGCGGCGAGCAGGTCCGGCAATGGGCAACGCCCATCAGGACCGATCAGCGCCTGGGTGAGCTCCACCATGATCTCGAGACGCAAGCGGCCGGGCACGAGCCCATGGCGGCGCTCCAAGAGCTCGAACAGCCGCACCAGGGTCTGTGGCTGTTCGGGGATGCTGACCTTGGGCAGGGTCACCAGGAAGTTCTCCGGCAAGGCACCGCCCGTCGCGCCGAGCAAGGTATCGATGAAGATCTCGAGCGTGCGCGCGCCGCGGGCCGCCCATTCTTCGTTGAACGACTTGACGCGGATGCCGATGAACGGGGGCAGGGTGTGCGCGGCGAAGGCGCGAGCGACTTCGAGCGCCGCCTGGCGCGCGGCGGCGTCTTCTTCGGCGTCGCTGCGGGCGCCAAAGCCGTCCTCGAAGTCGATCCGAAAGTCCTCCACCGCTTCGCGCCCGAGCTTCGATAGCACGCGCTCGTACACGCACTCGGCGAGCCAGCCTTCGGGGTTCACCCTGCGCAGACCCTCGGGGTCGCTCAGGTATTGGGCATGCAGCGCTGCGGGACCGAGCGCCAGCGCCGCCGGGTCCTTGATAAAGCCGACCCCGCGAGCGAGCTCGACCGCGTCCCGCCCGTAGGACGCGAGGGAGGCGCGCGCCAGCTCACCGAGGCGCGCGGTCGTGTCCGCGCGATACAGATGGGCCCCGCCATAGACCGTGTGAATGGGTTGCCGATCGGGGGTCGGCCCCGGATACCTCTTGGTGAACTCACGATTGGCTGCCTCGAGCGCGGCGAGCTCGGCGCGAGCTTCATGAACGAGCGACGACATACGGTAGTTTCCTCACACGAGCGAAGGGACTCCTCCATCCGCTCAGCTGCCACGATAGGTGCTGTAGCCAAAGGGGCTGAGCAGCAAGGGGATATGGTACTTGTCGCTCGGCGCCACCACGTTGAAGAGCACCTGCACCTGAGGATAAAACAGCGCCTGGTTCGTGCGGCGGAAGTAAGCTTCCGTTTCGAACGTGATGCGGTGCTGACCCGAGGCGATCACGTTCGCCCCCGAGAGCGCGAGAGCGCGCCCGTCCTCGTTCGTGTGGGACTCGCCGAGGACGCGCCAAGGCTGGGCGACGCCCGCCCGGCTCACGTCCGACCCATCGAGCCGCTCCAGCCGCACCACGACGCCCGCTGCGGGCCGCCCCAAGGCAGTGTCGAGGACGTGGCAACTGATGCCGCTCATGCGGCCAGGCCTTCCAAACGCAGCCGGGTGATTTTGGCCTGCTCCGCGGCGGCGATGGCGAGCTCGGCGTGGCGCTCGTTGTCGAGCCTCTGGCGTAGGGCCTCCAGCATCTGCGCGGCCGTTTTCCCTGTGGCGCAGATGATGAAGATGAACCCGAAGCGCCGCCGATACGCGACGTTCATGTCGCGCAGCGCGAGCAGGGTCTCTTCGCTCGAGCCTTTGACCCCGGCTTGCTCACGGCTCGTGAAGTCGAGCGTGCTACCAAAACGCTCTCGAAGCGCGGGCAGGTCCTCGCCGATCTGCGGATGCTGGGAGAACGCCTCCAGATACTCCGGCTCGGTCGCCCGCTGCCACTCCTCGCTGGCGCTGGCGAGCAGCTCGGCCGTGGAGGCGAAGGGGCGGCGCTCGAGCATGCCCGCCACCCAGCGCTCCGCGCCGCACGCTCGGCGCAGAACATCGGCCGCTTGCCGCGGCTCGAGCGCGTTGAGCACGAGGTGCGGCTCAGCCATCGCGCTCACCCCACACCCTGAGCCGGCTCACGCCACCGTCGGGGTAGATGCACAGGCGCACGTGGGTGACGAGCCCATCGGCGCTGAAATCACGAAAGAAGTGCCGCTGGTGGGCGGCGAGCGGCACCGGATCCAGCCAGCGCACCCAGCGCTCACTGGCGATCAGTTCGGTGATGCTGGTTTCGACAGGCGCGTCGATCACATCGATGGCGCAGCGGTCGGGATAGTTCCCCTTGAAGTGATTTGTATCGACCTCGATCAGCCGAGGGCGCCCGCGAGCCGCGAGCCCGATGATGATCCAATCGTGACCTGGCGCGCGTTTTCGGCGTGTCTCCCAGCCCCCGCCTTGATTTTCCGCGCGCTCGGGCAAGAGCAACTGGTGCATGGGCGCAAAAAAAGCGTCGGAGCAGGCGAGCGCGGCTCCGCCATTCTCGAGGGCAGCGAGATCGACCGCTTGCGGTGCGATGGGGGAGAGCTGGGCGAGTGTCTCGGCGTCGACGCGCCGTCGAGCCCAATCGGCGCGGACTCGGCCATACACGCGCAGGCGCGCCACGCCGCCGTCCGGAAAGATGTTCAAGCGAACGTGGCTCACCGGCTCCTGCGAGCTCGAGACGAACAGGTTCTGCGAGCCGGGTCGCAGCGGCGCCTGGGGCAAGAGCTGCGTCCAACGCAGCGCTTGTAGGGCGCCGAGGCCACTGCCGCGCGGCGCGAGCGCTCCGTCTAGCGACGCAAACGCAGGGTGATTGCCGAGGAAATGGTTCGTGTCGATGTCGGCGCCGAGGACGCTGCCGGTGGCCCCGAGCTCGATGACGCAGAAGTCGTGACCCGGCACGCGCTTGCGCCTGCTCTCCCAGCCGTCCATCCATTTGCCGCGATCGGTGAATTTGTCGACCACGAAGCTACCCCGGCCTGGCTCGAGCAAGTTGCTCATGTCGGCAAAGAAGTCGTCGCTCGTACCGATCGCGCGCCCTCCGAAGCTCTTGGCGGCGAGGTCCACCAAGCCGGTAAAGCTTGCCACACCGGGTTCGTTCATACCGAGCCGCTCCTCTGTGAGTTCCTGTGTAAGACGACGTTCCCGACAGCGCCCGCGGGGTGGCCAACCCCGTCGAAGACGACCGCCCCAGCGAGCAAGGTCTGATGGACTCGACCGAACATCTCGCGATCCAGATACGGCGAGAGCTTGTGGCGAATGAACAGCGCGTCTTCGGTCACTCTGAAGCTCTGCTCGGGATCCCAGATCACGAGATCCGCCAGCATGCCGACTTTTATCTGCCCTTTTTCCCCTGCCACGCCCGCGAACTGAGCAGGGGCCGTGCTCAACCACTTCGTCAATAGCTCCAGGCTGGCGCCCCGCCGCCGCGCCTCCGTCCAGACCGCAGGCAAGCCGAGCTGCAATGAGGCGATGCCGCCCCAGGCCGCGTGAAAATCCCCGAGGCTCTGTTGTTTGAGGCCCGGCGTGCAAGGGCTATGGTCCGTGATGACGAAGTCGATGACGCCTTCGAATAGGCCTGCCCAGAGCGCCTCGCGGTTACTGTGCTCGCGGATGGGAGGAGCGCATTTGTATTGTGTGGCTCCGTCCGGGATGGCCTCTGCTTCGAGGCAGAGATAGTGCGGGCAGGTCTCCACCGTCACCGGTAGGCCTTCGGCCTTGGCGTCCCGTAGCATGCCCAGCGACGACGCCGAGGACAAATGCACGATGTGGACGTGGCAGCGCGTTTTCCTGCACAAGTCGATGAGCAGCCGAATAGCGGCCTCTTCCCACGCCGGCGGCCGCGACTCGAGGAAGCTGTGATACGCTCGTGGGTCGCCCGTTGGGGGGGCCGACCCGAGGTCGAGCTCGGCGTGGGCCAGGAGCGGTAGCCCGTGGTCCCGCAGCACCGGCATGGCGCGCTCGAGATCGAGCTCGGTCGAGTTGGGGAACTCGTCGATGCCGGAGTGGACCAAGAACGCTTTGCAGCCCAGGACCCCGGCCTCAGCGAGCTCGGCCAGGTCACGCGCATTGCCCGGCACGACACCGCCCCAAAAACCCACGTCCACAAAGCATTGACCCTGGCATGCCTCGACCTTTTGCTCGAGAGCGGCGCGAGTCGTCGTGACGGGAATACAGTTGAGCGGCATGTCGACCAGCGTCGTCACGCCACCGGCGGCTGCGGCGCGCGTGGCCGTCTCGAAGCCCTCCCACTCGGTCCGGCCCGGTTCATTCATGTGCACGTGACAGTCGACCATGCCGGGTGCGATGACGGCCGTGCCCCACTGTGTCACCGCGCGGCCTGTGGGGGCCGTGGGCAAGATGTCGGTGATGCGGCCCGACGAAATCGCGATCGCAGCCGGCGCCACACCGCCCGGCAGCACGACACGCGAGCTCTCTAACCAACGTTCAGCCAAGGCGCATCCCTCGCGGACCGCTCGAGCTCTCTCTGACCATCGGAGGCGGCCCGACGTGAGCGTGCTCTGCGAGCAGCTCTGCCAGCCGAGCCTCTTCGACGACGCGCAGGTGACCGAACTGCTCGACGCCGTGGCGCAGGGCGATGAGCTCGGCCACGATGCTGACGGCGATCTCCTGCGGGGTCTCCGCGCCGAGGCTCAAGCCGACGGGGGCGTAGAGGCGCCGCAAGTCGAGCGACCCTTGGCGGGCGGCCACGCGCCGCAGCAGCCGGTACACCTTGCGCCGGCTCCCCACGAGGCCCACGTACCGCGGCTCTGCCTCGAGCGCCAAGCGCAGCGCCTCTTCGTCCAGCCGATGATCGTGGGTGACGATGAGCAACCAATCCCGACGACCGAGCACGTGCGCGCGGACCGCGCTCTGTGCGTCCGTCAGCTCGCGCCGGCAGCCCGGGAAGCGCTGCTCGGTATTTTGCGCCTCGCGCTCGTCCACCACGACCACTTCGAAACCGATGCTCTTTGCCAAAGCCGCGGTGGGCTCGGCGACGTGCCCAGCACCGAACAGCCAGAGCCGCGGCGTGGCCTGGATGGGCTCGACGAAGATCTCCATGCTCCCTCCGCAACACATCCCGAGCTCTTTCTCGAGATCACAGGCTAGCAGGTACGCGCACGGAGGCGGGTCGAGCTGTTGCTTCGCCGACGGCTGTTCGATCAGCGCAGTGAGCGCTTGCAACACGCGCGCTTCGATCGCCCCTCCGCCCACCGTGCCCACGCTCGAGCCGCCCGCCAGAAGGAGCAAGCGCGCGCCCGGCACCTGAGGCGTAGAGCCGGTGGCCTTGACGACGGTCGCCAGCGCGCCGCTTCCCCCGGTGCGCAGCAGGTCCAAGAGTGCCTCGGTCACCTCGCGCACGTGATGCTCCCTCCGGCGAGCGGCGCTACGTGAAGCACAGAGGACACGGCGCTCCGAGCTTCGACTCTCTCCCGTTTCTCAGGCATTGCCGGCGTTCTTCCGGTGCTCCCCGGTGCTCAAACTAGCCCTGCCGCGACGCACCAGAATCACCTCGATACAGCAGAATCGAGGCACTACCCCGGCATTCGGCGTATACTCCGCGCAGATGGCGACGGCGGTGTTCGAGGTCAATGGGCAGACCGTTATCGTAAACGATGTCGACCCGCATTGCACGTTGCTCGAGTGGCTACGGGCTTCGGGTCGGACGGGGGCAAAGGAGGGCTGCGCGGAGGGCGAGTGTGGCGCTTGCGCGGTGGCGTTCGTCGGCCGAGACGCCCAAGGGCGGACCCAGTATGAAGCCGTGAATAGTTGCCTGGTGTGCCTGCCCGAGGTCCACGGCCGCTCGCTCGTCAGCGTCGAGGGGCTGACGCGAATGAGCAGCGCGTTGCATCCCGTGCAAGAGGCGCTCGTGGAGTCGGGTGGGTCGCAGTGTGGATATTGCACACCCGGCTTCGTGATGAGCCTGTTTAGCGACTATTATCGTCCCGGGCGCAGCGGGTACGACGCCGAGTCCATCAGCGGCAATCTATGTCGCTGCACCGGCTATCGGCCCATCGTGGACGCGGCGAAGCTTCTGGGGCCGCCCGCGGCCGGCGATCCATGGCTCGAGCGCCTGGGCTCCGGCGCCCCGGTGCTGCCCGCCATGGACTATGCGGTCGGGGGGCGGCGCTTCTTGCGGCCCGAATCTCTCCCCGCGTTGCTCGAAATACTGGCACAGCATCCGGATGCCGTGTTGCTCGGCGGCGGCACCGACCTGATGGTGTATGTTAACCAACGGCAAACGCGGTACGCGACGCTGGTGTCACTTGGGGCAGTGAGCGAGCTCGAGCGCATCGAGTTTCTAGATGATGAGGTCGTGATCGGGGCGGGGCTGCCGCTGTCACGCCTCGAGCGCCACCTCGAGCTGGATGAACGTGGTCGCGAGCTGCGGCTGCTCAACGACCTGCTGCCGCTCTTCTCTTCGCGCTTGATCCGGAATCGGGCGACCTTGGGCGGCAACTTGGCGACGGCGTCGCCGATCGGCGATGCGGCCCCCGCGCTCTTGGCGCTCGGCGCCGAGCTGACTCTGGCCAGCGCGCGCGGGCAGCGGCGCTCGCCGCTGCGTGACTTCTTCGTGGATTATCGCAAGACCGCGCTGCTCACGGGTGAGCTGATCGTCAGCGTGCACATCCCCAGGCCTTTGCCGCGAGTTCAGCGCTTCTACAAAGTGAGCAAGCGAAGGTTGGACGACATCTCGACGGTGGCGGGGGCGTTTGCGCTGGACCTGCGCAGCGACGGCAAGGTCGAGCGCTTGCGGGTCGCTTACGGCGGTGTGGCTAGAGCTCCAGAGCGGGCCGAGCCCGTCGAGCTGGCTGCCATCGGCAAGCCCTGGAGCTCGGAGACGCTGGCCACGTTGCTGCAGGCGCTGGCCAGCGTGGGCACGCCATTGTCTGATCATAGGGGCAGCGCGGGCTACCGGCGGGCCATGATGTCGAAATTGCTCGAGCGTTTCTACTGGGAGACAGCCGTCGTGGCTGCGGCCGAGGTGGCAGAGTGAGCACGGCCCCACCGGCCTCTGGAGATGCGCGGTGAAGCACGCCGGGGCTCGCCAGAGTCACGAGTCTGCCCATGCCCACGTGACGGGGCAGGCCAAATACGTCGACGATCTCTGGCCGAGCGTCAAAGGGGTCGTGCACTTGTGGCCGGTCACCGTCCCGCACGCGCGCGCCAGGGTCTCCAACATCGATACCTCGCGGGCCCTGGCCTCGCCGGGCGTGCTCGCCGTGCTCACGGCCGCCGACGTGACGGGCGAAAATGACATCGGCCCTGCCCGCAGGGACGAGCCGCTGTTTCCCTCGGAGGTCAGCTTTCACGGGCAAGCGGTCGCGTGGGTCGCCGCCGAAACCGAGGCCGAGGCCCAACGTGCAGCTCTCATGGTCAGCGTGCAGGCCGAGCCGATGCCCGCCATTCTTTCCATCCCCGCGGCGATCGCAGCGGGCAGCTTCTTGACAGAGCCCGAGCGAATCGTGCGGGGAGATGTTCCGAGCGGCCTCGCCCAGTCCGAGGAGCGGCTGGCGGGCGAAATCGTCGTCAACGGGCAAGAGCACTTCTATCTGGAGACTCAGGCGGCGCTGGCCTGGGTCGACGAAGAGGGGGGCATATTCATTCAATCCTCGACGCAGCACCCCTCCGAAACTCAGGAGGTGGTGGCCCGCGTGCTCGGAGTCCCGCGCCACGCGGTGGTGGTGCAGTGTTTGCGCATGGGCGGCGCGTTCGGCGGTAAGGAGGTGCAAGCCAACGCCTGGGCCGCGCTGGCCGCGCTGGCCGCGAAGAAGCTGCGCCGCCCCGCGCGCGTGCGGCTGACGCGCTACCAAGACATGGTGCTCACCGGCAAGCGGCACCCGTTCCTTGGCAAGTTCGAGGTCGGTTTCGACCGTGACGGTCGGCTGCGCGCCCTGGAGCTGAGCTTGTTCAGCGACGGCGGGTGGAGCCTCGACCTGAGCGCGCCGGTTTTGTATCGGGCGATGTTCCACGCCGACAACTGCTACTCGGTCGAGCACATGGCCGTGACGGGTCGGGTCTGCCGCACCAACTTCGTATCACACACCGCCTTTCGTGGCTTCGGCGGGCCACAGGGCATGTTCATGATCGAGGAGATCATCGATCGTGTGAGCCGGCGCCTCGCCTTGCCGCCGCATGTGGTACGCCAGCGGAACTTCTATCGGGCGGGTGACTCTTCCCACTACGGGCAGCCGATCCGCGATGCCGAGCGCATCCAACGCATCTGGGGAGAGCTGGAGCAGAGCAGCGACTTTCAGCAGCGCTGGGGCGAGATCGAGAGATTCAATCGAGGCAGCCCGCACATCAAGCGCGGGCTGGCCATGACCCCGGTGAAGTTCGGCATCTCGTTCACTACGGCCTTCTACAACCAAGCCGGCGCGCTCGTGCTAATTTACAAGGACGGCAGCGTGCAAGTGAACCACGGCGGGACCGAGATGGGGCAAGGGCTGAACACCAAGCTCTGGCAACTCGCCGCCGATGCGCTCGGCGTAGAGCTGGACGCGGTGCGCATGATGCCGACGCGCACGGACAAGGTCCCCAACACCTCGGCCACGGCAGCCTCCAGTGGCTCTGACCTGAACGGTGCCGCTGTGGTCTCGGCGTGCGGCACGCTGCGCCGGCGGCTCCTGCCGTTCGCGGCGCAACACCTGCAAATCCGGCCCGAGGAGGTCGTGTTCGAGCAGGGGAGGGTGTACCCGGCGAGCCGCCCCGACCTCGCCGTGCCCTTCGCCAGCATCGTGAACGCCGCCTACGAGCAGCGGGTGCCGCTGTTCGCGTCGGGTTATTATCGCACGCCTGATTTGCACTTTGACAAGGCGACCGGCAAGGGCAAACCGTTCCACTATTTCGCTTACGGCGCCGCCGCCACCGAGGTCGAAATTGACGGGTTTACCGGTCAATACACCGTCCGCCGAGTGGACATCCTGCACGACGTCGGCAACTCGCTCTCGCCGCTCGTCGATCTCGGTCAGGTCGAGGGCGGTTTCATTCAAGGTCTGGGTTGGTTGACCACCGAGGAGCTGGTGTGGAACGCCGAGGGGGCGCTCGCGTCGAGCGGGGCCTCGACCTACAAGTTGCCGTCGCTCGGTGAATGCCCTGCAGATTTCCGCGTCGCCTTTCTCGAGCGCGCCGCAGAGCCGGGAGTAGTCTTTGGCAGCAAAGCGGTGGGCGAGCCCCCGCTCATGCTGGCCCTCAGTGCGCGGGAGGCGCTACGCGCGGCGGTGGCTGCGTTTGGAGCTGCCGGGCAGCTCGTCCTCTTGGCGAGCCCCGCCACGCCTGAAGCCGTGTTTTGGGCTATCGAATCGGTGCGCAATCTGGACTGGAGCGCCGCGCGGCCCAACGCTGCAGAGTGAGGTTGGCGCCGCTCGATGCGGGCTCAGGTTGCTCGGCGCTTGGCCTTACTTGGGACCGGGCAGCGTGCCTTCCACGCCTTTGACATAGAAGTTGATGCCCAATAGGAACTTGTCGTCAGCCACGGCTCCCGCTTCGAGCACCGTTTTACCGGCCTGGTCGAGGATCGGCCCCTTCCAGATCGAGAAGGACCCGTCCTTGAGGCCCGCGGTGATTTCCGCGACTCTGGTGCGCGCTGCGGCCGGCACTTTGTCCGACAGCGACGCCAGCTCGATCGCTCCCTCTTTCACGCCCCACCAACTCTGCCCGACCTGCCAGGTCCCCGCCAGCGCTTCGCCGATCGCCTTCTCATAATACGGCGCCCAGTGGATCACGGCTGAAGCGAGGTGCGCGGTGGGCCCGAATTTGCTCATGTCAGAGTCCCATCCGAAGCCGAGCTTGCCGGCTTTTTCCACCGTCTGCAGCACCGCGGACGAATCGGTGTTCTGCAAGAGCACGTCTGCACCCTGGTTCAGCAGCGCCTGCGCGGCCTCCCCCTCCTTGGGCGGATCGAACCACTTGTTGACCCACACCACCTTGGTCTTGATGCCTGGCTTTTGGCTCTGCGCGCCCAGCGTAAAGCTGTTGATGTTTCGGATCACCTCCGGGATGGGGATCGAGGCCACCACGCCGAGCGTGCCCGTCGTGGTCGCGTGCCCGGCCACAACGCCAGCCAGGTAGGCGCCTTCATACGTGCGCGAGTCGTACGTGCGCAGGTTCTTCGCCGTCTTGTAACCCGTCGCGTGCTCGAAGCGCACGTCCTCGAAGTCCTTCGCCACCTTCAGCATGGGCTCCATATAGCCGAAGGTCGTACCGAAGATGAGCTGGTTGCCCTGATCCACCAGGTCCCGAAACACGCGCTCGGCGTCGGCCCCTTCAGGCACGTTTTCCACGAAGCTGGTGCTGATCTTGGTGCCGAATTTTTCGGCTGCCGCCTTGCGACCGCGATCGTGCGCGTAGGTCCAGCCTGCGTCACCCACTGGACCCACGTAGCTGAACGCGACCTTCAGAGGCTCGGCGACCGCAGCTTTATCGGACACTGGGGCGGCGGCAACGCTCGGCTGTGCCGTCGGCGCTTCCTCCTTCTTACTGCACGCCAGGGCAGCCCAGATCAGGCTGGAGAGCAAACACACGGTGAGCCGCGCGTGTGATCGAGGCAGCGGACGGGGGGACGTGGCATAAGGATTGACGGAAGAGACGATGCTATTCATTTGAAGTCAGGCTCCCGGGTAGAATGGCTTTCCTAAGGAGGCGGGCATGTTGGCCCGGATCCACGTGGGGTTTCGCGAGATGAGGACGAGGACCACGATGGTCGCGAGGTAGGGCAACATGGTCAGGACCTGCACCGGCACGTCCACACCCTGCCCTTGAAGGTGGAGTTGCAGCATCGTGACCCCGCCAAACAGGTAGGCGCCCGCCAGCGCCCGGAGCGGGCGCCAGGTGGCGAACGTGGTCAAGGCGAGCGCGATCCAGCCCTTGCCTGCCGTCATCCCCTCGACCCACAGCGGCGTGTAGATCACGGACAGGTACGTCCCGGCGAGCCCGCACGCTGCGCCGCCTGCGACCACACAAGCGAGCCGGATCCGGCGCACGGGGTAGCCGAGGGCATGGGCTGCGTCGGGTGATTCACCGATGGCACGCAGGACCAACCCCGCGCGCGATCGGAACAGAAACCAGGTCAGCGCGAGGGCGAGGGCCATGGCCGCATACACGATCGGATGGTGTCGAAACAACGCCGGGCCGACCCAGGGCAGCTCCCCGAGCCACGGGATGGCAAAAGACGCGCGCTCGCCCAGCGCCTCCTGAGTGTACGGCACCCCCACGAACGCCGAGATGCCCGCACCCGACAGGCTCAACGCCAGCCCGGTCGCGTACTGGTTCGTGTTCATCCAGATGACGAGCAGCCCAAACACGCCGGCGAGCAGCCCTCCAGCGGCAGCTCCTGCCAAGAACGCCAGGTAGTCATTGTGGGTGTGGACCGCAGTGGCAAACCCGGCAATGGCCGCCACCAGCATCATGCCCTCGGCGCCCAGGTTCACCACGCCCGAGCGTTCGTTCACGAGCAGGCCCAGGCTGGCAAGCGCGAGCGCAGTGCCCGCGTCGATGCTGGCTGCAGAGAGCAATGACAAGGCATCCATACCTCAAAGCCCCCGGGGTGTTGCGTTGGGCGCCGTAGCTGCCACGGGCAGGGCCTTGGCGGCTGGCAGGCGGCGACGCACCCAGCGGAGCCGGTGCGCAATCAACGTGTCGCTCGCGAGCAGCGCGAACAACAATACGCCTTGAAAGACCAGCGTCAGGGATTTGGGCAAACCCAGCCGCGACTGGGCGAGCTCCCCGCCGATGTAGAACATGCTCATCAGCAGGCTCGAGAAGATCACACCCACAGGCTCGAGCCGCCCCACGAACGCGACGATGATGGCAGCAAAGCCGTAGCCCATGGACACGTGCGGCGTGAGTTGATTGAGCGGGCCCGTCACCTCCAGCGCTCCGGCCAAGCCCGCCATCGCGCCTGAGGTCAAGCACGCGATCCAGATCGAGGCCCGCGGGGAGAAGCCGGCGTAGCGCGCGGCAGGCGGCGACAGCCCGCCGACGAGCAGCTTGTAACCCGCATGGCTGCGATGCAAAAATAACGAGAACAGCCCCGCCAGGAGCAGCGCCATGAGCAGCCCCACGTTAGCGCGGGAGCCGGCCATTAAGCGTGGCACGCCTGTGCTGTCGGCGAACATGCTGGTCTGAGGAAAGTTATGACCGGCGGGGTCTCGCCAGGGCCCGAACACGAGGTAGCTGAGCACTTGCTCGGCGACGTAGACGAGCATCAGGCTCACGAGAATCTCATTGGCGCCAAACCGGTCGCGCAAGAAGGCCGTGATGCCGGCCCAGGCCAGGCCCCCGAGCGTGCCGGCGAGCAGAATCAGCACCACGACGTACCTCCCCGTCTCTTCCGTCGCCGTCAGCGCCACCCCGCCCGCGGCCACTGCCCCCATGATGAACTGCCCCTCGGCGCCAATGTTCCAGACGTTGGCCCTAAAACACACACACAGGCCGAGCCCAATCGCGAGCAGCGGCGTCGCCTTGATCGCGAGCTCCCCGAGCGCTCGCTTGCTGAGGAAAGGCTCCACGAAGAATAGCTCTAGGCCGCGCACCGGGTCCTTGCCGAGCCAGGCAAACATCAGCGTACAGAGCACGACCGTGAGCGCGAGGGCTATCAACGGCGAGGCGTAGGCAAACCGCCGCGATGGCTCGGCGCGCGCCTCCAGCCTAAACAAGAGAGGCGCCTCGGGCTGGGTTACTCGGAGCGGCTGGGTTACTCGGAGCGGCTTCGGGCCAGAGCCCGCTCATCCATTCACCGATTCGGGCGACGCTGGCGCTCTCGAGATCCATGCGGGGCGAGACGCGCCCCTCGGAGATCACGACCAGAGCATCACAGATCTCAAAAAGCTCGTCGAGCTCTTCGCTCACGACGAGCACCGCACAACCTGCATCTCTGAGCGCGAGCAGCTGCGATCGAATCTGCGCGGACGCGCCGACGTCCACGCCCCACGTCGGCTGAGACACGATCAGGGATTGGGGGCGGCTGCCGATCTCCCGGGCCATGATGAACTTCTGAAGATTGCCGCCCGAGAGGCTCTTTGCGGTGGCCCCGGCGCCGCGGGCCTTGACGTGATTTTCAGCGATCAGGCGCCCCGTGAGCTCGAACAGGGTCAACATGTCGAGCCAGCCACCGCGGCGCACCGGCTCCGTCCGCGTCAGCAGCGCATTGTGGGCCAATGACAGCGTCGGCACGGTGGCGCGGCCAAGGCGCTCTTCGGGAACGAAATTCAGGCCCAGCGCTCGCCTGCGCGCGGGCTTGGCCGCGCCGATGTCGTGGCCATTGAGCCGCACCGTACCCGACGGCGCGCGCGGGTCCTCACCGGAGAGCACCGCGAGCAGCTCCTTCTGGCCGTTACCGGAGACGCCCGCCACGCCCAGCACCTCGCCTTGATGCACCGTGAAACTGATGGCCTGGAGCGCGGTTCCGAAGGGATCGCTCTTGTCCAGACTGAGCTGCTCCACCACGAGCCCCGGCGCGCCTGGGGCCCGCGGGCGCCGTTCGAGCCGGGGCGGGTCGTCACCGATCATCAGCCGTGCCAGGCTGCCCGTCGTCTCGCCCCGGGGGTCGACATTGCCCGTGACCCGGCCCCCACGCAGTACCGTGCAGCTGTGGCAGAGGGCCTTGATCTCGGCGAGCTTGTGGCTGATGTACAAGATCGAGCAGCCCCGCTCCGCCAGTTGACGCAAGGTCTCGAAGAGCTGCGTCACCGCCGCCGGCGTGAGCACGCTCGTCGGCTCGTCGAGGATGAGCAGCTCGGGTTTGGCGAGGAGCGCGCGCAGCGTCTCGACGCGTTGCCGTTCGCCCACCGAAAGACCGTGCACCGGCCGCTCCGGGTCGAGCGGCAACCCATACTCGCTACCCACGCGACGGATCTCGGCAGAGACGTCGGCGAGCGAGCTCCGGCGAGCCAGCCCCAGCCAGACGTTTTGTGCGACGGTCAGGCTCTCGAACAGCGAGAAGTGCTGGAACACCATCGCGATGCCCAGGGCTCGGGCGTCCCGCGGGCTGCCGAGCTTGGCGGGGGCGCCGTTCCAACGCATCTCGCCCTCGTCCGGCGACACGGCGCCGCAGATGACCTTCATCAACGTGGATTTGCCCGCCCCGTTTTCGCCCAGCACGGCGTGGATCTCCCCGGGCAGTACCTGGAGGTTGACTCGGTCGTTGGCCGTGACGCCCGGGTAGCGCTTGGTGACATCGATGAGCTCGAGCCTGAACATGGGAGCCACACGGATCGGAGACCCGACACGTCGAACCGAGCCTGACCGCGCGCGGATGTCGAGCGCGTTTCGCCGCCCCAGCGTTCATGACCCTTTCACGTTCGCGAGGAGAAAACGCCTGGCTGGCCGATGGGCGATGCGATGCTAGCGTGGGGCTCAACAGCGCATCGGCGCCTGCGCTTCGCTCAACGCAAGGCTCGGTTCCACTCTGTGCTGGCGCACCGGAAGCCCAGGAAATGTTGGCGCAAAGCCGGATCTGCTGCCGAGCGATCGGTGGCTCGCAGGTGCGAGCTCGAAAAGTCGTACCAGCTGCCCCCGCGAAACATGCGCGGCGAGTCGATGCCGGTCTGGGCGCAATTATAACAGGCGCTGGGGTACAGGGCGCTGCCGTCGAACACCCACTCGTAGAGCGAGCCCGCCATGTCTCGATGCAGCCAGCGCGCTGCGCCGAGCGGCGCTGAGCCCACCGCGGGCAAATTGGAGACGCAGGGCTCGGTGCTGTCGAGGTCGCGACCGCAATTGTAGATCACCTGCGCCGACACCGCCGGCAGCGGCTGTGCGCCGGCTGACTCGCCCCAGGGAAACGTTCGCTGCTGGTTGCCGCCCGCGGCCGCGTATTCCCATTCCGCCTCCGTGGGCAAGCGTGCGCCGTCCCACGTGCAAAACGCCGCTGCCTCATACCAGGACACGCAGTTGGCAGGCAGGGTGGGATCAGCGTCGGGGCCGAGCGTGGCGTACGGGGAGCTCGAGCACGCGCTCGAGTTGATCCTCAGCTCGGCCGCGTTCGCAGCGAGCGCCGTGTCCCAGCGCGCTTGCCAGCCCGTCTCGGGATCGGAGTTGTATTGGCCCGCGCCCTGGCGTGGGTTGCCCGCCGCATGCCAGTCGTCATAGGCGGCCAAGAACCGCCCGAAACGTCCTGCGGTGACCTCGTACTTGTCGAGATAGAAGCTCTCGAGCGTCGCTGGCGTACCCGCGTCCTGAACTGAGCCGAGCTCGAACGAGCCCGCCGGCACGAGCAGCTGCGCGCAGCAGTCGTCGCCTTCGACGCCGCAGCGAGGAGCGCCGACGCAAGAGGGCCGACCCGATGCGCCTGAGTCAGCGTGAGGCTCCGCGTCACCCCGCGGGTCGGCATCCGTCGCCGCATCCGTCGCCGCATCTCTCACGTCCTCCGAAGTCGAGCCAGACAGCCCCGCTTCGGCACCCGGCGGCATCTCCTCCGTCCTTTCGGGCTGTAGGATCCAAAATCTCGAGGCCCTGCCGCCCATGCCGCCGGACGCGCCCGCGTACGAGCCGAGCTCGACGCGCCCGCAACCTGCGACGGCCAGCCCCGCGCACGCCAGGCTGATGAGTGCGCGCCAAGCGCCGCGGGACGAGCCTCGGCTCATGGTAGATCCCCGCCCCCCGAGCTCGAGCTGAGCTGCTCGACCCGACGACTCACGTCGGCGCTGCGTGAACGCCCTGCCACGCTCAGGTAGCGCCGATAGGCCGCGAGCGCGCCAGGCACATCGCCCAGGGCTTCCAAAACTGCGCCACGCAACTGGCTGGCCTCGGCGCCGAGCGCTCCACCGAGCTGTTCGGCCTGTGCATATTCGCGGTCGGCAGCGCGGAGGTCCGATAGATCCCGCCGGTACACGTTACCGCGCAACACGTGGAGCTCCGCAGCTCGCTCCTTACCCGTCGGGGACGCGAGCAGCGCTTCGCTTTCACGCAGCGCTTCGCGACCGTGGCCGAGCTCCGCGAGCAGCTCGACCCGAGATAGATTGACCTCGGGTCTGAGCGAGCCCTGAGGGAAGCGCACGCGGTGCTCGTTCAAGGCCTCGAGCGCGCCGCGGGCGTCGTGCAGGACGTCGCGCCGCAGCCGGGCCTTTTCGTACAAGGCCATCTCCGCGCTCAAGCCAGCGCCCGTCGCGCGCTCGCCAAAGCACTGCTCTGCCGCTCGGTATTCACCCTGGTTGGCGAGCTCGAGGCAATCTCGGCGCGGCATCGACTCCGGATGCCCGGCGGCACCGACCTCGCCTTCGTCCGGCGCGCTGCTCGGTGCCTCTAGCCCGACGCCGAGCGACTCGGTCGTTCTCTCCGTTGCACTTGCAGCGGGCAGCGGCACGCGAGCGCCGCGCTCGCCCGTACTCGCTGGACCTTCATGACGGCCTGGCAGCCCCGGACCCTCCATGTCGCCAGAGGCGCCACGCTCGACCAGCTCGCCCGGGACCTCGTCACTGCCGACGCGCAGCGGCCCGCTGGCGCGATTCCGCTCCGCACCGGGCCCGGCTCCCTGCTTTGGCGTCGACAGTTCGGGGCCAAAAGCGACTTCTGACCCCGTGGAAACGGGGAGCCACCACCACGCTGAGAGGCCGACGCAGGCGAGCGCGGCGATCGCCAACGCTCCGCGTTTCCAGACGCCCCGTTCAGGCTCTCGCGCGCGCAGACGCTCGGAGAGGCGCACGAACGCGCCGGGCTCGTCCAGCCCCGTCCGGTACTCGGCGTTCGCGCGCTCCAACAGCTCGGAGAGCTGCCCATTGCTGCTGAGCCGCGGCGGCCTGGACCATGCCGGTGGGTCGCTCATGGTTCATACTCCGAGGCTTCCAAAGCACGCCGGAAAACCTGCCGCGCGTAGTGCAGCCGCCGCCAGAGCGTGGCCTCCTTGCAGCCGAGGATCTCGGCGACCTGCTTGCCGGGCACGCCTTCCATCTCGTACAGAACGAACACGCTGCGTTCCTTATCCGAGAGCTGCGCTAACGCGGCGTCGATCCGGTGCCGCGCGTGCTGCTCACAGAAGCCGGGGCTGGATACGAACGCATCCTGGGGCAGCATGGACAGCACCTGCTGCAACGCGTGCGTGACCCGATGGCGCAGCCGCGCTCGGCGCGCCTGGGTGATGCACAGCCGGTAGAGCCACGTCTTGGGATCCGCTTCGCCGCGGAAGCTCGCCAGATAGCGGAACATTTGCAGGAATACTTCTTGGCAAGCGTCGTCCAGATCGCGCGGGTCGACGCCAAGCTTGCGCAAGAAGGCGGCCGCGATGGGGTAGTACTGGCGGTGCAGCTGTCGCCAAGCTTTCGTATCGCCCTCCACGCATCGCAGCAGCGGCGGTGCCGGTGAAGCTTCCACCTCGGCTTCCACCTCGGCCAGCGAACTGACGAGAGCGCGTACCATGCCGTTCTCTTAGAGCCTGGGTTTCATCGGACCTTCATCTCAAAAGTAGCGAAGGGACAATTTCTTCAAAGCCCGAACACGTAGCCTATACCAATCCCGAACCAGCCACGAACGAGGTCCGGCGGGAGAACCTCGGTGTCCTCCACGACGAACCGGCCACCCAGCTCGGCAATCGAAACGTCGAGCGCGGCGTTTACGCTGACGGACCAGGAGGCCTGAGTTCCCCAGAGCAGCCCCACGTCCATCCCCGCCCCCCCGGTGGCACGGTAACCGGCGCTACTTTCGGGCAAACCGCTCCCGGCGCCCCGCGCGACGTCGAGGCTCAAGCCGGGCCCGACGTAAAACCGAACGGGCCCCAAGTCTGGACCCCAAGCCAGAAATCCGCGCACTGTCGCCTCGCGGCTGCGGACGTCGCCGCCGTCGGGCAGCTCTTGGCTGTCTTCGAGCAGTCCCACCAGCAGCGCCACGCCGGCGTAGGTCCGGGGCCAGAGCTCGAGCAGAGCGCGCGCGCCGAGCGACGGGCGGTCCACCTTACGAAGCGCCACTTCGATCCCCATGTACTGGAGCCCGGCCCTGTTCGGCGCCTGGGGCTCGGCCGGCGTAGACCGCTCTGCGAGGGGGGGTGTGGCGGACGCGGGAGCGATGGGCGCGGCCGGCGCGGCGGGTGTTGCCCCCACGCGAGCGCCCGACGGGTTCGGAGCTGGAGCTGGCTCTGACGCTGTGGGCGTGGCCGGCCGCTGCGCGGCGTCGCCGATGTCGCGGGAAGCACTGTCGCGGGAAGCACTGTCGCTGGCGGCCTGGTCGCTCGCGGCAGCGGGCTCGCGCGAGAGCAGCGCGCGAAAGTACCGATCGAGCACCAGCGCGATGACCTCCGCCATGGTGCTGCACGACTCGCCTTCGAGCGGCAAATCGCGCGAGAGCTGCAGCGCCCCTTCGGGCCCGAACAGCTCCAGCCGCACGAAGTCTCTGGGCGTGCCTGCCGGAGCATGGCCTATGGTGTAGCGGGCTCGCCAGCCCGACCCGCTCGGCACGATCAGCTCTCCCAGGCGCCGGCGCACCGCATCGCGAGTGCTAGCCAGCTCGGGACACAGCGCATCGGGTGAGCCCGTGTCGATGCTCAACCCGGGATCTTGCGCGAAGACAAACTGCGGGGCGAACACGCCAGCGAGGGCGACCACGCCGCATCGCGCCTTGCTCCACCTGCCCCAACCCCTTGCTGGCTCGATGCAAGGTTCCTTGTCGGGGACGCGCAGCACAGCAGGCCGATAGGACTGGGAGTCCGCCTGTGTGTCAAGATTTCCAGTATTTAGACTGATGGACCAGGTTGCGGGAAGCCGACGGAGCCGGGCGCGAGCCCGCGAGCCCGCGAGCCCGCATGAGCCTGGTTAGTAGTAGCGCCGGTAGCGCCGCGGGGGTGGCCAGCTGCGGTACCGATAAGGCCAGGCGGAGTAGCCGCCATAGTAGACGCCGTAGTAGGGCGCCGAATAGCCGTACAAGGGGTCCGGATCGCGCCGGTTTACGGCGTGGAAGAACGGCGTCTGCTGCGAATAGCGGTGGCCATTCGTCACTGTCCAGTCGACGCGATAACCCGCCACGTCGCTCGGCCAGATGTCGCCCGGCAGCTCGAACCAGACGTCGATCTCGGCGTTCTGCCCGGGCTGTACCCGCGAATCGCCGTCGACACGCGCGGCCTTGACAGGTGTGGGTTGGCGCGCACCGACCTCGTCGAGGTAGAGCTGCTTCGGTTCGAAGCGCAGCGCGTTATCGGATTGGTTGTTCACCTCGAAGCCGACGTGGATGAGCGTGGATTCACCCGACCCGTCCCGCGAGGCGCCTCGTGACCAGACCTTCACTTCCGCAAGCGAATGGCCGGAATCCGCGATCTCGTATTCCGCGGCGTAATGCTCCCCTTCGGGGCTAAAGGCCGTCACGTGTTCCCCGGGAACGAACGCGCGTGAGCTCACGCAGCCCGCGCTGCCCAGCAGCACGGTGAGCGAAAGCGCCACGGCGCAGGCCAAGGGATTCGTCAAATGGCCCCAGATGCGGCGCGTCGCAGCCGACCTGAGCTCGACGCAGGCCAGGGGTTTTGGAGTCGACATCACCGACCGAGGTTAACCACCGCTCAGACCTGCGCCAGAGTGCTCAAAGGCCGAAAGTTGCTCAGAGGGCCGGGCCGGCGCGCAGAAGAGCGACACACTCGTCGAAGCCGGGTGGATTCCTTGGTGGGCGGCAACAGCCGCGGCTAAGTTGCGGGCGGCGGTGGCAGAACCACGACCTGCGTCTGCGGTGGCTCCACGTCGGTGGTGCGCCACGCCAGCCACATCCTTCCGAGGTCACGCCGTTGGTCGGCGCGGTCGAAGTCTATCGACAGCCAATTCCGGCTGAGCAAGAACGGCTCACCGCCGACCGGCAGCAGCTCCGTTTCGACCTGACAACCGAGGTCATCGGGGCCGACGTTACCGAGCGTGCGAAGCCCCAAATATTGGAGCCACGACGGCGGAGGGTGCACGATGCCCGACGACGTGATCTGTTCGATCTGCGCCTCCGTGTGCCCAGGCAAGACGTGCAGCGGGTTGCGCGAACGAATCAGCGCTCGCGCGCCGAGGTGCACGTCCCCCGAGACGATGGTGACGGCCGAATTGGACAGGTTCTGGTGTTCCAGCAAGGTCATGATCAGGCGGGCGCGCTCGCCGCGATGTCTGCCGCTTTCCCATTGGTCGATCAAGTCGTCACGCAAGCCGGCGAGACCGCCGAGGCTCTCGCTGCCGGCGCGCATGCGCATGTAGACGACGGGGATGGGCGCCACGAAGAGCAGGTGCCGAACGCCGCCGTTTGCGGTCGCGCCTTCTCGCGCTTGCAGCCAATCCTTGAGCATCTTCCATTGCCCCGAGGCCATCACCTGACGCTCGGTGCGTTGTGAGCGTGTGTCGGGCAACACCACGTCGAGCGTGTTTTTGCCGAGTGGGCCGCCGCTGAAGGTCAGGGTTTGAAGGAACGGAGGGGGCAGGGCTTGCTCGCGTGCGAGCTGAAAGCAGCTGAAGGCCTTGGCCGCCTGCTCGAAGACCGTGAGATAAATCTTTGAATTTTGCAGCTCCTCTCCGTGCGAGCCCCAGCCATCGAAGATGTCGTGATCATCCCAGGTGTAGAGGCCGGGGATGCGGGCCAGCGCCTTCGCCATCGGAGCGCGCCCCCAACGCTCGAGATACAACCCGACGTAGCCCGCTAGAATCTGGTGTGACAGCTCGGCGGGCAACTCGAGATTGTGAGCGGTGTCGCCGCCCGACGCGAGGTGCTGCTCATAGGGCGCGAGATAAGGCGTATCCCACAGTGAGTCGGCGTAAATCTGATCGCCGCCGCCGATCAAGACGTCGAAGCCCTTGGCGTCCCCGACGAGCTGCTCCCACAGCGCGAATGGGTTCTTCAGGTTGCGCCAGAGCTTGCCGCTGCTCACGCCGTTGCACGAGAAAAAGGCCAGCCGCGGCAGCTCGGCTCGCCCCGGGATGCGCACCTCATCGACCTCGTGGTGTAGGCCCGCACCCTGGATTGAATAGGAGATGGAGCGGGTGGCTGCGCCGCGTTCCACGCTCACCTCCCAGCGCACGTACATCCCCCCGGCGGGGCCACCTAGGTATCGAAAGTCCGCGAGCAGCGTGCGCTGGGTAGAGGGCACCGGCTGTCCGTCGACCACCACCTTGATCTCGTCCAACTCCCCGGGAGCGAGCTGCCCGATGTAAAGCCCTATCGCAAAACGCCAGTCACCATCCGTTGCTTGTCGCGCATACAATATCGGTCCGAGTCGCGTTTCTCCCATGCGTCTATGGACGGACGGTCGTGGCGATGTCGCTAGCAAGCGGGTTGAACGTGGCGCCAAATGACAGCGCAGCGCGCGCGACGTTCAACGCTGGCAGTCGCCGCGCTCGAACATCGACGCTGATCTATCGATGTCGATGAGTCGTTCATCGCTCGCGAGCGCAGCGTGTGAGCTCCGCGCGCGGGTGGGACGCGAGACGTGAAGCGTGCCCACCAGCGCGCCAGTGTCGCAGGGGATCAGGCTCGGCACCGCCGGCCCTTCGGTCGCGGAGCCTCCGCCGACCGCCGTCCGGCCGGAGGCTTCGCCGGGGCCCGAACGAAGGGCGGGGAAATTACCTTCGCTTCCGTGGATTCGGCGCACTACAGCGTGGCCCTTGCCGGGCGCCGGTCCAACGCCTGCCGGGAAGCTCGCACCGATGCCGCCGATCATCTCCATCTCCAAGCTGACGAAGACCTATGCCTCTGGCTACCGCGCCCTCTCCGGCGTGGACCTCGCCATTCAGAAGGGAGAGATCTTCGCGTTGCTCGGCCCGAACGGCGCCGGCAAAACGACGCTGATCAACATCGTGTGCGGCATCGTTACGCCGACGTCGGGGAGCGTTCTCGTGGCAGGCCATGATATCGCCCGGCAGTATCGCGCCGCTCGCTCGCTCGTCGGGCTCGTGCCACAGGAGTTGACTACCGATGCCTTCGAAACCGTCTGGGCGACGGTGAGCTTTAGTCGCGGTTTGTTTGGTTCCCCGCCGAACGCCGCGTTCGTCGAGAAGGTGCTGAAGGACCTGTCGCTCTGGGACAAGCGTGACAGCAGAATCATGACGCTTTCAGGCGGGATGAAGCGGCGAACCATGATCGCGAAGGCCCTGGCTCACGAGCCCGAGATCCTATTTCTGGATGAGCCGACAGCGGGGGTCGACGTCGAGCTGCGCCGCAGCATGTGGAGCCTGGTGCGCGGCCTGCGCGACAAGGGCGTGACGATTATCCTGACCACGCACTACATCGAAGAGGCGGAAGAGATGGCGGATAGAGTCGGCGTGATCGACAAGGGGCAGATCATCCTGGCGGAGGCGAAGACGGAGCTGATGAAGAAGCTAGGCAAGAAACGGCTGACCCTGACCCTGTCGCGCTCTCTCCAGCAGATCCCGCCGGAGCTGGCGCGTTTCACGCTCGCGCTCGAGGCACAGGGCACGGAGCTCGCTTACACCTTCGATCAGAGCGAGGAGAGTACCGGCGTGCCCCTCTTGCTGCGTCAGATGAGCGATCTCGGCATCGGATTCAAGGACCTGAACACGAAGAAGAGCTCGCTGGAGGACATCTTTGTCAGCCTAGTGAGCAGCGACCGATGAGCACAGCCGCAGCCGGTGTTCGCTTCAACCATCGCGGCGTTTGGGCGATCTACAAGTTCGAGATGGCGCGCGCTCTGAGGACGCTTTTGCAGAGCGTCGTGACCCCCGTGATCACCACCGCCTTGTACTTCGTGGTGTTCGGCGGCGCCATCGGCTCGCGCATGACCGCCATCGATGGTGTCACCTACGGCGCCTTCATCGTGCCGGGCCTGATCATGTTGTCTTTGCTCACCCAGAGCATCTCCAACGCCTCCTTTGGCATCTACTTTCCAAAATTCACTGGCACGATTTACGAAATCTTGTCTGCCCCGGTCTCCGCGCTCGAGATCACGTTGGCTTACGTGGGCGCTGCGGCGACCAAATCGATCGCGCTCGGGCTCATCATCTTGATCACCGCGGCGGCATGTGTGCCGATCCAGATCGCCCACCCGGTGTGGATGGTCGCCTTCCTGGTGCTCACTTCGGCGACCTTCAGCCTGTTCGGCTTCATCATCGGCTTGCTCGCCGACGGGTTCGAGCAGCTCCAATTTATCCCGATGTTGGTGATTACGCCGCTCACGTTCCTCGGTGGCGCATTCTACTCCATCGACATGCTGCCGCCCGTCTGGCGCACCGTCAGCTTGTTTAATCCGGTCGTCTACCTGATCAGCGGCTTTCGCTGGAGCTTTTACGAGACGGCGGACGTGGGGGTGGGGGCCAGTCTGGCCATGACCATCGGCTTCTTCGGGCTGTGCCTGCTGGTCGTCGTGTGGATTTTCAGGACCGGGTATCGGCTCAAGCGCTGAGTTTTCTGACCCCGCCCGAGGAGCCCGATCGGCTATACTCCGTCGTCTTGACGTGGGTAGTGGGTTTGGCCCTTGCGGGTCGCTATCGGCTGGATGGTCCCCTCGGTGAGGGCAACGCCGGAGGCGTATGGGCGGCGACGCATTTGCCGACCGGGCGCCGCGTGGCCATTCGGCAGCTCGAGTCGGTGCCGGGTGCCGAGGTCTCGGAAAGCGTTCGCGCACGCTTCGTGCTCGAGGCAAAGAACACGTGCGTAGTCGAGCATCCGAACGTGGTCGAGGTCTGCGACGTGGTCGATCGAGCGGGCGAACCCCCGCTGCTCGTGATGGAGCTGCTTCGAGGCGAGACCCTCGCCCAAAAGCTCTCGAAAAAGCCCAAGCTGTCGGTGCAGGACACCGCCGCGCTGCTGTTGCCGGTGGTGTCCGCGATCGGAACGGCACATGCGCGCGGCATCGTGCACGGGCAGCTGGAGCCCTCCAGCATCTTCTTGTGGCAGGGGGATGGCCCCGTGCCGGCGGTGAAGGTGCTCGACTTCGGTGTGGCGAAATGGGTCGCTGAGAGCCAACCAGCGCCGAGTGTGCGAGTCGGGGCGGGGTCGCTGCAGGTCACGTCGAGCTATCGCGCGCCCGAGCAAGCCGAGCCCGAGCGGACCATCGATCATCGCGCCGATATCTGGGCCCTCGGCGTCATCGCCTACGAGTGCCTGAGCGGCGCGAGGCCTGTAGAATCCGCCAATCTGACGCCCAGCGGCGCGGACCCGGCGCCGTGGACCATCCTGCCCATCGAGCGCAGGGTGCCCTCGGTGCCGCGGACTCTGGCGGATGTCATTGCTCACATGTTGGTTCGGGATCCGGAGCATCGAGCACAGAATCTGTTGGAGCTCTTTCATGTGCTCGGCAGCATGACGGATCGTACCAGCCCGAGCTTTGGGTGGCCGGGGAGCGAGCGGCGCATCACGGGTCTAACCCAACGCGCCATCGTTCCGGCATTCACACCTTCGCCTTCGCCCTCACCTTCGCCCGCGTGGCAATCGCTCGCCCCCTCGCAGGAACCGCCGTGGTCGGGTCAGCCGAGGTTCCGTTGGCGTTCGATCGCCCTCGGTGCCCTGGGCGTCGCGGCGCTCGAGCTCGGCGCCCTGCTCTGGGTAGCTTTCCGGCCAGCACCCGCGGGCGACGTCGCAGTTTCACGAGATGTCCCGCGAGAAGTGCCCGAGAATCCAGGTCGGGCCTCCTCTTCCGCGGCAGCCGAGCCCCTGGGCCCCGCACCCGTGGAGGCGCCTGCGACGGCTCGCGCCTCGGCGCTTGTCGCCTCCCCGTCCACTTTGGTCCAGGCGATTCAGCCCGGGCCTGTGGCGCTCCTGGTTGACGATTTCGAAGATGGCGATGGGGTACCGCACCAAGGCGGCCTGAACAACTGGGAGTCGTTCACGTACAACCCGAGCGGCCGCGCCCTCGATTTGAACCTGGGAGAGGGCCGCGCCAGCCAGGGCAGCCTCGAAATGCCGTGGCGCGTCGAGGACACGCAAAATGGCCAACTCGACCACCCCGGTGCCGGAGTCAGGTCCGTGGCGAACCCCGGCCCCATCGACCTGTCCAACTATTCGCGCCTGGTTTTTTCACATCGGTTCGAGGCAGGCAGCTCCGAGCAGCCCCAGTGCAAGAAAGCGCGGACCCTCATTTTCCAGGTGACCTGCCGGCGCCTTCGTCAGGACTACGTGCCTCAATTCGAGCTGTCGGTCCCCATGTCGCCGACCTGGGCCGCGAGCATGCTCCCATTCTCTGATTTACGAGAGACGAGCGCGACCTCGCCCCGCGCGACAGCCGTCAGTGCTTGCTTGGCCATGGCCGACGGAGTGGCTTTCCGCGTGGATGCTCCGCCCGACGTCCACGACGGAGAGTGCCACTCGGGGACGCTCTGGCTCGACGACATCGCCTTTCGTTGAGCTCGGCGCTGTCGGTGGCGCTCGATGCTACGCTCATGTGAGCCGCTCAAATGAATGTGAGATGAAAGGCCCGCTGCTCCTCGGAGACTGCGTAGAAGCTGCGCTCCCACTCGCGCGTCTTGTGCGCCAGGTACACGCCCTTGTACATCTCGCCGAAGGCGACGAGGCTAATGGGATCGGCCTCGAATGCCTCGAGCGCGTGCAGCAGCGTGCGAGGTAAGAGGTCGATGCCGGCCGCCTTTAGCTCCCGTTTGCCGCGCCGGTACAAGTCGTCGTTGAGCGGAGCTCCGGGGTCGAGCTTGCGCTCGATGCCGTCCAGCCCCGCGGCGAGCGAGATGGCGGCAGCCAGGTACGGGTTGGCGGACATGTCGACCGCGCGGTTCTCGATGCAGTGGCGGTTGCCCGGCAAGCGCAGCATCGCGCTGCGGTTATTCTTACCCCACGTCACCAGCACGGGCGCCCAGGAAAAATCGGCGAGGTCACCCTGCGCGATCAGGCCCTGGTACGAGTTATAGCTCGGACAGGTCACGGCCGTGATGGCGCCGGCATGCGCCTTGAGCCCCGCAATGAAGTGCAGGGCGAGGTCCGAACAGTTGACGCCGTAGCGGCTAGCGAGCTCCCGCGGCCCTGCGGCGCTCGGCTCGAACAAGTTGACCCCCGTCTTGTCGTCAGCGAGCGACATGTTGAAATGGGCGCCGTTGCGAAAGTCGTCTGAAAACGGCTTCGGCATGAAGCTTACGATAGCGCCGATCTGCTCGGCGACCTTCTTGGCCATGAAGCGCAAGAAGACGAAGCGATCAGCCATCGTCAGGGCGTCGCTATAGCCGAAATCGAACTCGTACTGCCCGCGCCCGCACTCCTGGTCATAAGAATAGAGGCCCCAGTCGAGCTCCGTGATGTACCGAGACAGGGGCTCGAGGAACGCGTCAGACTCGGTCGCCAACGCCAGGTCATAACAGGCGTTGGGGCCTTTGAAGCGAGTGCGGGTGATCGGCGAAAGCTTCCCTGCGTCATCTACTCTGAGCACGTAGAACTCGGGCTCGATGCCGAGATTGAAGCGATAGCCCAGCGCCTTTGCCCGGGCCAGGGTACGCCGCAGGATCCCCCGCGCGTCTCCCTGATAAGCCTCGCCATGGTAATAAAGGTCGCTGCTGAACCACGCCTTTGACTTGTCCCAGGGCAGGACCAGCGCCGTGTCGAGGTCGGGTACCGTCGCGCACTCGTCCTCCTGAGGACCAGCGAGGCCCATGCCTTCACAAGCACCCACCGTGTACAGCTCACTCCCGTTACACATGTGCTCGAACGACTCGATGGGCGTGACTTTGGCCTTGGGGATGCCATAGACGTCAACGAACGTCGCCAGGCAGCTCCGCACTCCTGCAGCGCTGAGCCGCTCCTTTACTGCAGCGACTCGCGCGCGGTCGGCGCTGAAACCCGCAGGAACCCCGAACTGTGGTGCTTCTGTATGAGCCATCGCCTTCTCGAGTCCTTGCTGGGTTCACTCCAGCGAAAAAGGGGTAAAATTCGTGCCGACATCGAAGTGGTCTTCGCCCTCGGCGCGTTTGAGGGCGTTCACCACCAGATACGTGAGCGGCGTGAAGACGACTTCGACCAGCACCTTCAGGCACCAGTTGAAGACGATGATCCGGAACAGGGTGCTCGTTGTCCAGACGCCGAAGAAGGCGATGGGATAAAATACCAGGCTATCGACGAGCTGACCGAAGATGGTCGAGCCGATCGTGCGGGCCCAGAGCATGCGGCCTCCCGTGCGGACCTTCATCTTCGCGAGCACGTAAGAGTTGACGAAATCGCCCACCCAGAAAGCGGCGATCGATGCGAGCACGATGCGCCAAGTGGAGCCGAAGACGACCTCCAGCGCTGGCTGTAGGCTTTGATTATACGGCTCGCTGGGATCAGCCGGCATGGCGATGATGAGATGGCTCATCATCGCCGCGAAGAGCAGCGCGCCTGAGCCACACCAGATGGCACGACGCGCCCGAGCGTAGCCGTACACCTCCGTCAGCACGTCGCCAAAGATGTAAGAAAGTGGAAAGAACAAGTTACCGGCGCCGAACGCGATCGGGATGCCCAACGGCAAGACGAGGCTGACGGTTTTGCCGACACCAATCAAGTTGGAGCACAAAAGTACAGCCACGAAGCCACCCAGCACGATGTCGTAGTAGCGATACGCTCGTTGATTCGCGTGAGTGTTTTTGGGAATGCCAGGGTCGGTGCGGGCGGCCAGAAAGCTCCTCGATCACGACGGAAACGGAAATCGTCTGGGCGCAGCTTGTCACCTCGACGCTCGGCTTGTCGAGCAGGGCGTGCGCCTCGAACGAACGCGCAGCTTCACTTCGCCTCGATCGCGCTGTGCTCAGCCGCGGCGGGCCCAGGAGCCGGCCGCCGGCTCGGCGACAGCAGGCTCTTGTGCCGTGCGCGCTCAACGGCAATGACTCCGTCGTGACCACCGATTCTTCAAACCCAGAACCTTCGGCGCCGCGCGTGTCGCTGCTTCCGATCTTCTTAATCGTGCTCGTGGACGTGCTCGGGCTCACGATCGTGTTGCCGCTCTTGCCCGTATACGGCGAAAGCTTTGGTGCATCGGCTCTGGTCGCCGCGTTGATCGTCCCCGTCTACTCTGCGTGCCAGCTGTTTGCTGGCCCCGTGCTCGGCAACCTATCGGACCGGGTCGGTCGGCGGCGGGTGCTGCTCATGAGTCAGGCGGGTACGCTGCTCGGTTTCTTGATGATTGCCGGAGCGCACTCGCTCTGGATGATCTTCGTGGGCCGCATTCTGGACGGCTTGACCGCTGGTAACCTGAGCGTGGCGCAGGCCTACATCGCCGACAATACTCCGCCGGAGCGGCGTACGCGCGCCTTCGCGCTGATCGGGATCGCCTTCGGGATCGGCTTCTTGCTCGGACCGGCGGTGACGGCGTTCCTCTCCCCGTACGGCTTGAGCGTGCCCTTGTATGCCGCCGCGGGCCTCTCGCTCACCAGCATCGTCTGCACCTACACGCTCTTGCCTGCAGATGGCAAAGCCCTCGGGTCCAAGCAGGTGAGCGGCGCAGATTTGCCGGCGGGGCGGCGCCTTGGCGTGCTCGACTGGGGGAGTTACGCCGAGTACTTCCGGCGCCCGGTGCTAGGCGGCGTGCTCGGGGAGTTCTTCTTTTATCAGATGGCGTTCTACATGTTCCTCAGCGGCTTTGCCCTGTTTGCCGAGCGCCGTTACACCTGGGACAACCACCCCTTCACGCCCTGGGAGATCGGTCTCTTGTTCGCCTTCTCCGGGCTGCTCGGCATCATCATTCAGGGCGGGCTAATCGGTCCCGCCGTGCGCATCTTCAAGGAGCCGCGCCTGGTGGGGATGGGCCTTTTGTCCCTCGGCGCCGGGTACGCCCTGCTCGGCTACGTCGAGCCGCTCTGGCCGCTCCTCGTCGCTGTGGGGCTCTCTTCGGTGGGCAATTCGGTGATCCGCCCGAGCCTCACCAGCATCGTCACCCAAGTGGTGCCCGACGCCGAGCGCGGCGTGGCGCTCGGGCTCATGCAGAGCCTCTCTTCCCTCGCTAGCATTACTGCTGCCCCGATCTCGGGCTGGCTGATCGAGCACCGGCACCTGACCTCGTGGGGCTGGTTCGCCGCCGGCTGCTGTGGCATCGCGTTGTTTGTCCGCCACTGGGGGTCTGCCGCTCACGAGCGCGAGCCGATGGCGGCGTGAGCCGACCGAGCGACGAGCAGGGTTCGCGTGGCGAGATGCGATGAATGGTCAGGTACGTGCATCCCGCACGACGCGGCCTGTCGAGCGCGCTTCCCGCACATCCGGCGTCGCTCACCGCAGTGAGCGCGTCGCCGCTGCCGAGCGCGGTGATCGTAGTACGTGCACTGGATAATCGGCTGGAGCGAGCGCCGGATTCCCGCGCTGGCTAGCGACGGCGCCCAGCCATTTACTCGGAGACCTCCGAGAAACAGTGCCCGGGCATTTACTCCGCCAGGGGCGAGTCATAGTGCTCGGCGTCGCGGCAAGGCCCGGTTTTTTCGTGAGAGGCCGATGTTCATCCATCCTGCCACAGGGCTTTGGGTGATTCGACGCCTCGGGAGCTCACGCGCTGCGACAAAGGAGCGCTCCCGGCGTCCTCGAGCGGGTGCTCTCACCGCGTCGTGAGCTCGCTCGGCGGCATTTCAGCGCTCGGCGCCGCCGCGCGCCTCGCGTCAAACAGGGCTTAGTCTCGTGTAAACCAAGGCTTAGACGTGAGGCCTGAGCGCTCGACGACGCGACGAACGAAGCGAACTGAGCGCGCGAGCTCGGCGCGGGGCACCCCGCGCCGCTGCATCGGCGGAAACCGTTCACATCACCCGGCCGAGAAGTGCAGCGTCCGACGCGTGATTGCTGACAGCGGCGGGAACAATTCGCTAAAGTCCTTCGGTGGCGGCAGAGAGCAAGCACGGCGCAGTGCTAGCAGGGCGCTACCAGCTGCTCGAGCAGCTGGGAGAGGGCGGCATGGGCTCGGTCTGGAAGGCCGAGCATTTGATTTTGCACTCTCAGGTAGCGATCAAAATCATCGATCCCGAGATCGCGCGCCTAGAGTTCAACCTCGCGCGCTTCTTGCGCGAGGCGAAGACGCTGGCGGGGCTCCGAAGCCCGCACGTGGTTCAGGTGCTCGACTTCGGCTCCGATGCCGACAGTGCCTACCTGGTGATGGAGCTCTTGCATGGGCAGACGCTGGGGCGGCGGTTGGATCAGCAGGGTCGCCTCTCGCTGGGAGAGACGACTCGCATCCTGCGTGACGTGTGTTCGGCGATGGCGCTGGTCCACGAGCAAGGGCTGATTCACCGCGATCTGAAGCCGGAGAACATTTTCCTCTGCGGCGAAGGCGAGGGGGTGGTGACGAAGGTCGTCGATTTCGGGATCGCCAAGTCCATGCGCGGTGACGTAACGGTCAGCATGCAGACTCGCACGGGTCACATGCTCGGGACGCCGAGCTACATGAGCCCGGAGCAGTGCCGTGGCCTGAAGAACATCGATCATCGCACCGACTTGTGGTCGCTCGGTGTGATCGCCTACGAGTGTCTGGTCGGCAAAGTACCGTTCGAGGGTGACGTGCTCGGCGACTTGTTGCTGCGTATTTGTATGGACCCGTTGCCCGTGCCGTCACGGCAATCGAGCCTGCCTCTGCCCAGCGCGTTTGACGCGTGGTTTGCCAAGTCGGTGGCCAGAGACCGGGCCCTGCGCTTTCAGTCTGCCCCGGAGCTCGCCGCGGCCCTTGCCGGCTTGTCTACGCCGGGTCTGGCGGCGGCAACTGCCGCAACCGGTGCGGCAACCGTGTCGGGGGAGGCGACCGATGTGCCTTTGCCCGGAGTCGTGCCGGCAGCTGTCGAGCCAGCCCCATTGCCCGAGCCGCTGCCGCGCCGGGTGTCGAATACACAGTCGAATACACAGTCGAATACGTCCGTGGGGCTCGGCATCGGGCGGCGCAAGGTCGAGCCCAAGGCGCTCACGATCGCGTTCGTCGTGGCGCTTTCCTTCGGGCTCGCGCTCTGGTCGATGAAGAGCCTGCGCTCGACCAAGCCGCTCGTGAGCGTGGGCGTCGAGAGCCTGCGTCCCCCGGACCTGGCGTCGTACGCCGTCATCACTAAGCCGCTGCGAGCGCGCGTCCAGAGCGGCAGGCGCTGGCAAGCCGGAGCTCACGATTCCTCGTTGGCCGAGCTGGCCCCCTCGACCTCCGCCGAACAGGTTCCCGCTGCGGCGCCGCCTTCGACCGCGCCGCCTTCGACCGCGCAGCCGCCTTCAACCGCGCAGCCGCCTTCAACCGCGGCGCACGCTGGAGCTCGGCAGGCGCCTGCCGCGCCTGCAGCTGAGCCTCCACCTCGTGCCCTTCGCGGCACCGCCGCACCGGCGAGCCCCGGGCGCTCAGGCCAGCCCAGGCTCAACGACGAGATCCGCCGGGTGCGTTGATCGCGTAACGGCAGAGGCCGGCGGCGCACAGCGACGCCTCGCGAAGCACGCTCGAATAGTCCAGATCGCGGCGAAAAATGCCGGATTCTTGGGAGAATGCCGCAGCTGCGGCCGGGCGCCTATCGGGCTGACGAGCGTGCCACAGACCTCAGAAGTGCTGCGCTGCCGCGCGAGGCTCGTTTTTTTCGCACCCAAACAACGGATTCACTCGCTGTGAGGGGGTGCCGCGCGTCGGGGAGTTGTTTGCACCCCAAACAACGGCAAGCACGCGTCCGTTGCGCTCGCGGTAGCGCCCAAGCATCGATGGGCGAGTTTCAGGCACGCGCAGGACTCGGCGAGCCATCACCCGTAGGTTGCACGCCAGAACGCTGCAATGCACCGTCCAAGCCGAATGTCCGTTTTAGAGAGGAGAGGGTCCCTTCGATGCCAGCCCGGAAGGCGCGCAGCTTGGTGTAGACGCGCCGGCTTTCGCGCCATGTCTTTGATTTGAGACCCGCTTCACGTTTTTTTGCCGCGCACTCTTGGTGCGTGAGACGCCGCTGATCGAGTAGATTCTTGCGCATCGGGCATGCGTTTTTCGGTCTGGATTGGCGTCCTTTCCGAGACCGGATACCCGCCTGCCTTTATTTCCGTCGGCATGTTGCACAGCCTTCCCGCTGCATTCCTGCGCATGTGCGCTTTTTTCGCCGCGATCTAGGCTACGTTTTTGAGCGTGGAACGCCAAGTCCTGCTGGTCGACACGTACTCCCTGTTCTTTCGGGCCTATCACGCGCTGCCGGAGATGAACACCGCGAGCGGTGAGCCCACCTCCGCCGTGTATGGTTTTTGTGCAGCGCTGCTCAAGGAGCTGAAAGACTACGCACCGGCGCAACTGGCGTTTGCGGTGGACGCTCCCCAGAAGACCTTTCGACACGAGCGCTTCGCGAGCTACAAAGGCACTCGAGACGCGACGCCGAGCCCGCTCGTCGCGCAATTCGGTCGCCTCCGCCAGCTCCTCGCGGCCTTTGGTGTGCCCGTGTATCAGGTGCCGGGAGTGGAAGCGGACGACGTGCTGGCGACGTTAGCGGCGCAGCTCGCGTCGGTAGACGGTGCCGTGCCAGCTGGGGCAGGGCACCAGGTGCTGGTGCTGAGCGGCGATCGAGATCTGCTTCAGGTGGCGCGTGCCGACGTTCGGATCCTGTTCCTCGGCGCGCGCGGGCAAAAGCCGAGCATCTACGACATCGCGCGGGTGCACGAGCGCTTCCTCGTGCGGCCCGAGCAGCTGCCGAGTTGGGTGGCGCTCGTGGGCGACGCGTCCGACAACCTGCCGGGTGTGCCCGGCGTGGGTCCGCGCACCGCCTCCAAATGGGTGCGGGAGTTTGGCGGGATTCGCGAGCTATTGGCGCACATGAGCCAGGTGCGGCCCGCCCGGCTGCAAGCGCCGCTCTTGGCGCACAGCGAACAATTGCTGTTGAACGAGGAGCTGGCGACCTTGCGCGCCGACGTCCCGCTCGGTGATGGGCCCTGGGCCGCCCCGCTCGGCCACGACGCCTTTGATAGGCTGCGCGCGTTGTTCATCGAGCTCGAGTTCAAGAGCCTCCGAGCGCGGCTCGACGAGCTGGAACGAGCCTCACTGGGCTCCTGAAATTGACTATTCGGAGCGCGGCTCACCGCCACCAACAGGCTCGCCGCTGGCGTTCACCGAGGCACGCCTCCGAGCGACAGCTGGGGAGGCCCGCGGAATCGACGTCGCACGCCCAGCCACCAGCTCGCAAGCAAGACGACCGTGGTCACCACGAGCACCGTCAAGGCTTTGTCATTGGGCGGTTGAACCCCGATCCAAACCACGAGCAGCACCCCCAGCAGTGAGAGGACGGCCAGGCCTCGGTACAGCGGCGCGCTCAGATGGAAGGGCCCCACGCTGGTCCACGTCGTGCCGAACGCGAACAACCCCACGAGGGTTGGCATGACGTAGGACACATAGAGGAAGATCACACAGGCCGTGGTCAGCGTCGAATAGGCGGGCGCGTACAGGGTGGAAAGCACGGCCAGAACCGCCGTGAGCCAGATCGCTCGCACAGGCGTCTGCCAGCGCGGCGAGACTTGTTTGAGCGCGTCCGAGAGCGGCAGGCCCCCGTCGCGCGCAAAGGCGTACAACATGCGCGACGTGGACGTGACACACGCCAACCCGCACAAGTAATTCGAGACGACGATGCCGACCCAGAGCACCTTGCCCAGGGTTCCGGGCACCGCTTGCTCCATCAGCCAGGGGAACACGTTGGCGCCCTGTGCCGCCGCTTGTTCGAGGTTCGGCGCAGCGAGCACGAAGCAGGCGACCATCACCCAGCCAAACAATCCAGAATAGATCACCGAACGCAGGATGCCTTTGGGCACGTTGTGAGCCGCCTGGACTGTCTCTTCCGAGGTGTGAGCCGAGGCGTCAAAGCCGGTGATGGTGTAGATCGGCCACATCAACCCGAGCAGGGTCATGCGCACCAGGCTGCTGGCCTCCGGCCAGACTCCGCCGCCCTGCTCGCCGCTGAAGTTCTGGAAATGCACGAGCCGCCCGAAATCCAGGTCCGGTGCACCCCACAGCATCGCCACCCCGAGCAAGCTGGCCACGACGAAAATCAAGTAGCCGCTGAAGTCAGTGAGCAGGGTGGTCAGGCGAATCCCGAAATGATTGAACAAGGCCTGTGACCCGGCAATCAGCGTCACTCCTGCGATCTGGTGCTCGACTCCGAGGGCCGCGGGATCCAACCCGAACATGGGCCCGACGAAGTTGATAAACAGCACGTAGGCGCCCACGTCGACTGCGGCCGTCACGAAGATGAGCCCGAATAGATTGAACCACGCTGTCCCCCAGCCCCAGCCGCGCCCGCCCAGGATCGAGCTCCAATGGTAGAGCCCACCGGCGGTAGGGAACGCGGAGGCGACTTGAGCCATGCACAAGGCGACGACGAGTGAAAATAGCATGCCGAGCGGCCACACGATGCCGGCCGCTGCTCCACCGATTGCGCTCACTCCGAGCTGTAGCGAAGTGATCCCACCTGCCAGGATACAGATGATAGAAAACGAAATGGCGAAGTTGGAGAACCCGCTCATGCGGCGGCGCAGCTCCTGAGCGTAGCCCATGCTCTCGAGCTGCCGAACGTCGTCTGACATTGAACCAGCGCTTGCCTCGAGCTTGCGACTTTCCAACATTTGACCTCCGCGGGGTTGCCGTATCTGGGATAGGGACTTCGGTTGCCCCAGCCTGCCTCGACTGCAGGACCCAGGGGTTTCCGGTGTGAGTCGGCGGTTCTACCCTGGGGCTGCTACGGCTGGGGCAGAGCTCCTGGCCTCTACTTGGGCCGGCGTCTCGAGCGTTATTTTTCCGAGGATGCCGTCACGAAATTCGCCGAGTAGGATGCGCGCAGCACGCTCCAGATCGAACGCTCCGCCCTTCACGACGAACGAGCGCGCGCGCGCGATGGCGAGAACCAAAGAGTGCCCGTCACTGGCCTCCGGCATGGCGCCGAAGCGCTCGCTGAGGAGCTCTGGATATTCTGCGAGCAGGTAGGCACCGAGTGAGGCGGCCACCTCGACGTTGTCGTAGGCGTTCCGACCGATGCTGTGTGTGGCGGCGAGCTTGATCGCCGTCTCGGCCGCGATGCCGGGCCACAACATGCCCGGAGTGTCCACGAGCCACATGCCCGGGCCGAGCTCGTGACGCAGGTGCGCTTTGGTCACCGCCGGTTCGTCCCCCACTTTGGTGACCACCCGCCGTAGGAGCACGTTCATCAATGTGGACTTGCCGACGTTGGGGATGCCCAAGATCATCATGCGCAGGGGCTTGAGGGGCGTCGTGCGGTGCGGCGCCAGCGCCTGAGCATGTTTGGGGATGCGCTGGACCTCGGCGGTCCGCTTCGCGTTCAACGCCACCGCCTTCACCCCGGGTTGCGCGTTGTAGTAGCCGAGCCAAAGCCGCGTGCGTTCAGGGTCCGCCACGTCGGATTTATTCAGAATTTTGAGCGCCGGGCGCTGGTTTTCCCGGCGTAGCGTCTCGATCATCGGGTTGCAGCTCGAGTAGGGCACGCGCGCGTCGAGCACCTCGATCACGACGTCGGTCTTGCGCATGGCCAGCGCGGCCTCCTTGCGGGCCGTGACCATGTGACCTGGGTACCATTCGATTGCCACTGCCTGCCAGCTTGTCACGATGGCTGCTGCCGCTACAAGGGGCCGAGCTCAAGCTTTGGAAAACAGGCCAATTCGCGAGCCGCCTGTGCCTCCGGAGCTGCCTCCGGAGCTGCCTCCGCGAGCTGCCTCAGCGGTAGCGAGAGCTGCTGCCGCTTTGCCAGAGATCGGGGTTAGCACCGAGCGCGCTCTTCACCTTGGCCGTGACCGCGTCGAGCTCGGCGAGCGTCGCCGCGTCGAGCTTCACGTCTGCGGCCTTGGCGTTGGCGAAAGCTTGAGCGGGCTTACGGATGCCGGTGAGCACACCGGTGACCCCGGGTTGGTGCAAGAGCCACGCGACCGCCAAGTCCGACATCGTCACCTGATGCTCTGCTGCGATACGTCGGACCTCGCCCAGCGCTTCGAAGGTCTCCTGCTCACACCCCGCCTCGGTGTGGCGGATGAGCTTTCGCTTCGGCGAAAAATGCCGCGAGCGCGCGCGCCCATCGGGTACTTCGTCCGCGTTCGCATAGGAGCCAGCGAGCAGCCCCCAGAGCAGCGGGCTGTAACACAGGATCCCGACGCCCCGCTCGGCACACGCCGGCGCGATCTCGTACTCGATGGCGCGCGCCAAGAGCGAGTACGGCAGCTGATTCGCGACGGGCCGACCCACGCGGGCCACGTCGCGCAGATCCTGGGGACCAAAGTTAGAGACGCCGATGGCGCGCACTTTGCCCTGCTCGCGCAGCCGCTCGAGCGCAGACCACGTTTCTTCGATCGGCACCTCGCGGCTGGGCCAGTGGATCTGGATCAAGTCCACGTAGTCGGTGCACAAGTGCCCGAGTGACCTCTCGACGGAAGCTTCGACCGCGCCGGAGCGCAGCGCGTCGGGGCCGATCTTCGTGGCGATCACCACCTTGTCGCGCAGCCCGAGCAGCCCTTGGCCGAGCCGTCGCTCCGACAAGCCGTCGCCGTAGCCCGGCGCGCTGTCGAAGAAGTTGATGCCAGCGTCGACGGCCGCGCGGGCGGCGGCGACCGAATCGACCTCGGATTGGTCACCCCAGGCCATGTCCCCCGCCAGGGCCCAGGAGCCCATGGCGATGACAGAAACTCGGAGATCAGTGCCGGGGAGAGTCGTGTAGCGCATGATGGTGGCCGGACCTCAATACTGCCCGAGCCCGCCGTCAACCTCAAATCAGGCTCCGGGCTTCAGGCTTCAGGCTCCAAGCTCCAAGCTCACTCACGCCCGAAGCCCCGAAGCCCGAAGCCCGAAGCCCGACTAGCGTTTGGGGCGCTCGAGGCTCTGAGCCGGCATCGCGGGTTTGCTGCCTGCGCCTGCAGGCGGCGCGACCTGGGCCTGCATCTGGATCGTCTGACGACGCACCTGGGATTCCGGGGCGCTCACGAGACGCAGCGGCGCCTCTCCAACGTCCGCGCCGGTGCCCGCCAGGCGCTCGAGCCGCAGACGCAGGTTGTTCGGGCTGTCGGCGGTGTGCAGCGCCTCCGCCTCCGAGATGCGCCCGGCGGCGCATAGGGCGTACAGCGCGCCGTCGAAGGTCTGCCCGCCGTCCAGCGCGGACTGCTCCATGGCATCTTTGATCACGTCCGTCTCGCCGCGTTTGATCAGGTCCTTGATGCGCGGCGTGTCGAGCATGATCTCGAGGGCTGCCGCGCGCCCGCCGTTCACCGCGGGAATCAAGCGTTGTGAGACGATGGCGCGCAAATTCAAGGAGAGCTGCAGGGAGATCTCGCGCTGGCGTGACGGAGGAAAGAAGTTCATCACCCGCTCCAGCGCCTGATTTGCGTTGTTGGCGTGGAGCGTCGACAGGCACAAGTGGCCCGTCTCCGCGAACGACATCGCCGCCTCCATCGTCTCGACGTCTCGAATCTCGCCGATCAGGATCAAATCGGGCGCCTGGCGCAGCGTGTTCTTCAACGCCTCCTCGTACGAGAGCGTGTCGACGCCGACCTCACGTTGGGTCACGACGCACTGACGATGAGCGTGGATGAACTCGATCGGATCCTCGACGGTGACGATGTGGCCCGTCTCGGTGCGGTTCCTATGGTCGATCATGGCGGCCAGCGTGGTCGACTTGCCGCTGCCCGTCCCGCCGACGACCAGCACCAGGCCGCGCTTGGAGAGCACGATCTTCTTCAACGTCTCGGGGTGGCCGAGCTCGTCCAACGTCTTGATTTGGCTGCGCACGAGGCGCACCACCAGGCCCGTGGAGCCCCGCTGCCGGAACAGGTTGACGCGGAAGCGCCCTTCTGGCGTAGCCAGCGCCAGGTTCATCTCCAGCTTGCGCGCAAATTCGTCGCGCTGCTCGCTCGACATGACCGACGCGGCGATCGCGTCCACTTGCTCCGCGCTGAACGGCGCGCGGGCGGAGAGGCCGACCCCGTCCTTTCGATACACGGGCGGGCTGCCCGCCGTGAGATAGAGATCCGACGCCTCGATGGTCAGCATGTGAGCCAAGAGCCGACCGATGGTGGTATCGAGCGGCGTCATCGCGCGGCACCTTGCGCTTTGTGCTCTTGCGCGATCTGCGCGGCCATTTGAATCAGCACCTCTGACCCGGGCATGCGCGAGCGCGCTTCACCGAGCGTCACCACCCCCTGCGTCACGAGCCCGGCCAGGGTGGCCTCCATGGTCTGCATGCCGACTTTTTGCCCCACCTGCATCGTGGACAGCACCTGGTGTGTCTTGCCCTCGCGGATCAGATTTCGCACCGCCGGCGTTCCGATCAAGACCTCGGTCACGCCGATGCGCCCGCCGGTGCGCTTCTTCACCAACATCTGAGCCACGACGCCAAGGAGCGACTCCGAGAGCATCACCCGGATCTGTGACTGCTGCTCGGGCGGGAAGATGTCGATGATGCGGTCGATGGTCTTGGGCGCGCTCGCTGTGTGCAGGGTGGCGAACACGAGGTGGCCCGTCTCGGCCGCGGTCAGCGCGAGCTGCGTGGTCTCGAGGTCGCGCAGCTCCCCGACCAGGATCACGTCGGGATCTTCGCGCAGGGCGCTGCGCAGCGCCGCGTTGAAGCTCTTGGTCTGCGAGCCCACTTCGCGCTGGCTGACCGAGCAGCGACGCGGGGCGTGCACGAACTCGATCGGATCCTCGAGGGTCAAGATGTGCCCTGCCAGCCGCCCGTTGATGTAGTTGACCATGGCCGCCAAGGTGGTGGACTTGCCGCTGCCCGTCGGCCCCGTCACCAGCACGAGCCCCTTCTCGGCATTGCTCAGCGTCTTGAGCACCGGCGGCAGGCCCAGGTCTTCGAGGCGAGGGATCGCGTTGGGGATGAGCCGAAACACGGCGCCTTCCCCTCGATTCTGGACGAAGGCGTTGACGCGGAAGCGCACCTTCTCATCCAGCACGTAGGCGAAGTCGACCTCTTGCTGTTCCTGGAAGACGCGGCGCTGCAGGTCGTTCATGACCTGAAAGATCAGCTGGTGTGCCTCTCCGACCGAGAGCGCGGGCAGATCGACGCGCACGAGGTCGCCCGAGATGCGCAATAGAGGGCTATCGCCAGCGGATAGATGCAGGTCCGAGGCTCCCTGGTCGATCGCGAAGCGCAGCAAGCGCTGTACCGAGACCACGCTCACCCCACCTCCTCCACGAAGGACACGTGTCGTTTGACGACGTGGTGAACGCGCCCCTCCGTAAACAGCGCAAAGCTACGCGACGACTCGTTCAGATAGTCGATCGGCCGAGACGCACCCTCGGACGCCACATAGCGAATCTCGCCCGTGAGCACCCCGTGGCCACGCAGGTGGACGTGCACCATACGCCGCGTCTCGGGCAGCTCGTCGTCGGCCGCTGCATACGTGGTGGCCAGGTGCGCGGAGAGGACCACGACATAGCTGCGCGCGAACATCCGAAATGCCTCGCCCGCGTGCGCGGGGAAGAACGGTTCCGGCGATTCGACGAAGCTCTCGAGCTCAACGCCGGGAGCATGAAAGACCACCAGTGAATGGTGGCTGCCATCCGACGCGAGCACCTCGACGGAGGTGCGCTCGACCGGCACTCTAAGGTCCGCGAACATGAAGGAAGATCGGTAATGTCCCGCACAATCGTAAGCGCCCTTGGCCTGCGGCCTGACGTTAGCGAGTAGGGGCATGCCGGCGCTCGCCCCCAGTTGTAGTCAGCGGGCAGATGAGGTGCGCCGCGGCGGCGCGTGTTAAGGTCGCCCGTGCGCAGATTCTCTTGGCTCCCCACGCTTGCACTGTGTTGTACCTCGACCCGGCCTCAGCTCGATGCCCCGCTCGAAACGGCCCATTCCAACGCAACCCCCGCGGGCTCTAGCGCGGAGGGGCCCGGGCAGCCGCTGCTGCTCGCGCCCGGCGAGGTGGCGGAGGTGCAGATCTCGGCGGAAGGCCTCGCCGGTGAACGGCTGGCGACGCCCACGGGGACTGAGCAGTTCGTCTTGATCCTGGGCTCCACCCGTTTCGCTTTCGACCCGCAGCCGGTCCAGTATTCGATATCGCTCGATGGCTCCTCCCCGGCGGGCGCGAGCCAGCTCATTCGGTCCTGCGCCCTGCGCAGCGAGCCCTGGCGCGATGCAGCTCATGCGAGCGACCCAGCGCCGACGGGTAAGGCGCCGCTCGAGGGCTCGACCCGGGAGCTCCACGTGAGCACCCCCGACGGCGAATCCAGCATCCTGGCCCGAGCCGTGTCCGTTGGTGAACACGCCGTGGTCTGGGTCGACACTAGTCATCCGACGACGCTCGATCTCGCGTTCGCCGAGCAGTTCAGGGACGACTTCGAGCGCGTGATCATGCCGCGGGCGCGCCAGGTGTTCGGCACGGAGCCGGACCTCGATGGCGATGGGCGCATCCAGCTCGTGTTCTCGCGCTTGACCAAGCAGCGCGGGGTCGCGTTTTTCTCGGGCTGCGACCTGCTGGGCACGATGCAGGGCTGCCTCGCGAGTAACCACGGTGAGTACCTCTACCTGACCCCGCCCGACGCCATCGATCCTCCGTACAATACGCCAAACGCCATCAAGGAGATCCTGACCCACGAGCTCGGCCATCTACTCCACTTCAAGCGCAAGGTGCTCGACAACCGCCGGTCGGAGTGGGCGGACACCGCCATGCTGAGTGAAGGCCTGGGCGGCTTGGCTCAAGACGTGGTCGGCTACCAAGCGGGCAACTTGTACGTCGCCAAAGCTGGTCTGGACGGCATCGACGCCTTCTCGCTGACGGACGTGCTCGACGCGCGGCGGCGTGACGGCGCCAAGGACGGCGTGCTGCGCGGCGGGTCTTATCTTTTCTTCCGGTATCTCTACGATCGCGCGGGGGGCGACGCCGTGAGCGGGCTCGACGTACAGAACCGCGGCGGGCCCGCGTTCGTGCGCGCGCTGATCGATGCTGCCGAACCGGTCGCGCAGGCGTTGCCCCGCGTGGCCAAGGCCAGCACGGCCGATCTCGCCATGGACTTCTTTACCGCGTTGGCAGCCAGCAACCGCGAGCAGATTGGATCAGCGGCGGCCGGCAACGCTTGTTTCACGTACCTGCCGACGGTCAAAGACCCATTGACCAAAAAACAGCGGGGCACGAACCTGTTCGCGTCCTTCCATGGCATGTCGATGGCAGGCCCGCACGTGAGCCCAGCTTCCGCGGTAGATGGGCAGCTGCTGCCCGGCGGGGTCGAGTACGCTAGCCTCGACGCAGTGGCAAACCAGGTCGAGGCGCGGTTCACGCTGCGCGTGGACCCGAGAGCCTCGGCGCGCCTGCGGGTCTTGCGCTGGAAGTGACGGCGCCGGCGCCAGCTCATCCGGGCTGGCGCTCACGGCGCGGAGCCGAGCGGAGACAATCCGACGCTTCGGGGGCGGGTGGCGCGCAGCAATGACTCGTGCACGACGAGAAACGCGAGCGCCAGGACCACCGCCGCCCCGCTGATCGCGCCGAGGCCGACTTGCCCAATCAACACGCCAACGCACGCTGGCAACATTGACGAGCCCAGAGTAGCCGCGCTCACCTGAAAGCCCACGGCATGCCGGGCAATGCCCGCGCCCAGCCGAGCCGGCGTCCGCGCCATCAGCGTCGGAAATACCGGGGCCAGGCTCAGCCCGCAGAACAGCAGCCCCAAGCGCCCGACAGCGCCGGTGTCGAGAGCGAACAACAGAGCCCCCGTCACCGCCCCACCGCTCGCGCAGCGCAACAGGCGATCCGCTCCCAGACGATCGACGACGAAACCAAAAGTGACACGCCCCACGGTCAGGCCCGCCCAATACGCCGCCGTCCACGAGCCAGCGACCTCGACAGGTAGACCGCGGCCCTCGCGCATCAAGCTGAAGCACCACTGGCCCAGCGTCGCTTCCAGCCCCGTGTACATGAAGAAGCTCAACATCGAGAGCCAAACTCTGCTGCTCCGGAGCGCGCCAACAAAGCCCGGGTCGACGTCGAGCTCCGAGGAGAGCACAGCGGAAGGGGAGGGGGAAGCCTCCCGCGCGCTCGTCGGTTCGTCCCAGAGCCGGCGAGTCAACAGAAACGCGAGCGCCATCGCGCCGAGCAGGCTGGCCAGCACGGCGTAACCTACGCGATAGCCGAAGCCCCGCGCGATCGCCGCGGTCATGATCACCGGGCCCGTGCTCGCGCCGATGCCCCAGCAGGCGTGCAGCCAGTTGAGCTGCCGCACCGAAAAATTACGAGCGGCGTAGCCGTTTAACCCCGAGTCGATCGCACCGGATCCGAGCCCCATGATCAGGCCCACTGGGAAGAATGACCACCAGGACGGCGCAGCCGCGTATCCGACCAAGGCCAACGCCACGCAGCCGCCGCTCGCCGTCAGCAGGCCGCCGACACCGATTTTTCTCATCAGTGAGCCCGCCAGCAGCCCAGACGAGAAGTAGCCCGTCATCCCCGCGGCGAGCACGGCTCCCATCGCCGACTGTGAGACGCCGAATTCATGGCGTAGCGACGGCCAGGCCACGCCCAACACGGTATCCGGTAAGCCGAGAGAAATGAACGCGAGGTATGCGAGCGCGAGCAGCACCCCGGCCGGCTTTTTCATAGGCGCGCAGCATACGGCACCCCCGCCGGTGGCGCTCGACAATGCGGTGCCTCGGGCTCCCGCAAACTGCAGCCATTGGGGCCGGCTATTTGGGCGCGGCGCCCTCCTCCAGCACGCGCAACACCACGCTGCGAAAGGCGCGCAGTGTGGCGTCGCGATAAGCGCCGCTCGGTTCATTCAACCAGAGGTGGTCGACGAGCGGCACCTTCTTCGGTCCGACCTCCTTGAGCCGGCGTGCACCGAGCCCCGCGCGCGCCACGTAGCGCGGCAAGACGCCAACGCCAGCGCCACCCGCCACCAGATCGAGAACGAGGTCGGTCGTCGCGGCCCAGAACCTGACGTGGTGTTTGATCGACTGTTTTGGAAAGTGGTGACTGAGCCAGCGCAGGATGAGTGGAGCGCTCTGGTAGTAGTCGACGACGGGAGTGGTCTCGAGCTCCTCGAGGCCGAAGCCGGCCTTGAAATGGCGTGGGCTCGAGACTAAGACGAGCTCCTGGGCGAAGAGCCGCGTCGAGCTGAGCTCGGCAGCTGCGCGGTCCAGCGGTCGAAACGAGAACACGTAATCCAGCCGATTCTTGCGCAGCCGCTGCCAGAGGTCGTGCTCCGGCGCATACACCACGCGCACGGCGGCGCCGGGGAAGAGCCGCGCAAACTCGCTCAAAAGCTGACAAAGCCTGAGCCTCGGGAAACCCAAAAACAACCCCACCCTTACCACTCCTCCGACCTCTACCTGCTCACCGCTGAGCTCCGCCAGGGTGCCCTCGAGCAGCTTCTGGTAGTCTGCGACCCGAGCGTGGAGCGCTTGCCCCCCGCGCGTGAGGATCAGCTGCTTGCCCACTCGGTCGAACAGCTTGCAACCGAGCGCGCGTTCTAACGCCGTGACGCTCTGGCTCACCGCCGAGCTCGTGCGACCGAGGCGTTTGCCTGCCTTGCCGATCCCGCCGCAGTCGACCACGGCCAGGAAGGTGCTGAGCTTGTTCAGGTCGATGTCAGTTAGCTGCATTGAAGAAAATGATTAGAATAATTAATTTTACTTATCAACTGTCAGGCTCGATCCTGCTCGCTCCGGAGGCTCGATGATGTCGTGCTCAAATTCCAGCGCCGAGCCCACTCCGCGCCCCCGCGCCGCACAGCCTCGCTACAGGCTGCGCATCGAGCGGCTCGAGCTCTGGGTGCGGCTCGGCTGCACAGTGGGCGAGCGGGAGAGGCCTCAGCGCGTCGCCGTCAGCGTCAGCGTCGATTTTGCGGGCGAGCCACGCGCGTGTCAGAGCGACGCGCTAGAGCACACGGTCTGCGCGGCAGCGCTGGCCGCTGCTTTACGTGGTGTCGCTGACAGTGATGAGTTTTCCCTGATCGAGCACCTCGCGTGGCGTCTGCATGCGGCGGCAGCTCAGCTCCTGACCGCGGGCACGTGCCTCGAGCTCGAGCTCGAAAAGCTGGCCCCGCCTATCCCGGGCCTGACGGGCGGAGTGAGCTTTAGCATCGCGACGTGACGCCAGCGCCGGCAGATTTTCGCATTTTGTCGCCCCCCGCTGTGCAAGTCTAACGCTCTGGGGCAAACTCCGGGCGTTGGACCACAAGCAGCGCGTGCGCGAGCGAGTTTGGGCCGCGATCGACGGCGCAACTGCCGCGCGTCGTGCGCCCGGCGCGCACGGTCGGATCCCCAACTATGCGGGCGCCGAAGACGCGGCTCGGCGCCTCTGGGAGCTGCCGGAGTGGCAGCGGGCGAAGGTCCTGAAGATGAACCCCGATTCGCCCCAGCTGGCGCTCCGAGCGCGGGCGATCGCGGACGCCAAGCTCGTGTACATGGCGGTGCCGAAGCTGACGTCGGAAGCGCCCTTCCTGGCGCTCGAGCAGCGGCGGTTGGAGGTGAGCGCAGGCGAAGCGGCCAGCATCGAGGGCGCGACCCGGTATGGCGTGCCCACCTCGCTCGCTGACATGGTCGCCATCGACTTCATCGTTTGTGGCAGCGTGGCCGTCAACGAGCTGGGGGCCCGCATCGGCAAGGGCGGAGGTTACGCAGACCTCGAGTACGCGTTGCTCGCGGAGCTCGGCCTCGTCACCGATCGGACGCTGATCGCGACCACCGTTCACGATCTACAGCTCACGAGCGAAGGCTTGCCGGAGTCGCCACATGATTTCCGCGTCGACATCATCGTTACACCGACGCGCGTGCTGCGCTGCCCGCGAGCGGCGCGCCCGCAGGGCATCGCCTGGCAAGACTTGGCTCCGGAGAAGATCGCCTCGATTCCGGTGTTGCAGGAGCGCTTCGCGCGGCAGCGCTGATCCACGAAGTTCGAAAGGTCAAATACTTGGACTCTGCACGCTGGGTTTACGCGGGGCTGTTGGTGTCGGCGAGCGCTGCTTGGTGCTGCGGAGGGAACGCGGAAGACGAGCCCCGAGTCGCCATCGTGGGGCCAGCGGCAGAGGCGCGCGCGAACCCGGCGGAGGCACCACCGGCGTCTGGAGGCGCCGCCTCAGCGGGCGCCGCCTCAGCGGGCGTTTCGAACGTTGGCGCGGGCGGGGCGACCAGCGCGGAGGGGATGGTTCGAGATTTGGACCTGGCGGGTACGGCAGGAGCGGGTGGATCGCGGAGCGAGTCGCGCCCTAGCGCGAGCGCCGCAGCCCAGACACCGGTCCTCGACGCCGGCAGCACGATGGATCCCAGCGATGATCGAGTTGAGGGCACGCAGGCGGCGCCCGATGCAGGTCCAGAGTCTAACGTTCCCGTTGTAGACGTGGAGCCTCCGGCTGGGCCCGTCGACGTCACCCCGCCTATCGACCGCCCCCCGGTGGACGTCGTCGTCGGCGAGTGCCAGGGCTTTACGCCTTGTGGTGGCGATCTCGATGGGGTCTGGACCTACACCGCGGCGTGTGTCGACCCGGCGGACCTGGGCGTGAGCGAGGCCCAGCTCGCCTTGTGTCCGGGAGCGAACGTCACGCTGAGCGGCGAGGTCAGCGGCACCTTGAGCTTCGCGGACGGGCGCATGACGCGGCGCGGGGAGTCCATGGCTCGCGGTCAGATCGCGGTGCCGGCGCTCTGTGCCCTGCTCCTGGGCGGCTGCGGCGCGGTGACACGCGAGCTCGTCAACGCCGGGCTCTCGGGCGCGACGTGCAGCTCTGGCCGCGGGCTGCTGCCGAGTTGCAGCTGCCGATTTACCCTGGTGGCGCCTGCCATCGAGGACGTCGCATTCGAAACGAGCGGCGCCGTGCTGCGGACGAGCGATGGGCGAAGCTACGAGTATTGTGTCGAGGCAGACGCGCTGTCGTACGCTGAGGTCGGCGCTGCGCGCGAGCCGGGAGAGCGCCGGCTGTCGCGTTAGAGGGCCTGGGCCGCTCTAGGCGCAGGCTCGGCGCTCGGGGTCAGCTCATCATTCCACGTCGACGTAGAAGTCGACGCTCTCCAGATCTTGGATCGGCCCCTTCCAGATCTCGAAACCTACGGCGACGCTGAGCACGTGGCTGCCGGGAACCGTCAACTGACGCGCCTCTGCGTCTCGAACGAAATCCAGGATGTCGAACTCCATCGACGGCGTGTCTTCGCCCTCGGCCCGCACCCAATTGATGATGGGCCGCCCACCGACGGCTCCCGTCCAGATGTCCCACGTGCCCGGGACGTGCTCTACGGTCACGTCACTCGTGGTGAGCCGCCCTGCGGGTTGTTGCCCCGGCGGCTCCCGGAACCACACCATCAGATAACCGCTAAACGAGCTCCGCGCAGCGCTCGTGCCGAGCCAGATGTCGTAGGCGGCGTTGTACTCGCCGATGTTGTTGTTGGCACGCCAGCTCCAACCGGTGCGCAGCGACGTCATCGTATCCAGCGCGGCGGGTAGACCGCAGGCTCGCGACTGCGAGTCCGAGTACAATCCACAGAACACGGTCGGATAAGACGCGGGCTCATAGTTTGGCCCCTGGGTGCCTGCCATGCTCTCGACGGTGAAGGACGTGCCGCTCCAGGAAATGGATTGAGACTGGAAGCCCGGGCCCCAGCCGTTCGCCATCAGATAGTAATTCTGACCGTCGCGCGTGACGTCTGTTTTCCGATATCTCTCCGTTGACTGTCCGTTGCCGCCCATCGTCGCCATCCCGAGCACACTCGGCGCGTCGGGCGTGGTGTTTGATGGATTGAGGGGGAGCCCGCCGTTGCCGTTCTCGACGGGCCTGCCTGCCGGTGCTGGCGCCGCCGGCGCGGGCGTCACCGGGGTGGGGGTGACCATCGGCGTCGCATACGGATCCGGGCCCGTCGAGCCGCCCTCGGGGCCGTCTTCTCGGTCCCGCCCGCCCGCAGAGGCGCAACTAGGGAGGAGCGCGAGCGCCGCGAGGGCGGCAACGGTTCTGACGATGGCTTTCGACGGGATCATGATGCTTCTCAAAGGTTATGCGCTGCCGCAGACACGAGTCTAGGGTGCGAGGTCGATATGTTTTACGACTTTCAGCCTATCCGAACTTTCCTGCTCGAGCACGAGCGACAGGCGCGTCGTTGGAGATCGCACTCGGCGCGATCAAGCCGAGATTGAGCTTCTTCGATCGCACTCCCCCGATCCGGCACACCGGTAGGCAGAGGTCGCCGAGCTGCTGTCAGCGGCTTGCTTCGGGCCAGACCGGTAGATCGGCGAGGATACGCGCCCATGCCGCCCGATGTACGCGCGCACCAAGCGTCGGGCGCCTTTCGAACGCTGACGCGCCGGATCGCCGGGTCGAGGAAAGCGTGCGGACAGTGCTCCGTTTCGTCGGGCTGCGCCACGGGCTGAGCATAGTGGGCTGTGCCAGCCTCCGTGACCCGACCGGAGCGCTCGATTGCGCCGTGCAACACCTGTCTCGCGGCGGCTCGAGTGCGGCCACCGTTGGCTGGTGAGCCGGGCCAGGATGCGTTACTCGGCGGGGATGCTGCCGGGTGCCGCTGCCTCTGCCTCCGGAGCATCTTTTGCGGCGAATACACCGAGCACGTAGCGCTTGCCAACGCCGTCGAACTGCGCGTCTTCTTCGAGCGCGGCGATCTCGCGACGCAGGTTGGCTTCGAGCGTGCGCAATAGCTCCTGAAACTTGGCGGGTCGCGCGACAAAACTGATGGTCTTGACCATCGCCTCCTCGCGCTCCTCGAAGATCAAGCGCTGGGCTACCGCCTGGGTGACCCCGCCGAGAAAGTGATTGAGCGCATCTACGCGGTGATGAAACTTGTCCGAGCTGAGCACCAGGTAGCGCGGCGCGCTCTCCAGTCGGGACTTCTTACGGATGACCCGCCCCTCGGCGACCAGCGTCTCGACAGCTCGATCGACGTCGCTCGTCGACCAACCCGGCAGGCGCGAGTGCAGGGCTTTCAGCGTCGGGCTGGCCCGCGCGACCTCGCTCTCCACTTCGCGCACCAGTCCGACCTCGGTCTCGGCGTCGAAGAAGTCGCTCTTGAGCTTGCTCGCCAGGCTACGCATGTGCCGCGCGGTCTGGCCGAGGCGCTCGCCGATGGCGG
>JAYTOL010000176.1:0-25099 GCA_043747815.1 Deltaproteobacteria bacterium
AGCGACGATTCAGAACCTCGAGGGCATTCAACGAGTGATCCATCAAGCTGCCTAAGCAATGAGATTTACTATGATCTCAACCTGTTCGGTGCTCTAGCGCACGCTCCGACTGGCTCGACGCCGCTATGGAAGCAGAAGGTGCCGAGTCCCTTGCCGCTGATTTCGTGTCCGCGCCGCACGTGGGCGCTCCGGATGTGGACGTCGCAATGGCGCCAGGGGACTCGGACGTTGCGTTCGCATCGACGCGACTCGGCCCGGAGGTTGCCTCCGCGCCGGCGCGGCCTACTTCAATGCGTTACAGGGTGCAGTTCACGACCGACCAAACCTATGTCGACCTCCTCGAGCAAGCCCGCGACCTCCTGGAACATCAAATCCCCGACCGCGATCTGCCCACAGTCCAGCGATTGGCCATCGAGGCCCTCGTCGAAAAGCTGAACCGACGAAAGTACGGCGCCTTCGATACTGCCGAGCGCCAAGCACCAAAGCGCGCCGATAGTGAGCGCTTCGATAACGAGCGCTCCGATAACGAGTGCTCCGACATGGCGGAAACATCGGCCTCGCTCGAGACGGCGTCGCCCGAGACGGCGTCGCTCGAGACGGCGTCGCTCGAGACGGCGTCGCCCGAGATGGCGTCGCTCGAGATGGCACCCTCCGAGCTGGCGCCCGCTACGGCATCCGCCGTTGGCTCGGCATCGCGCTCGCACAGCCGTCATCTGCCCGCCGCGCTCCGGCGCTGCGTAGCTAAACGCGACGGCGGTCGTTGCACTTACGTCGATTCGCGAGGCGTGCGCTGCCGCGAAACCGCGCGGCTCGAGTTCCACCACGAACACGCGCACGCCCGCGGCGGCCCGACCTGCGCCGACAACATCACGTTGCGCTGCTCCGCGCACAACGACCTCGCCGCCGAGAAGGACTTCGGTCGCCACTTCATCGAACGAAAGAAGCGAGGTGAGCCAGCGGTGACCCGCTGTTCCGCGCCGGCGCCGGCGCGGAACAGCGATGGTGACGGTTCGGACCGGTAGCTCACACATACGCCGCGTTGGCGTCGCTGGCGCCACGGCCTTCTACGCCGCCAACGCTTACGACGCGCTGGGCGGCGTCACGGCGGTCACCGAGACCATCGCCGGCACGCTCACTCAAGCGGAGTACACCTACAACGCCATCGGACAGTTCGTCGACGTCCGCACGGACGGCGCCGTCAGCGTCGCGTCCTACGACGAAAGCGGCAATCGCGCCGGCGCCGAGTCACTCGAATCGACCTTCGACACCAGGACCGCCTCTTCACTCAACGCCCCGCGTCGTACGTGTACAGCGCCCGCGGTACCCTAGTGTTGCGCCAACGTCCCCGACTAAATCCTCAAAGACCCGTCCGCTACCGCATCATCACCGACCCCCGCGGCAGCGTCCGCCTCGTCGCCACTCGGCCATCGGCGAAATCATCCAACGCCTCGACTACGGCCCCCCTCGGCGAAGTCCTCGCCGACACCGACTGCTTGCGCAGCGATTCCAGGATAGGCCTCAGATCGAGCTTCCCCGATTCGCGCCCAATCAAGAGAGACTCGACGCCCGCCACGCTAAAGCGCTCCCCGAACACGCTCGCCGCGCGTAGCACGCGACGCTCCGCCACCGGCAATAGCCCGATGCGCGCTTGCAACATGGTGACGAGGGTCTGCGGTGCGGCGCTGCGCTTGGCATCGGCGGCGCGGATTAGCTCTTCGAGGTAGAGCGCGTTGCCCCCGGCGAGCGAAACAATGCGTTCGACGCTGTCGTCCTCGATCGTACCGCCAAGCACTTGCTGCACGAGCTTCCGCATCGCGACCGCTCCGAGCGGATGCAGCGGCAGGGTCTGCAACCGCGGCGACCAGAGATCGGGAAATAGCTCGGAGGTCTCCGGTCGGCCGAGCGCGAGCACCAGCAGCGGATACGCGCTGAGCTCCCGCAGCGCCTGACCGACGAGCACGCTCGTGAGTGCATCGCACCACTGAAGGTCGTCGAGCACGATCAGAAAGGGTCCGAGCGCCAGCTCGGCGCGCAAGAAATCGAGCCACGCCTGGGCGATGCGATCGGCCATCAAGCTCGGACTCTGTCGCGCCGCTCGCAGCTCTGCGGGTACCTCCGAGCATGGCGTAACCCCGCACAGCTCACCGAGGAACACGGCCGTCCGCAGCCGCTCACGCTCGGGCAGGTTGCGACGGTGGGGGTGTCAGCGCGCGTCGAAGTGCTTGAATGCTTGGCGGGACCAGGGACTATTGTGGGCTCTGCTTTCGTGGCTCGGCCTGGGGTGAGGGTCGACCTTGCCGAACGGGATACGGCTTGTCGCCCATCAGCCCCTTCCAGATGATCCTGTTGAACGCGCCGGGGGACACCCGGTCCGGTCCAGAGAAGTCGAAACTGGCCGTGGCCTCCTCCCAGTACGTGGCGTCGTGTTGGGGCTTGACCTCATTGCCTGCCGCAAACTTGACGCCCTGCAGGCCAGCCTCGCCCAGCTGCGCGGGGGTCAGCACGGTGGACGCTTCGGCCGTGAAGCTCCAGTGGCCTGAAGCGCGGATGTCGAAGACGTCGGACATCGGCTCCTGGTAGGCAGTATTGAGGTTGATGTGCTTGGTGCCGAGGATGTCCTCGATGGTGCGCAGCACGCTGACTTGACTATAGGCGCTGCTGATCACGGCGCCCCTGCGCACGTAGGGGCCTGCGACGTAGGCCGTCGCGCGGTGCGAATCCACGTGGTCAGGGCCGTCCTGGGTATCGTCCTCGGTGATGATGATCAGCGTGTCCCGGGCGTAGGGGCTCTCCGCCACTGCCTGGACGAGAAGGCCAACCGCCAGGTCGTTGTCGGCCACCTGCGTTTCCGGCGTGTCAAAGCCGCCGAGCGCCGATCCAAAGGAGCCCATGTGGTCGTGACCCAGAGCCACCATCGACAGGTTGGGGAGGTTGCCATTCTCGACGAACTTCTCGAACTCGCGCTTCCACTCCTTGTAGCGCCATAGATCTGGGTACCTTTGATCGTAGTTGCGGTAGTACACGTCCGTGTGGGGAACGAGCGACGGCAGGAGCACGGCTACTTGCGCCTCGCCTGCTGCGAACGGATCGATGATGGGCGCGTCCTTGGTGCCGATGCTGCCGATGCTGTTTTCGAGCCAGCCGTAGTTGCGCACCGTGCCGCCCGCCTCGAGCACGGCCGAGAAAATATAGCCGTCTTCGACGCCGAACGGGGCATCGGCCTGCGCATGATCGCCGGTTCCGGGCAATACGTTTGCGGTGCCCCCGGGCAAGCCGGCGGTGGCCGCCGAATAGTCGGTGGTGCCCGGGCGGCCCGACGCGGCGTCGCGCTCCGCGGTGGTCGAAAAATTGACAGGCACGTTGCGGTTCGTGCCTTCGGACTCGTAGGAGAGGCCGCGGTCTACGGCGGCGTAGTTGATCTGCTGGGTCAGGCTCTCCGTGTTGGTGACGCGAGCCTGCATGGCCCAAGACCAACCGTCCATGCTGCCATCGCCGGGATCCATGAAGTTGTCGAGCGTCACGAATTGGCGCGCCAGGCGGTGCTGGGTCGGCGTAATCGCTTCACCGAACTGGACCAACGTGGGGTCAGCTTCTGCACCGTTGTCGAGGTCTCCGAGGATCTGGTCGAAGGTGCGGTTCTCCTTGATCACGTAGATCACGTGCTTGATCCGCTCGCGCAAGAACGCCATGACCCGCCGGCCCTGCTCGGTGCCGCGGTTGTAGAAGTTGTTTAGCGCAACGGTTTCAGTCAGGCGCTCGAGCTCCCGCCGGTTCGGCACCGGCGCGCTGACGAGAGAAGCCCGTTCGAGCTGGAACTGATACTGATTCGCCGCCCTGGCAGCGGTGGCGGCGGCGGCGTTGCCACCCGGATACGTGATGTTGGTAATCGAAGCGGTTGCGCCGGCCAATTGATGCGGGTTGGGGCCGGTGACGCTCTTGCCGTTGATGATGTACATCTGGCTGCCGTCGGCGCTGATGCTGACGTCGTGCGGCTCGTAGGCGGTGGGGATGAGGCCCTTCACTTTGTAGCCTTGCCGGCCGATTGAAATCACGGCGATCGAGTTGGAGCCCGCGTTGACTGCGTAGAGAGTCTTCTCGTCCGGCGAGAGCGTCACTGCAAAGGTGCCCGCGCCGGTGTAGCGATCACGGCTACGGCGACCGTTTTCCGCCAGCAATCCTTCCGGAGCGCGTGCGTCGATCTGCGCGACCACTACGTTCCTGGCGGTGTCGATCACCGCGACTTGATCGGTATTGTCCTGGGCCACGAACAGCCGGGAGCCCGACTTGTCCAGAGTCATGCCGAGGCCATTGCCCTCGAGCTTGATCCGCTTGACCAGGCGGCCCTCGGTCTTCGAGCTGATGTCGATCACGTCGACCTCGCGATCGCGGACGGACGACACATAAGCGGTATCATTGCCCTTGATCGCCACTGCGAAGGGGAACGTGCCACCCACGCCACCGGCGTTCCCCTCGTTGCCGACAAAGTAGGGGCGCAAGTCGTGCTCGTAGCGGACGGTGCCGCTCTCGGTGTCGATGACGCTGATTGAATCGTTATAGTTGTTGGCGACCACCAAGGTCCGCCCATCGGCGGAGACGGCCAGCCCGGCGGCGTTCGGACTGACGCCGACACCGATGCCCACGTTGCCGTGGCCGAGCGCGATGGTGCTCGAGAGAGACCAGGAGCCGCCGCTCTGTTTGTAGGCGTACACGGCATCGTCCCGACCGCCGGTGGCGTAGAGCGTGCTGCCGTCCGGGGAGAAGACGAGACCCACGTAGGAGTTCGTCTGCTTGATGACCTGCGTGAGCTGGGGCGACTGCTGGCGCTTGCCACGTACGTCGTAAATGAAGATGTATTGCGTCGAGTTTTCGATGTCTGTAGTACCGTCGGGCTTCAGCAGCGAGTTTTGGCCGGCACACAGCACGGCCAGCGTCTTGCCATCGGGGCTGAGCTGGGAGCGCACCGCCATGCTCGCGACGAAGTCCGGGTAGGCGGGCAGCCCCGGGTGGAGCTCTTGCTGGGCCGCGCCGCGAGCAGCCATTGGCGAGATGTACTGGCCTGTGGGTAGCTGCTGGGGGAGGTCCGTCCAGCGTGCGGGCTTCTCGGCATGGGCCTGCGTGGACAGGACCAACACCGAAGCCGCAAAGCCGTACCTGAGGGATTTGACTAGGGTCAGGGTTCGCATCGTTCTCATTGGCGTTTCGCCTCGTTCGTGTGGTTGGCCGCGCTTCTTGTTTGCCCCGTCCCGTCACCCGTTTGTCCGCTGCCAGCTATCGGGCACCGCGGTCGGCCGCCTCTTGGGTATCTCTCGACGTGGTGGCGCCAGCGTGACCGGCATCCGTGGCTTTCTCGCGCACCTTCGGTGAAGTTCGCGTACGCGCGTATCGTGGTGCGAAAACCAGATCCGAAGCGCGGGGACCTGGCCAAGCTCAGGGGCGCGGACGCGTCCGCGGACTTGGCTCTCGCTGAGACCGGACTCGCCGACTGGGACCAGGCGATCGATTCCGACGGCAGTCAGAGTGCATGGTTTGTACGCGTAGCGCGGAACTCTACACGTGGTTGACGCCCAGCTCCTCGGCGAGCGTGGCGCAACTCTTGTCCGCGGTCCAGAATCGTAGACTCTCGACCACTGCCGAGGCCAGCAGGTGAATATCTAGCCATCCCACGCCGCGCCCATGCAGGCGGCGCTCGCGGGCGAAGGCGACCACTTCTTCGTGAGAGACGAGCGTTGCTCGGTGCATCTGCGCATAGGCAGCGAGCAACTTCACCCGGCCCGCCTTGTCCCCAATCAGCAGCTCACCGAAAACGAGCTCGTGCCCACTGACCTCGTCCCTATCCAGTAGGCGCTCGAGCCCACCAGCTCGCGAAGTGCGACAACTCCCGCGCGCCCGCGTCAGCTGGTGCGCCCGCAGCGCCAACTGCTCGAGGTGCTCTCGGCCATTGCGGTTCGTGCCGCGTACAGCTATCGTTCTCCGTGTGCGTGGGCTTTGGGGTCTTCTGGGCGTGCCCTTGATGAGCGGCTGTTCGTTCATGTTTATGCAGGCGCCTCCGGAGAACCATTCGAAGCTGCGCTACTTCGATTGCGTCTCGAGCACGGCCGCCCCCGTGACAGATACTACTAACGCTGCCCTCAACGGGCTGGTCGCCGCGTACGCGGCGCAAGATTCGGGGGCGGACGACGCGGAGCCTTCTACAGCGTTGATGTTTGGAGGAGTTGCTGCCCTGTATGCGGTGTCTGCCGCCTACGGGTTTGTAAGTGCGGCAGAGTGTCATTCAGCGAAGCAAAGCCTGGCCGGTCGGATCCATCAGCGCGAGGCGGAGGACGCGCGGCGCATCGACGCATTGGAGCGGCAGCTGAAGCCACCCCCGGTCGGCTGCAGCTCGGACGCCAACTGCATTTGCGCGGGCAGCGGTTGCAGCAGTCCGGCGCCCAAGGCTGAGCCCTTGCCGCTCACCCCAGCGGCGCCAGAGGCGGTGCCTGAGAGCGCCGAGAAAGTCCGCGCGGCCGTCCGCGCTCTCGACGTGGCGAAGTGAGAACTGCGGAGCCGTCCTAGGCGGGCGAGCCACTCAGGTCGGCTTGACTGTGCGGCCCGTTCGAGCAAAGCTTTGGCTCGTGAGGGTATACTGGCGTTCGGATGCCACCCAGTAATCCACCAGATTCGGTTGTTGTCGGCGTGCTTCGCGACAGTTGGGGGATCTCGGTCGCGCATGAGCGTGTCGAGGGTGGGACGAGTCGTGATACCTGGCGGGTGGGCGACGGATTCTGGCTCTCGCATTCAGACGCGATGCAGGAAGCCAGATTTCGCCGAGAAGGACGACGTACGCGAACCACTAGCGGTCGGAGCCATCGTCAACTGGCTGGCGCCGCGCATCGAAGAGCTGGCGTCCCTGCCGAGGCAGTTGACGCACGGTGATTGGATCCCTCCCAACATCAAGGTGCTGCAGGAGCGTTGGGGCGTGCTCGACTGGGAATTTGCACGAGTGGACCCCGTGGCGATGGACCTGGCGCAGTCTTGTAGCACCATCCTCATGTGGTCTGGCCTGAGCGACCCTGTCGAGCACATCTCGAAGCTCGTCGAGACGTACAGCGCGCATTCTGGACGGGAAGTGAGCATTGAGAGCGTGCGAACCGCGATGGTGGTGTACTGGCTTCAGAACTATAATCATTGGCGTGACCGACAGGAGATGACCGGAAATTTTCGAGACATTCTTTCCCGCCAGCCTGGGCGGCTTCTCGATATTGCCGAGTTTGTCGCTGCGCTGTAATGCCGCTGCCGCGAGAGATCTGGTAGTCAAGTGCAATGAGCTAGCGCCTCCCAGGCAATGACCTGACGGCCCAGCACGCTTTCCTAGCCGCAGCGCTCGGCACCCGTAATATGCTGCGCGCGTGTCGCCTTCGCGCTTCTCACGCTACCTTCTGCGCACCACCGACGTGGAGGCCGCGGTTGCCTTCTATGACGCCGTTCTCGGGCGACGCGGAGATGGCATCGTTCTGCTGCACGACTCTGCGATCGCGCGCGGTGCACGCCCCCACTGGCTGGGACAAATCGGCGTGCGGGAGCTTGGTGGCACGGAGGCGATGGCAAAGCGCTTCGTCGAGCTCGGCGCGATGCGGCTGGGTCCGCCTGCGGGCGCGAGCGAGCTCGTCGTCCTCCGAGACCCGGGCGGCGCGATCGTCGCGGTGACCGATAGCGCGGCTGAGTCTTCCGCGGGCGTCGGCTGGCACCAGCTCAACACCCGCGAGCCGAGCCGTGCTGCCACGAACTACTCGGCTCTATTCGGCTGGTCGTTTACCGAGGCGCTCGATCTCGGACCACTCCGCCGCCATCAGCGATTCGCTTTCGGCACGGGCGAATCGAGCATCGGGGTGATCTCCGACGTCGAGGGCCGCCCGGAAGTCCACAGCCACTGGCTGTTCTTCTTCTGTGTCCCATCGCTCGACGTCGCGATCCAACGTGTGCGCACGCACGGCGGGCTAGCCATCGGCCCCATCGAGCTTCCGAATGGCGTGCGGGTCGCTGCGTGCGACGACGCGCAGGGAGCGGCATTCGGCGTCATCGAGGTCGGCGCTGCGGCGGCACTCGCGATCGACGCCGGCGCCAGCGGTCGAACAGGTAAAGTGGCTCATCAAGCGGATCCGTTCAGCGGCGTCCACCCAACAGCGCGCAAGAGCACGGGACGGCCAGGCTGACCCGACCGGCTAGGTCGCCCCGGACCGCGTCAGGCCGTCCCTTACAGCGTCCAATCAGCCGGGGTCGGTGGTCGGCTTTCGTCACGCGCCCGCCTTCCGTTCTGCCCCGGGCCGTTTTGCCTCACTGCTACGTGAACGGTCGAACGCGGGCTCCTGGCGGTGCTCAGCGTCCGCAGCGCCTCCCTGTGGCGTGAAGGTACGTTCCTTGCACGGCGGCTCGCCATGAACGAACGCTGCGGCGCTCTTTGCGAGTGTCGGGATTGTGGCCTGCTGCAGCGGCTGCCCGAGGTGCCGGATGGCAGCCTGGCGGTCTGCAGCCGATGTGACGCTCTGCTTCACAACATGCAGCGGCACACCTTGCCATTGTCGCTCGCGTGCGCCGGAGTCGGGCTTGCCCTGTTTGCCCTGGCGTTCGTGCTGCCCGTAGCTAGCGTCTCGATGCCGGGCGGGCGCTCGGCGACGGCGGACCTGTTCACCGGTCCTCAGCTGCTGCGCGAGACGGGAGCCTGGCCGCTCGCCGTGGTGGTCGTGTTGACGTTGATGGTGCTCCCGGGCTTCGAGCTCTTGGTGATGGTGGCCATGGCGGTCGGAGTCCACTATCGGTACGTGCCGCGTTTGATGCGGAGGGCGTTCTCTACCCTCCCCAAGCTCTCTGGCTGGGCGATGGTCGAGGTCTTCATGCTGGGCGCGACGATCGCGCTGGTGCGGCTGAGGGACTGGATGCACGTCGATTTTGGGCTCGCGTTATTCGCGCTCGGTGGCGTCGTCTTGTGCTCGATAGGCCTGGATAACGCGCTGGATCGCCGAGCCTTGTGGGCACGAGTTCCGTTGCTGGCCGCCACCTCGCGTCGCGCATCGGGCTCGCCCTTCATCAGCTGTGAAGGCTGCGAGCTCGTCGCGCCGTCGAAGAACGGTGAACGTTGCCGGCGCTGCAGCCGGGCGCTGCATGCGCGTAAGCCCGATAGCATCCACCGCACCTGGGCGCTGGCTCTCGCGGCGGCGCTGCTGGCGATACCTGCCAACCTGCTGCCGGTCATGACCATCACCAAGGCGGGCCAAGGTGGGCCGAGCACCATCATTGGCGGCACGATCGAGCTGGTGGAGCACGGTTTCTGGCCGCTGGCCGTGCTGGTGTTCGTGGCCAGCATCGTGGTCCCGTTGCTCAAGTTGGTGGCGCTGGTCGCCTTACTAATTTTCACGTCGCGCGCGTCGGCGAGCTACCTCGGGCTGCGCACGAAGGTGTTCCGAGCGGTGAGCTTCATCGGGCGCTGGTCGATGCTCGACATCTTCGCGACCATGATGCTGGTGGAGTTGGCGCGTTTCGGCTGGCTCGGGAGTGTGTTACCAGGGACAGGGGCGACGGCCTTCTGTGGGGTGGTCGTGCTCACCATGTTGGCATCGGAGTCCTTCGACCCGCGCCTGATGTGGGATGCTGCGGGTGCGAACCACGCGCTTTCGCCCGCCACCCGCCACGAGTGGAAACCCGCATGAGCCAACTGCCCAACTCACCCGATCCCGAGCGCGCTGACGACGGGGAGGATCGGTTGTCCGAAGCCCGGGTGCGGCCTCGGCTTCGCTATTCCTGGATCTGGCTCACGCCGCTCATCGCGCTCGTGCTGGTCGGGTATTTGATCTACTCTTTCGCCGCCGAGCGCGGTCCGGTGATCTCGATCACCTTCGAGAAGGCAGAGGGGCTCACAGAGCAACAGACTCAGGTCAAATACAAGGCGGTGACGCTCGGCACCGTCGAGGACATCCAGCTCAGCCCCGACCTCTCTCACGTCGTGGTGAAGGTTCGCATGACGGGTCGGGCCAAATCCATGCTCACGGCGGACACGCGATTTTGGGTTGTACGCCCGCGGCTCGGGAGCGGCTTACGGGGTTTCCAGGCTGGCCTCGAGACGCTGGTCTCGGGCGCCTACGTGGCGATCGAGCCGGGCTCATCCGAGGGCGAGCTGGTGACGGAGTTCGAGGGGCTGGAAGAGCCGCCCAGCGTGCGCTCGGACGAGCCCGGGACGGTCTATTTTCTGGAGGCTGAGTCGCTCGGGGGTTTGGCGGCGGGCGCCCCCATCTTTTGTCGGGACGTGGAGGTGGGCCGGGTTTTGGGTTACGAGCTCGCGAACGCCCGTGAGGAAGACGTCAAGCTGCGCATCTTCGTGCGTGCGCCGTATGACACCTGGGTGGCGCCAGAGACGCGCTTTTGGAACGCCTCCGGGGTGCACTTGGGCACGAGCGCGGATGGGCTGGAGCTCGGGTTGCAATCGGTTCAGTCTCTGTTCTCCGGGAGCATCGCTTTCCGCACTCGCTCCGGCGGCGAAGGCAGCCCCCCAAGCCCGGCGGAGAGCACGTTTAGGTTGTACCCAAACCAGGACATGGCCGAATCGAGTCAATACCATCTGATCATCCCCTACGTGAGCTACTTTCAGAGCTCCATCCGCGGGCTCGCGGAGGGCTCGGAGGTGCACATGTTCGGCAGGCGGCTTGGCTCCGTCACGAGCGTCGAGCTCGTGAGCGATCCGCGACCCGAGCACACGGGGGACATGGCGGCGCGCGTCGCCTACGTGCTGCAACCCGAGCGCGCGCTCGTCGACAGGGATCGGTCGGCGCTGTTCGGGCCCGGCATGCGCGCGCTCGTCGAAAACCAGCTGCGGGTGGTGCTCGAGACCAGCAGCTTCTTGACGGGGCAGAAGGTGCTCTCCTTGACCTATGTCCCGGGGGCGGCGCCGGCGTCAGTGACGAGCGAGGGCGAGGCCCAGGTGCTGCCCAGCGACACGCAGGGCATCGAGGAGCTGACGGCCTCCGTCACCGACATCGCCAAGAACATCAACCGCATTCCGTTTCGCGAGATCGGCGAGAACCTGAATCGTACGTTGGCGTCGGTCGAGCGCGCGGTGGGGGGGCCCGAGCTCGAGAGCGCCATCGTCTCTCTCGATGCGACGCTCAAAGAAGTGCGCGGGCTCGCCCAAACGGCTCAGGCAGGGCTCGAGCCGGCGCTGCGCCGCCTGCCCGCTATTTCGGAGCGGCTCGAGCACGCCGTGGCGCAGGCTGATGCGGCCTTCGGCAGCGGCGGCTTCGGGATGAACTCCACGGCCCAGCGCAATCTCGAGCGCATGATGGATCAGATAGCGGACGCCGCGCGCAGCATCCGCCTGCTCGCCGACTATCTGAACCGCCACCCCGAAGCCGTGCTCAGCGGGCGTAAGGACGAGTCGCAATGAAGCTCAGGCACGGACCCGCGCGGCGCTTCGCGGCGCTCACGAACCTACCCGCGCGGCGCTTCGCGGCGCTCACCCTCGCAGCGTGGCTGGCGGCGGGCTGGCCCGCGAGTGGCGGCTGCGCGAGCTCACCCGAGCCGCAGTTCTACACGCTGTTTCCGCGCGGGGGGAGCGAGCTGCCGAGCGAGCCCTTGCAGGTCGAGCTGCGGCGGCCGGGGTTGCCAGGTTACCTCGATCGGCCGCAGATTGTGCGGCATCAGGAGTCCGAAAAGCTCGAGTTCTCCGCGAACTCGCGCTGGGGGGCGCCGCTCCAGGACATGGTCGGCAGCATCCTGGCGGAAAACATTGCCCAGCGGCTCCCGGGCAGCAGCGTCTTCACTGAAGCGGGCGCGATCTCCGCCTCTCCCGACGCTCTCGTCGAGCTCGACCTGCAACGCTTCGAGCTCACGTCGAAGGGCTCCGTCGAGCTCATCGCCCAGGTCGCGGTGCATTGGCCCAAGACGGCGGCCAGCCCTCGGCTCGACCGTTATACGCTCAGCAGCCCCTCCCGAGGTATCACCACCGAGCAGCTGGTGACGCAGATGAGCCTGCTGCTCGCGGAGCTCGCCGACTCCATCGCTCGGTCCATCAGCGCGGGGGCGCCCAAAGCGCCAGGCGAGCCGAGCGCCGAGCCGGCGCATTGACCCTATAGGCTCGACGCAGCGGTTGACGGACCGCCCCACCGCACTATCTGGGGCTCGATCATGAGAACCTTTCAGCGTGAGCTCGCCGCGCGGGCGAGCGATCCGTCCGGAAGGCGCTGGTTCTATGTGCCGTACGATCAGCTGTCGAGCGAGCTTGGGCCGCTCGCGCAGCTCGAGCCACGTGAGGCCGGCATCGTCTTGATCGAGGCGCCCGCAAAGGCGGCACGCCGCCCCTACCATCAGCAGAAGCTCGCGCTCGTGCTCGCCAATCAGCGCCAGCATGCGCTCGAGCAGGCGGCGCGGGGCGTGGCCGTGCGTTACGTCGTCACGAAAGGCGGCTACGCTGCAGCGCTGGAACGGCTCGCGGCCGAGCTCGGGGTGCTGCACATGATGCTCGCTGCCGAGCGCGAGCTGCGTGTCGAGCTCGGACCGATCGTCGAGCGTGGGCTCCTGGTGGTCCACCCCCACCAGGGCTGGTTGACCACGCGCGACGACTTCCTTGCCGCCCGGGGGCCACCCTGGCGCATGGACGCGTTCTACCGCCGCGTCCGGCAGCGCACCGGCATCCTCATGGAACACGGGCGCCCCGCGGGCGGCCGCTACAGTCATGACGCCGAGAACCGCAGGCCCTGGCGGGGCTCGCCGCCTGCGCCGGAGCCGCCGCGCTTCGAACCCGACGCCGTCACGCGCGAGGTGGGCGAGCTCATCGCCAGCTCTTACGCCCACCACCCTGGCACGCTCGATCTGTCGAGCTTGCCGGCGACGGCGGCGGACGCCGCGGCGCTGTGGCGCTGGGCTCGCGCAGCCTGCCTGCCTGATTTCGGGCCATTCGAAGACGCGATGTCGACGCGCTCGTCGGGCCTCTTTCACACCCACGTCTCGGCGCTGCTCAACTTGCATCGCTTGCTGCCGCGTGATCTCGTGCACGACGTGGCAAGCGACCCCGCGCTCCCCCTCTCGAGTCGCGAGGGCTTCGTGCGCCAGATCCTCGGCTGGCGCGAGTTCGTGCGCCACGTTCACGTGGAGACCGACGGCTTCCGCAGCATCGCGGGCGACGCTACGCCCGCCGCCGCGCACGCAGGAGATGGCGGCTTTGGTCGCTGGCGCGGCGAACCCTGGCCGCCCTCGAGCTCGCCGGGCGACGCGGGCGCGCGCCCCTCGGCGCTCCGCGCCCGAGAGCCCTTGCCGCCCGCCTACTGGGGCAAGCCCTCGGGGCTCGCCTGCCTCGATTACGTCGTCGAGAGCGTGTGGCAACAGGGTTGGTCGCACCACATCACACGCCTCATGATCCTATCCAACCTGGCGACCCTGCTCGGCTTCGATCCGCGCGAGCTCACCGACTGGTTCTGGGTCGCGTACACCGACGCCTACGATTGGGTGGTCGAGCCCAACGTGCTCGCCATGGGCACGTATGCCGTCAGCGACCTGATGACCACCAAGCCCTACGTCTCGGGCGCGAGCTACATTCATCGCATGAGCGACTATTGCAGTCGGTGCCGCTTCGATCCGAAGAAGAACTGCCCGATCACCCCCGCCTACTGGGCCTTTCTGGCGAGCCAGGCCGAACCTCTCGCACGGAACCCGCGCCTGCGCGTCCCCCTCGCCGCGCTGCGCACCCGCAGCCTGCCCGCCCGCGCCGAAGATGCACGGGTAACCGCGGCACTGCGCTCAGCCCTCGCTCGCGGCGAGGTGGTCACGCCGGAGAGCCTCGGCACCGGGTCAGGGGGGCGAAGCCCCAAGCGGCGCGATTGACTTGAATTCAGCTGCGCTCCTCGAGGCTTCCTGAGTCTCGACGCCGCCTAGCTCTCACGAGTGGCCTAGAGCCGAGCATGACGTGCACGTCGAGATCGTGGGGAACGGCGTCGTCAAGGCTTCGCTTGTGGTTGAGCACGGCGAGCCGTCGAGATACCCATGGCGTCCGTATTCGTTGGGACGTCGTTGCGCCCATAGTCGGACTGCTGGACTGCTGTCGGACTATGCCGCCGACTTTTAGAGAGCCGCTTCTCCCGCTCCGCCTCGTGACGTTGAGAGAGATGCGGGCTCGCGGCCGCTGGCGTCTCACCGCGCCCAATGAGTGAACCGCTGGGCCTCGGGTCGTCAGCCAAGGCAGGCTCATAGCCCGTCCGAGGATCGGAGGAGGAGTGTGCAGCTCGCCAAATAGCCATCGCCTCCACGCCGCTGGTACATTACCCTCCACCGAGTTTTGGGAAGCTCCGGGGCGGCGCCAAACGGGGGGTAGCGCCTGGTGGGTCGGGACATAGAAAGGTATCGACACGTGGGTATTGAGGTCTCAGCGATCGAGCGGCCGTCGAATCTCTCAGCTGGCCCGCTTGCAGAAAGCGGCGCGAAAATGCCCTGGCGGTTGGCGAGCATCGCTCGAATGTGGGGGCCTGGCTTGGTCTTGTCGCTGAGCGGCTGCAGCCTGGCGGTCGATGCGGGCCGCGAGCAATGCAGCAGCGATGGAGATTGCGCGCGCTTGGGGCCGGTGTTCGAGGGGAGCGCCTGTCTGGACTCATTGTGTGGCACCAGGCCTGACCCTGCTTGGGCCTGCCTGGACGAGGCGGTTGCCGTAGCCCCGCTGAACACGCCCCGGCAAATTCGCTTCACCGCACGGCTGGTCGACGTCGTGTTTCAGACACCGGTGCCCAACATCGAGCTACGCGTTTGCGAGCGGCTCGACGCGGAGTGCCAGATGCCGATCGCGAGCAGCGTCAGTGATCAAGCGGGGGAGGTGGTATTGACGCTGGCCGGGGGCTTCACCGGTTATCTGCGTTGGCAATCGCCCGATACGCAGCCCGTCCTCTTCTTTTTCAACGCTCCGTTCATCGAGGATTCGGTCGTCACCCTCGGCGTCGTCAGTGCGAGGATCATGGAGGGGTTCGATGCTCAGTTTGAGGGACAGATCGTCCAGGACCGCGCGGTCGTCGTCGTCTACGCCCAGAACTGCAGCGGAGAGCCCGCGGCCGGGGTTCGCGTGGGGGCGCTCGAGGGTGACGCGTCGACGCGCGCGTTTTACGAGGCAGACGGGCTGTTTCCCCCCGCGCAGGCGGAAACCGCGGGTACTGGCGTGGCGCGAATCATCAACGTGCCGACCGGCAATGTTTCCATCACGGGTACGCTGAGTAACGGCCGAGAGATGGGCATCAGTCGCGTGCTCACGCGCACCGGATTTGCCACCCTCACCATCCTGTCGCCCCAACCTCGATGACTTTGAAGCGTTCTGCTTTCGAGACCTGACTCGAGCTCGGGCGTTGAAGAGGTCCTCGGCCCTCTAAGCCACCCTGGCGGTGATGCCCCTTATCTTGGGCTGGCCGATGACGTCCCAAAGCTCCATCGGCCCGGGCTGGTGCGATGGCGTGCAGCGGCGGGCCCGTAGAAACCGGCAGACATGTCCGATGCTTCACTACATCGCCTTCGAGGCCTCGGCTGCTCGATGGCTCGCAGCGCTTTCGTGCTCTACCTGCTGGGCAGCGGCGCGGGCTGCGCTGATCTGCTTGGAATCCCGAGCGACCCCCGGCTGGTCGAGGCGCCAGAAGCGCCGGGCCTCGGTGAATCCGCGCCATTCGTCGAGCAGCGCGCCGCCGTGACCGACGTCGGAAGCGATGCCGTGTCGGACGCGAGCAGCGCCGGGCCCGTAAACCCGACGGGACCCGCGACCGACGGTGTGCTGCCCGCGATCGACGGTCTGCTGCCCGCGAACGACGCTCTAGCGCCCGCGAACGACGTCGATGTGGCCCAGGACGCCGAGGCGCCGCCGGGGACGAACCCTCCGCCAGTGGATGCCGGGACACCCGATCTCTGTGGTTTTGGTACACCTCAGCGAGTGCTTGGCTTGGAACTGAGCGGGACGCTCTGGAGGCCCTCGCTGGCGAGCGATGGCTCTACCTTGTTCCTGGCGCGAAGCTTCGGGACCGACCAGGGCATCTTTAGCGCGAGTCGAAGTCTTCCCGGCACCAGCTTTGGGCCCGCCCGCGAGGTCGTCGAGGTCAACGGCCCGGCACTCGACGGCACGCCGTTCATCAGCGACGATATGCTGACTCTCTATCTATTCAGCACTCGCCCCGGGGGCTCAGGGGATCGGGATCTTTGGTCCGCGACGCGCGGAGCCCCCGCGGCTAGCTTTCAAGCGTTGGAGCAGCTCCGAGGAATCAATGGCCCCGGCAGAGATCAGGTGCCGAGCCTGACTCCCGACGAGCGGACCTTGATCTGGGAATCCGTCCGCCCCGGCGGCGCAGGCGACTCCGACCTGTGGCTCGCCGAGCGCCCCAGCCGCGCGGAAGACTTCGGCTCGCCTCGGAACCTCGCGGAGCTGAATACACCGGCGGAGGATGGTGGGCCGTCCCTTAGCTCGGATGGTCGCATCCTATTTTTCATTTCGAACCGGGAGGGAGGGCTCCCGGACATTTGGACCGCCGAGCGGACCAACGCCGTGTCTGCGTTTGGAGTGGCCACCCCGGTCGCGCAGGTCAACTCGCCTGCCGACGAACACGACCCCTGTATTTCTCCCGACGGGCAGGAGCTGTTCTTCTCTTCGAGTCGCAGCGGTAGCCAAGAGCTCTGGGTGGCGCGTCGCGAGTGTCTATAGCGTCCCCGCAGCGGGGCACTGCCTGCCGCACCCACGTGGCGCCTTCAATCCACTGGCAGCGATAAACCGCGCCCCACCGCTTCGTTCGAGCACGAGAGCTTTCCGAGCGCCGCCAGCCCGGGCCCCACTTCACCGGCGTTGTTCGGCGAGTTATCGCGCCGGTTCTGATCCGAGTGCGCGAGGCACAACTTGCGCCCCGTGAGAACGGGGGTGGTCGGAAACTCGAGCGGCCCTCCGTTGCGCAGCGCCGTGGTGGCGTCGACCGGGTTGCGGAAGACTTCACGCACTCGACCTTCCGGCGTCACTCGCACGATCGCGTTGCGCTCGTGCGCCGTGCCCCAGATGTTGCCTGCGTCGTCGAGCGCGATGCCGTCGATCCCCTCGAGCAGCGGATGAGCGACGAACAGCTCGTCGAGGCAGAGCGTGTCCGGGAAGAAGGCAGCGTCGCAGCCGAGGGAGCTGTCCACGCTGCCGTCCTCGTCGAAGCGCACCTTCCAGATCGCTCCGCGCGCCGTGTCGGCCACAAACAGCGCGCCTTCAGGCGTGAAGGCGAGGCCGTTGGACACGACGGGTTGCGACCCGGCCGTGTCGGCGGCGGCGCGGCTCGTTTCCGTGATCGTCAGCCGCCCCGGGGGCAGGGCCCGCACGTCACGACCGATGCCGCCCAGGCCGGCGACGACGTTGAGGGTGCTGGCCAGCGGCTGAATGCGGAACGCGACGGACACGCTTGCATCCGGAGCGACCTTCCATACGCGGCCCTGCGCGCTCGTCCCATCCGACACCCAGAGATTGCCGGCCGCGTCGAACGCGACGCCGTTCGAACCGGGCAGGCCGGCGACGAAGACCGTGGCGCTGGGCGGCGCAACGTCGTTCGGCTCGAGCCGGTAGATCTTGTCCGTGCTCGCGACATACAGGCGACCCCCGGCGTCGAAGGCGAGGCCATTGGCGCTGCACGGAGCCGGGATGTTGCCGACGACGACCGCATCGCCGCCCGTGGTGCTCACGCGCCAGACTGGACACGGATCGCCTGCGCGCGCCGCTGTGTACAGGCGCCCTTCGGCGTCGCTCGCCAGGCCCTCGATCACGAGCGGGGTGGTGAAGATTGTAGAAAATATGAGGGGCCGGGGGCGACGCGCGCTTTCGTGCGGGCTTCCTGGCAAAGCTTCAGCGCTCGAACGCTCGGCGCTGATCGCGAGCTGCAGTGAACCGAGCTCGTTCGTGTCCTCGGTCGCTTCGGCGCAACTCACCGCAATCAGTGCCAAGCAAGCGCCAATTGCGCAATGGGCGACGTCTTCAAATTGCCACATACGACCTCCTATTATTACTCCACCCGCGTGAACCCCAACCTGTCTCGGCGAGGGTGACACTAGGTGACGGAGAAACGCGAGTCCAGTCGCCTCGTGTTGCGTCTAAAAGTCGCAATCCTCACCGATGCGAGCCAGCCCGCCTGTTGTGGCGCGGGTTGAGGTAAGGGGCATCAGCGGGCAGCAAGCGATCCCAGCTAACACATGCGCGGCCGTGTTCGTCACGGAGCTCGCGTGCGTCAGACAAGCGGGTGAGTCGCGCATACGTCCTCAACCGGGGCACCCGCTCCGCGGAGCACGACGCATGCGCAGATTCTCGAATGCTAAATCCGGTCGGTGACTGACGGCGTAGATGTGATGTGGGTCGTCTAGTGGCGCCCCTTGTAAGCCACGCGAGCGATTGGCTGACAGCAATGCCACACGCGAGCTGGTGGGCGATGGGCGCGCGCCACTTGCTCGCACAGCAACTCTTTACGCGTCCCTTAAAGGAACACAAATGAAGTTATTGCGCACATTTTTTGTCGTCGGCTTAAACGCTCTCGTGCTTGTGACAGGCTGCTCTGACGAGGACACCGTCACCGCGGGAATGCAGACGGGCAACGCGGGTACGGCAGGCATGGGCGGCCGCGCAGGCATGGGTGGCCGCGCAGGCATGGGTGGCACTGCAGGCACTGCAGGCACGCCAGGCGGTGGCGCAGGCGCAGGCATAGGCGGTGGCGCAGGCGCAGGCATGGGCGGTGGCGCAGGCGCGGGCATGGACGGCGGCGCAGGCGCAGGCGCAGGCATGGACGGCGGCACGCTGGCGCTGTGGCAGAAGGTCGGAGACACGGCAGGGACCAAGACGCTGGTCGACGCTTTCGTCGGCAAGGTCTTGGTCGACACCCGAGTCAACGCGTTCTTCTCCAACGTTGGCCTGGACGCGGTGAAGCTGAAGAGTTGTTTGGTTCACCAGGTGCTGGCGGCTGCTGGTAAGCCGGGTGAAACATACACCGGCGAAGTCGCTGCGACGGGGCTCAGCAACGTCTACGATTCCGGGTCCGGGCCTGCGACGGTGGACTGCCGAAATATGCTGACGACCCACGCCGGAATGGGGATCAGCACCACCGAGTTCGACGCCTTGGTGGAGGACTTCCTGTCGGTAGTGCCCTCGGACGCGGGGATCACGGCGGAGGAGGCGAGCGCCGTGACGGCCTTCCTGAACGGGTTCTCGGACGAGATCGTCGAGGACGCGACCAACGACGCGACGATCTACCAGCGCCTTGGCGGCAAGCGCGGCATTCTCACGGCCCTGGCGGGCGATGATTTCCTCGGCGGCGATGCGGATTTCGGTGCCGGCGAGTGTGGTGGCCAAGCCTGCTTCGTGGCGGCCGTCGCTACCGACGCGACGATCGGCACGTTCTTCGCGGGTGCCGCTGCAGATGCGGCTCGGGCCACGCGCCTCGTCGAGTGCCTGCAGCGCCAGCTCGCTGGCGCGACCGGCGGCCCCGACAAGTATGACGCCGCCAATGGCCTGGTGGAGACCCGCGTGGGCGGCGATGACACGCAATGCACCAGCATGCTGGCAGCGCACGCCGGGATGGGGGTCGCCGACTCCGACTTCGAGACGTTGGCGGTGCACCTCGTCGGCGTGCTCGCCAACCTCGGCGTCGCGCAGCCGGACATCGACGTGATCGCCGGCGTGCTCACAGGCCAGCAAATCTGTGAGGACATCGTCGAGACCAATGAAGACGACTGCGCCACGTTCCCCACTCCCTGAGCGCTCGCGTCTACGCATCATCCCAACAACAACAACGGCGGCGGAGCTTGCTCCGCCGCCGGAACGGCTGTGCTCGTGAAACGATTCTTGAAAATGATGCTCGCAGCTCTGGGCATGCTCGCTGCCTGCGCTGGAGCGGTGCGCGGCTATATGGTCTGGGATCGCAGCCGCGACAAGTTGCCCGAGTTTCGCGCGCCCGACCTCACCCATCGGGCACCGACCGGCGAAAACGCCCTCTACGGCATCAACGTCGGGGTCGATAGCCGCGCCTCCATCGGCGAGTGGTTATCGCGGCAACACATCAGCTGTCGCGATACATCGATGCGAGCGCTCATGGTCGCAAAGCGCGACCAGATCGCAGGCGATATGGCGAGGGCGAAGTCTCGGGGAGAAGACCCTGATATCGTCAGCGGCGCGTCCATGCTGAACTACCGCTCGAAGTCGGAGCAAAATCCGCAGCTCAGGCTATCGTGCGAAGGCGTCGCAGGCGCGGCGTTGCCGGGCACGTCGGCGCCGACCGGCATGGGTCGCTTGCTCATCATCCTCGATAGCGTCGAGCACCCGGTCCGGCACGTGTCGTACGCTTACCATCTCGCCGACAACGACCAGGTCCTGGCTGCCTGGAATCAGTCAGTGCAGAAAATGATGCGTCGCTTGGGTAGCCCCACGTCCGTCGTCGCGTCGGATCCCCTGAGCGGCGATGACTTTCAACCGGGTCGGCTGTTCAAGCGCGAGTGGCTCTTCGGCGACCTTCGCGCAGAGGTAACTGCTTTGCGCATCGGGCGGAGGCCCGTCGGGCTGCGTGAGACGATTGAAGTGCCCTGGCCTGTACAGAGCGACGCCCCCACTCTCCTCTCTCAGCCCGCCGCATCGGCCCGGCAAGACGTGCACCGGGACAATATCGGCCTGCTGCCGTGAACGGAATCACGGCGATGAGCACGTGGCGAAGGTGTCGGGTGGCCCGGCGGCGAGGTCTCGATAGTAGAACGTGGTGCCGCAGAAGCCCCCGTGCGGAAACAGAGCGTAGCGGGGGACGTCCCCGGCCCGCACCCAACCCAGTCGTTCGTACAAGCGCGCCCCGTCCCCGCCGGTGACGGTGTCCAGCACGAGGAGGCTCCTGCCGCAGGCTCGCGCCGTGGCTTCGGCGGCCCGCATCAGGCGCTCGCCCAGGCCCTGCCTCCGCGCGCGGCGGTGCACCAACATCTTCGCGATGTCGGCGCGGTGGGGTTGGTTCTCCGGCAGGTCGAGGATCAGCTGCACGGTACCGCAAATGCCGGTGGCGTCCTCCGCGACGATGAGCGCGCGTTCGTTCTCGGCCACGGACCGCGCCACGCGGCGCCAGAACCCGAGCGCGCGCTCGCGCGTCAACGGCAGCATGAAGCTCACCGAGGCACCGCCATCGACGCAGTCGATCAGCACGTCGGCGAGGGCTTGGAGTTGGGCGTCGTCCACCGACGCCAGGCGGCGCAGCGACCAGGGCTCACTCACGCTCACCTCGCCAAGATTTCACCGACCCCGCCAACCCGTGCATGCATGACGAGCATATTGTCGTCCGCAGAATTCGTCAAAGGTCGTTCGGCACCAAACGCATGCTGGCGAGCGGTGGACGCACGTAATCGGGATCGGGTTCCTGGCGAGGCGGCAGCTTCACGGGCTCGGGCGTGAGGTCCTCGTAGGGGATGGAACCGAGGAAGTGCCGCACGCAGTTGAGGCGGGCGCGACGCTTGTCGTCGGCGTCCACCACCCACCAGGGCGAGTCGTGCAGGTCCGTGTACTTGAACATCTCGTCCTTGGCCTTCGAGTAGTCGAACCAACGCTTCCGCGACTCGAGGTCCATGGGGCTGAGCTTCCAGCGTTTGATGGGGCTGTGGTTGCGGGATTGAAAGCGGTGCTCTTGCGCTTGATCGCTGACCGAGAACCAATACTTGATCAGGATGATGCCGGAACGCATCAGCATGCGCTCCAATTCGGGCACGGAGCGCAAGAAGTCCCGATACTCCTCCTCCGTGCAAAATCCCATGACGCGTTCCACACCCGCGCGGTTATACCAGCTGCGATCGAACAGCACGATCTCGCCCGCGGCCGGCAGGTGGCGGACGTATCGCTGAAAGTACCACTGGCTGCGCTCGCGCTCGTTGGGCGCGCTGAGCGCCACGACGCGGCACAGGCGCGGGCTGACCGCCTCCGTGATGCGCTTGATGGCGCCGCCTTTGCCCGCCGCGTCCCGGCCCTCGAAGAGCGCCACGACGCGCAGGCCGCGGTGTTTGACCCACGCGGAGAACTTGACGAGCTCTGTTTGCAAGCGGATGAGCTCGGCGTCGTACACACTGCGCTTGAGGGGCTCTAGCTCGTGGGGCTTCAGCTCGGCGCCGAGGCCCAGCCCGTTCGCCTCGGCCTGTTGCTTCTTCTTGGCACGGTCGTGTCTTTTGGCGTCCCCATTCTTCTTCTTGCCGCCGCCGTGACTCTTTCCGTTTTTTTCCTTCTTGCTCATGGTCGCGACCTTTCCGTTGGCGGGAAGAAGAGCTGTGCCTCGGGTTCTGTGCCGGAACCGCCACCCACCTGGGCATAGGCACCGAGAGTCACAGCGTAGCTCACAAGCGAGCCACTAAATTGGTCCGCACACAAGGTCGGATTGCCGCCCGGTGGTTCACATTGTCACTCTCTCCGACGCGCAGGGCGGACCTGCACCGCTAGATCGCCGTTCTCGCCACACTCGCGGCCGATGAGTAGTTGGCCCTTCTCTCAGGTTGCCACCTGTCTCGTCCTTTTAGACCCCAGCAGCACGCCCCGCAGCAACAGATATGAAAGCCAGCCGCCGGGGCCGAAAAGGAACGTCAGCGCGAGGGAAGGCAAGAGGAAGAGGTGACGGATCTGGCGGTCGCGAGCGTCGCGCACGATCCAGCTGCCTACGAACAGATCGAAGGCGAGGTAGTGCACCCAGCCCGCCAGGAGCAGCCAGGGATCACTGAAGAGCAGCGCGACATCCGGCAGTGATGAGAAGCCGCCAGGGCTCCGGCCGAAGGTGAAGGCGATGATGGCGACGTACACCCCCGAGAGCAGAGCAGGGATGACCCAGCCGCACACCACGTCCGCCGGCCAGCGCCGCTGGGGGAAGGTAGCGAGCAACACCCAGCCGAGCAACGCGACCAGGTTGACGATCGAGAAGAGCTGATTGGCGATCATGTCGATTTTCCTTCTGCCAGATCACGAAACCAGCAATGCCGCATCGCGTGTCGATGCGCGGCGCCGGAGCGTGGCGCCTGCAAACGCTAGGCTCAGCGCGGACCAGGCCAGGAGCGCACCGACCGTCACCGCATCCGGGGCGAGCAGCGGCTGACCTCGAAGCGCCTGCCAGAGTAGAATGGCGACCAAGCCGACGTAGCTGGCGCCTGCTGTTTGGATCAAGCGGACGCGCTGCTCCTCCGACCCACGCCTGCGCCGCACGCCGAGCGCGAGCAGTGGCAACGCTTGGAAGGCGTGCAGCCCCAGGAAGTGCGGCACGCGCAGATCGCCGTGCTCCAGGCTCCAGCCGGTACCCGCGAGGCCTGGGCCGCCGTCGGGCGCGCCGACCGTGTGCGCGCCCGCGACGGTTCCGCGCCCCGCCTTCAGAGCCTCGAGTTGCTCCGCATTGGGCTCCACCATCAGGCCGCCGATAGACGCACCCAGGATCGAGATCGAGAGCCCCAGCCGAAGTGCCCAGCCGAGCGCGCGGTCGGCGAGCTTCTGCCGCCACAACGCCACTGCAACGGCCACGCTGGCCAGAGTCTGCGCCGCGATGGCGATGCCCATGATCGAGAACAGAATGCCGTTCAGCGGCGTGCTCACGTTGAAATGGCTGGTCGTCCCCCGCGCTGCCTGCACAGCAATGATCAGTATCTCGATCGAGAGCAGGACCGCTGTCGCCCTGCCGATGTTGCGGCGGAATCGGGGGTAATCGGGCAGATAGCGGAGCGCCCAGGCCAGCGTAAGGGCGAAGACGGCGATGGAGGCGGCGAACTTCGCCGGCTTCAGCCACGCCGGCGCCCCCAGAATGGTGCGCGGGTTCAGCCATAGGCCGATAAGGCTGGCCGCCAGCACGGCAAGCATGAGCAGACCGAGGGCGGTCAGGGGCGCGCTCGCGCGCCATAGAGTTGCGACGTGAGCCCGTAGGGAAGCGAGAAAACGCGACATGTGTAACCTTTCCGCCCGGCTAATGTTGACCGTGTCTACATTAGCTAGCGCGCAATGTTGACGTTGTCAACAAGCTGCGTATGCTTCTCGGCATGGCTTCCCAACGCGCCCCCCGGCTGGCCAAAAAGCCGGCGGACCAATACCACCACGGAGACTTACGACGCGCGCTGCTGCAAGCCGCCGTGCGCACCATCCAGAAGCGCGGCGTCCCCGCGCTCACGTTGCGAGCCGTGGGCGAGGAGCTCGGCGTGTCTCGTACCGCGCTGTATCGGCATTTCTCTGACAAGGCCGCGCTCCTCGGCGCCGTCGCGGGCGAGGGCTTTCGGACGCTGACGCTCGGGTTACTGGCTGCCTGGGAAGGCGCCGGCAAGGGGCGGGCAGGCTTCAACGCCATGGGTGAAGCCTACGTGCGCTTCGCGCTCCAGCACCCCGCGCACTACCGCGTGATGTTTGCCAGCGGCTTCGAAGGTCAGGCCTCCGACCCCGACCTCGGCGAGGAAGGCACGGACGCGTTCGCGGTGCTCGTGAACGCTCTGGTAGAGCAACAGCAACAGGGGCTCATCCGCCGTGACGACCCGCAGACGCTCGCCCATTTCATCTGGGCCGTCGTCCACGGTATCGCCATGCTCGCGATCGACGGCCCGCTGCAACACAAAGGCGTCGACGTCGAGGCGCTGGCTCGCTACGCCGTAGAGCGCGTGCGCACGGGCATCGCCAGCGTAGCCTGACGCCCGGGGACAGCTCAAAAGCTGCTCGCGCGCGATCGCTCCGGAACCTTGCGCGCCTTGCGATTCGTCGGCAAGCTCTCGACATGTCGAGGCGACGGGGCGCGGTACGGGGAGCGCGGGAGCTCGCGCTCGTGGCACGCCTGTTCGTGCTCACGGCGGGGCAGGCGGCGGCCTGGCGCACGCTGCCGCTCTACCTGGCGGTGGGCATCGTCGCGCTCGTGCTGTTCGGAGGCAACGGGATGGACGCGGCGACGGTCACGCGTGAGGCCGAGCAGCATCTGGGCTCGCGGCTCGCGTTGCTCGCGAGCTGGGCGCTCGCGGCGTTGCCCACGGCTCGCGTCTGGCTCGGTACCCCGGAGACGTTTTTCGTCCCCCCCGTGCCAACGTCGTTTGAGACAGCTCCCCCTGGAAACCTAAGTACCAATGGGCGGAGAATGGACCGAAGATCGTGCCCAAACCATTCCGTGTT
>JAYTOL010000177.1:0-1727 GCA_043747815.1 Deltaproteobacteria bacterium
AACACGGAATGGTTTGGGCACGATCTGTCGTCCATTCTCCGCCCATTGGTACTTAGGTTTCCAGGGGGAGCTGTCTCAAACGACGTTGGCACGGGGGGCCGAAGGGTTTGGGGTCTTCATCGTTGCGTTTGCCTGCTACGAGCTCCTGGAGAAGAGGTTCCTGAAATTCCGATCCAAAACTAGTTACCAACGCCCATTCGTTGTGGCGTCAGCAGCGAATAGGAATGCGGGGATGTGAAGGCCGAGGTCGCGCCCCTCACCTCGCCGCGGGCTTAGACGGGCCGGGCCAGCGTGGCGATGCGTTTCTTCATCAACGCTTCATTGCTGTAGCCGCTCTGCAGGCACCGCTCTCTTCCGGCGGCGGCGAGTCGGGTGCGGTCGGCGTCGTGGTCGAGGTAGTAGCGGACCTTGTCGACCAGCTCTTCGGTGGAGGAAAAGAAGGCGGCCTCTTTGCCCTCTTCAAACAGAGCCAGGTGGTCTTCGGTGCGCTCCGCAAGCATCAGGGTCCCACAGGCGGGGATCTCCGTGCTGCGTACGGTGTGCCCGTCGCGGTTGTACTTTCTCAGAAAGCAGAGCGCGATTTTGAAGCTGGAGATGGCTTTCCCGTACGCTTCGCCGAAGAGGGGTTGCGTCTCGATGTGGAGCCTCGCGTGCCAGAACTTCCTTGGCCAGGGGCCCCAAATGCGCGCTCCTATGCCCGCCTGGGCCAGCGCCAGCAACATGCTTGCCCGCGGCACCTCGAACGCGCCGATAAAGCCCACGTCGCAGCCAAACTGCGCGCGCGTCTGCGCATCCAAATCGTAGGGCCTGTGGATCCTGGAATCGAACCCCCAGCCTGGCAGGTCGTGCACGACACGGCGCGCGCCCCTTTGCTCGTACTCGGTCACGTTGGCGGCGCGCGATACGAAGTGGCAATCGTACTCCGGCACTGCTTCCAGGAAAGTTCGCCAACCCCGCCGCCACCCCGGTCCGAATGGGTCATCGGGATTGAAATGCGCGAGGGCCACGTTTTGCACTGAGCGCCGCACCGCCTGCAGCGTGTCCCGCCGAATCATGACGCCTTTATCGACCCAGACGACGTCGGGCTGCTCGGATCTGGCGAGCGCGAGGAGCTTGCCGTTCGCGCCCCCTACGTCCTTCGGCCTCCCAGCGAGCCAGGAGAGTCGATTGACGATGTTCGTTCGCCGGCTCAGGGCGCCTCTGGGAAAGGCCTCCAACGCGAAGACCCGGTGCCCGAGCGCCTCCAGGGCCCAGCATCGCCCGGCGGAGTTGCCCTGATCGGAGAGCGATCCAACGTAGAGTATCTTCACGCTAGGTTCGCTGGTTCGAAATGGCGCTCGCTCATGCTGGCGCGCTACGATCGCTCCGCCCCGTGCACGCTGCGATACAGCTCCGCGTACTGCGCCGCGATCCGGTCCGGCGCGTACTGCGCGGCGTTCTCGTACCCCTTGCGCACGAGCTCGTCGCAGTACGCCGGGTCCTCGATCACTCGCTGGATGCCGCGTCGGATGTCGCTCACGTCGAAGGGGTCCACCAGGCAGGCGGCGCCACCGGCGGCCTCGGGCATGGAGCAGACGTTGCTGGTGATGACGGGGCGGCCCACGGCTTGGGCCTCGATGATGGGCAGCCCGAAGCCCTCGTAGGTGCTGGCGAAGACCATGGCGTGAGAGTTTTGGTACTGGTGGAGGAGCTCTGCGCGGTCGAGCTCGACGTGATTTTCGAAGCGC
>JAYTOL010000178.1:0-43868 GCA_043747815.1 Deltaproteobacteria bacterium
GCCGCTCGTGTCCTTGTCGATGCGATGCACGATGCCCGGCCGTAGCCTGCCCTCCGGGTCGCGCTCGTCCGCAGGGGCGACGGCAAATCCTGGTCGCGAAAGCAGGCCGCTCACGAGCGTGCCCGTGCGGTGACCGCGCGCGGGATGCACGACGACGCCGGCGGGCTTTGACACTACGATGAGGTGCGGATCTTCAAACAGCACCTCGAACGGCACCGTGGCGTCGGGCTCGGCGCTCGACAAAGGCTCCTGCCCGGGCTCCACATCGATCACGGTCCCCGCCGCGACGAAATCCTTCGGGCGGCAGACGGCGCCCTGAACTTTCACTCGGCCCTCCCCGATCCAGCGCTGGATGGTCGCGCGCGAGCGCGGAGCGAGCAACCGAGCGAGAACCTTATCCACCCGCTCGCGCTTTTGACCGCTCGCCAGCACGAAGCGCTCGGGCATTCACCACATCAGACTTTTGATGTGACCCTTCGAGCGCACCAGGATGTCCACGAGAGCTCGATCGTAGAAGTTGTGGGCATACAGATCGGGGGCCACGCGGCTCTTGTACAGGGCACGGCCCTCCTCGATTTCCTCGCTCAGGACCTCGAAGAGGCTGTCGCCCTCGATCCCGCGGACGATTTTTTCTTCATTGTAGAGCGACAGATCGCTCGCGATGGCGCGCGCCAGACGGCGCGCGGCTTCTTCGGTGTCTATTAGCGCCATACCTTCGATTATCCCCCTCTTCTCCCGGTGCTGTCAAAGCTCGGCGGGGACTCGCGCCGCGATCACGGTCGGGAAAATACCGACCAGCCCCGTTCGCCTCAAATCCGAGACGAGCTCGCATGCCGGCAGGCCGACGACGTTCGTGTACGAGCCCATCACCCCTTCTACCAGAAAGGCCCCGATGCCCTGGGCGGCGTAGGCGCCCGCCTTGTCGAGCCCCTCGCCCGTGGCCGCGTACGCCAGCACTTCCTCGACCCCAGCGCTGCGCAGCCTGACCTCTGTCTTCACCGTGCGCGCCGCCAGGATGGATGCCAGGGGCTGCGCTCCGCGCGCCGCCCGAGCGATGAGGTAGCGCGTGAGCACGGTGTGCGTCCGCCCCACGAGTCGGGTGAGCGTGGCCACGGCATCGGCCAGATCCAACGGTTTGCCGACGATGGCGTCGTCGATCACGACGGTGGTGTCTGCGACCAGGACCGCGGCCACGCCCTCGCTAGCTCCGGCGGGGTGGCCTTCGCGCAGCAGGCGTGACCAGACCGCCTCGAGCTTCGCGAGGGCGATCCGTTCCAGATAGTCGAGCGGCTTCTCTTCCGGCTGGGTGTCTTCGTCGACATCTCCGGCCATCACCACATAGGGGATCCCGAGCGACGAGAGCATCCCGCTGCGCCTGGGCGAAGCAGACCCGAGCAGGAGCGGACGCGTCGGACTTATCACCCCGCGAGCACTACAACGAGTGTTTCCCGGGCCACAACTACTACCTGCGCCGGGGCTAAAAGACCCGCTCGTGCACGTAGATCTGGTCGCCAGCCTGCAACGGGATGTCGGGAGACCGCCCCTCGGTGATCGAGTCGAAGCTCAGCACCACGGTGGTCGCTGCCTGTTGGCCCTTGCGCGTCAGGTTGATGCGACCGCCATTGGCAATGGCGTTCAGGCCGCCTGCGTTACTCAATGCCTGCACTAGCGTCATGCCCGGCGTGAGCTGAAAGCTCCCCGGCTTTTGCACTTGCCCGAGCACCGTCACGCGCTTGCTGTTGTACTCCTTGACGGACACGATGATGCTCGGGTCGACCAAGATGCGCTCCGCGATGAGCTGCTTTCTCACCGTCTCCGCCACCTCCTGAGGCTCCAGGCCCTGGACGTGAATGCGGTGCACATACGGGAAATCGACGGTGCCATCGGAGGCGACCTGGAAGTCCCGGGGCAGGTCCTTCTCTCCCACCATATCCAGCGTGAACACATCACCAGGACCGAGCGTCGTGCTCTCGATGGGGACGGGCAGCTTGACCCTGGAGTTGTCGACCTTGGGCCCGCAACCGAGCATGCCCTGCAATAGGAAACACGTGAAGAAGAGCGCGAATACCGCAGATTTCATGTCCAAACGTTTCGCTCGCCCGAGCCCGGTGGGCAGCCAGCCACGCCGCCGATTCAAAGGAACCAGCTTCAAAGGAACCAGCTCCAGAGAACCCAGCTTCATAGGAACCAGCGTACGCCGATCCAAGCCTCTATACGATTGAAACTGAAGTCGTCGTAAGGGAGTCGCGGGTTGCCCACTTCGTTGTCCACTGGGATGCGCTGATCGGTGATAGAGCCCGTATAGCGCAGCGTGGTATTGATACCAAAGGTGTCGCTCGTACGGTACTCCGCAAAGCCGGTGGCGGTCACGCGGTCCTCGGCGAACGCTCCGGTCTGCCGTGTTCCATCCGAAAAGAAGCTCTGTGGTCGCCTCAGGTGTTCGAGCGCCGCGTCCACGCTGACCAGCAGGCTACCGCCGAAGAAATAGCTGGCCTTGGCGTAGCCGCTGTCGATCTGCACGTAGTTGCCGAGGTAGGCCGGCCGCGCGTCTCGCCGGTAGCCGATGCTGATCGCCGATAATCCCACGCCGGCCGCTTCAGGCGCCAGATCGGGGCGCGGCAGGGGATACCAGCTGAGCTCAGCGTTGCCGATCACGCTGTCGAACTCTTCATTCCGTTCGAAGAACAAGGTCTTCCAACCCGCCATCACCATGGCGCCCAGGTGGTTGGTGATGAGCCCGTTGACTCCGACCTGGGAGCTCAGGGGCGAGCCTGGCGGTTTGATGTCCTCGCCGTCGGGATAGACGAGGAAGCCGTACTCTCCCGCGTAGAGCAGCGCGGTGCGCGGCAGAAACAACCAGCGGCCACGGAGCGCGACGGTATGCCCGAGGCTCGAAAAGTTCGAGAAGATATCGTCCTCGAACAGGATGTAGGTGAGATCGTAACCGAGGCTCCATTCGAGCAGCCCGCCTCCCGGTCGCCATTTTACCGCGGCCCCACCCCGAAAAGTCGAGCGCTGAAAGCCCGGAGGCGCTGCGGGGTCGTTCACGGGTTGGACGGATCGATTATATTGCGCGTTGAGCCCGAGGCCCCAGGGGCGCTGCGGCAGGATGTCGACCGCGACGCTGACGTCACCGCTGATGAAGCGGTTCTCCGCGACGTCGTCCGCATACTGCGAGTCCGTGGCGATCAGCTCGTTGTAGCTGGCAGACAGAGTGGCTTGCAGGTTGAACTTCGGCGGCACCGCGCCGTCCGCGTTGCTTTCCGTCCGCTGCGCGCCGAGCGTGTTCAGCGTCAAGGAAGGCGTCACCCGAAACCGAAAGGTACCGACCCTAGGCTCATTGAAGGTGCCCGTGTCCCCATACACGGTGCCGTCCGGCGCCACCGGGCGAAACTCGAGTGGGATCAGGACCAGCTCGTTATCAGGCGTCACCTTGTTCGCGGACTGGAAGAAGTTGGTGTCGTAGCCCACTTCTCCGGCGACTCCCGGGTGCAGCTCGAGGTCCCCCGTTCGAATGCCAATTCCCCCGCCAAAGCGGCGATCGCCTAACCACGGTTGCCGCTCTGTCTGAGCGCGAGCACCCGTCGCGTAGGCAGCGGTGATGGCAAAGCAAATCGTCGCGGTAAATACGCGCATCTTCATCGTTACCACAAATGGAAAACTAGCTACGCAGGCAACGCTTAGGCGTGGCTACGAGTTTGGGTCCGCGTGCGGCACGCGCGTTACTGAAATTACTCGATTGGGCTCGAGATATTTGGCGGCGGAGGCAGCGAGTTGTAGTCGGGACCAAAGCCGGTGTCGCCATCAGGGAGGTTGGGGTCGATCGACACGCTGACCTCGGCTTCGCCGATGAAACCGGTCTCCTCCCCCACGCATTGATTCGATTCGTTCACCAAGACCCGAACCCGATCATTGAGGACTTCGAGCACGGTGAACTCGTGGCGAGTGCGATCGCCATCGGCGCGCTCGGCGGCTGTCGAGAGAGCACTCATGCGGTCCTGAGCCGACCGCAACGCGACGTCGACCTGGTTGAGCTTGTCGTTCAAACACAAGACGCGGACTACGTCGCGGTCTTTGCGTGCCGCCTGGAGCTGACGCAGGATTGATTGCGCAGAGCTCTCGATTGCGGCGACGAACACCTTCGCGTGCACGACGCGCTGCTCCGGCGATAGGTCGGCCTCGTTCTGATCCGATAGGCTAGGTGGCGGCGATAAGTCGACGGAGGGCTGCGGCGCCAGCTCTTGCGCGCGCGCGTCGCGAACCTGTGAACCGACCACGGCGGTGAGCAGGGCGAAAGCGAGCGACGCGCGACGAGCGACGCGTGAAACACTCGCCTCACGCTGGCCGTCAGCGCCGGACTGGGCTCCATTCTTCGAACTCACGATGCCTCCCTCATACTTCATTCTCTCTTCAGTTTTACTCGCAGGCGGAATCGTGTCAACGAAAGCAACCTGAATAATTTCGCGTGCTTCTGCCCCCAAGGGCGACTCCCCGACGCGGACCCTGAACGACAAACGGCCTAAATTGTCGCCAAGTTAGGCCTGCGGCGCTTTTTTCCGCATGCCGCTTTAGGTGCGCGCTTTCTTTTTGCATTCATCTGCGTGAGCTCCGCCGTGGACACCTACACCCGCCCGATCATTGCTTGACGAACGACACCGGGACCTGCACCACCGCCGCCCCACCCTGGGGCGCCGCGAAGCTGGCCGAGTTCGCGCGAGCCTTGACGCAATCGACGACAGACGGCGGCAAGTTGCCGGTCTTGCTCGCGCTCACCGACGCCACTTGACCCGTCGGCCCTACCTTGATGCTGAGCGCGATCTTTCCCTCGATATCCGGGTTCTCGGCGAGCCCTCGATTATAACAGGCGCGGAACCCCGCTCGCATCTGCGCCACCACGCGACTGGCATCGCTGACTTGGCCACCGGCGACCGACGCGGAACCAACGTCCGCGCTCCCCTTGGGGCCTTTCACTACCGCCGTGCCGCCGCTGCCGCTGCCCACGGTCTTACCTGAAGCGCCGATGCTCGCGAGGCCGCCGCCGGCGGCTCCCGGACGCACCGTCCCACCGGCGCCACCGAGCTTCAGGCCTCCGGGACCCGACGCTGATACACCCGCCTCGGATGCAGCCGCCGCATCCAGCGCGCTGGTCGGCACTTCACCGTTGCGCAATACGTTTGCAGTCGCCGGACCTGCACCAGACAGGGCGGCCAACGTCGCCATCTCCAGGGACTCGAGCTCGTTGCTCAATGCGGCGGCTTGAGCCTTGGTGACGTGCTCCTTGGCTCCGGGAGGAGTCGGCGCAGCCTTCTCGGCAGGCTTGGGCGCGGCTTCGGCTTTCGGAGCCTCTGCTTCGGGCTTGTCTGGTGCGGGCGCCTCTTCAGGCACCTCTACCGGAGGCGGCGCGGGCAGCGCCCTGATGGTTTCGACCAACGCGCTCACGTTGATGTCGTAGTCGACGACTGGATCCAACCAGTCGGAGTAGATGGCGCCGATGGCGCAGAAATGGACCAAGAACGAGAACGCCGCGATGACGGTCGTTGGCCAATCCACCGCGGCAGCGCCACGCGTGACCGACACCGGGAGCTGCGGCCGCGGCTGAATGGGCGGCGGCGCGACGAACTGGAACAAGAACGTCGTGTCACCGATCACGATCTTGCCCCGTGAGTCTTCGGTCAACGGGATTTGATAGGCGTTCGGCGCGCTGGAGCGCGCCTGCCCTTTGAGCATGCTCAGGTCAGATAGACCCGTGGGCAGCGCGAGCCGCCCCTTCATGGCATCCGTAAAGTTGAGGCAGTAGTCGGCGCCTACCAACTCGAACAACCGAAAATTCTGCGGCAGATCCCCGCTGGGGATCACGAACATGTTTTTTTCGCTCGCCCCGACCGTGACGCTCGTGCGCTGTTTGATGATGCGCTCTTCGACGACCCGCCCTCCCTGGATCAGACCGATGCGCAGCACTTTCGGGCCCGTGCTCGCGACGGCGCGCATGACCTGCGTCATCTGCCCCGGCTGAGGCCCCGGACTCGAAGACCCGGCGCTCGAAGACCCGGCGCTCGTCGGCACGGGATTGGTCGTCAGGGGGGACTGCTGCGTCATGAGTGTATTCTCACTGCTGATGGCTCATTACCCAGAGGTATTCCAGCGTAGCTCGCGGACAGTCATAGCGTCCATGCATCTACTGGTCCCCGGCGTCACGTCGGAACGTCCTGTGTGGATCGACGGATAAGACTCCGCCACGCATCACGCAGCCTTCGTGCTTCAACCTCGGCCGCGCGCCCGATGACTGAGCAGCCCAAAGCACCTACACATCCGCCGCCGAATGAGAGCATGGGCGTGAGCCATCCGCGCGCATCGCCCTCACCCACCAGTACCGCCGCTTGCATAAGGCCCACCAGCGCACCCACCGACAGGGCCGTCTTGGCGCAGCTGCGAGGTATCAAGCCGGGCTGCTCGAGCTGCGACCCCAGCTCGATCGTCGCCTCGTTTAGATCCGCGACGGACACCCTCGAATCGGCGCGAGCTTCCCCTGCGTCGCCAGCGCCCCGCCGCAAGCTTCCCGAGCTCTCGAAAAACGGGGCTGCCCAGCGCGCGAGCTTCCTCAGTCCCACCAATCGCCGGTAACTCACGCACACCAAGCCCACGATGATACAGACCGAGAATAGAGTCCACCACATGCCGAGAGTTCGTCAGAACGGCGCCTGATAAATGGCCGCTTCGATCCGCTGCAAGAACGGTTGCCGGAGCTCGGCCAGCGTCAATTTCGGCTGGATTCGGCTCACGTCCACCGCAGCGATGGGTTTCTGAATACGACCGACGATCGTAACTTCGCTGATGGTCACCACGCGCCCCTTGCTCTGCTGCGCGTGCAAGGGAGCGCTCGCACCGAGCCAGAGCCCCAGCGCGCACACGAGGCTAACGCACCCGCGTGCGGCCGCCCGCGCACACCTGGCAGCGCGCCGAGTGTTCCAAAAAAACATGTGCTTCATCCCTGGTCTCCCGTGGTTTCGCCCTCAGCAGGCGCCTCCGGCTGTTCCTTCAACGCTTGCAGGATGGCCTTCTTGTTACGCGCGCGCGCGATCAACTCGTCGACGTCGTCGCCAGCACCCCGCGCGGCGCGCGGCTCGAGCTTCTTGAAGCGTTCAAACGACTCGATGGCTCGATCGATCGATTGCTCTTCGTTCAACCCGGGCACTCCCGTTGAGAACAGGTAAACCAGGCCCAAATTGTAGTGCGTCTGCGGGAGAGCGTCGTCTTTGCGCGACACCCAGGTCAGGTGATCGAGCGCGTCCTTCGGTTTCCCGAGCAGGCGATAAGCGTCACCCAGGTTCAGGTGCACGAGCACGTTAGATGGGTCGTACTCCAGGGCCTTCTCCAAGATGGGACGCGCCTCGGTCGCGTTACCGGCCTCCAGCATGTAAGCTGCCAGGTGCAGACGCGCTTCGACCAGATCGGGGCGCAAGCTGAGCACCGTGCCCAGCTCCTCCATCGCCGCCTTGCGCTTTCCTTGCTCCTTGAAGATCAAGGCGCGGAGCAAGCGCGCGTCGGCGTTGTTCTTGTCTCGCGGCGGGTTCTCCTGACCATAGCCGTCGAGGATCGCCGTCAACGTATACAGCGCGAGGTCCAGGCGCCGGGCGCGATAGTGGTCGCGCGCCAGGGTGACCATGGCCGGTCGGTAGTCGGGGTCCTTCTTCAGCGCCTTCTGCGCCAATTCTTGCGCCGAATTGGAGTCGCCTCGCGCCGAGACGACCTCGGCCAGGGCGGCGAGCACGGCGGCGCTCTCCGGATACTTCGCTGACAGGGCCCGGGCGAAGGTCTCCGCCTCGGCGGCTCGCCCCATGCTGAGCAGCAAGCGAACCTTGGCCGCGATCGCGGGTCCGAACTCGGGCGCAATCGTGAGCGCCGCCCCGTACGAGTCGAGCGCCTTGGCCATCTCACCGCGGCGTTCGTGCACCACTCCGAGGCCCACGTGCGCGGGATACGCGCTCGGGTCGGCGGCGATGGCGCGGCTGAACTGATCCTCAGCGCCCTTGAGATCGCCGTTCTTGAAAGCCTCCAGCCCTGCCGCGTACGCGCTCGCCGCCGCCGGTGACATGGCCTCGGGCGTACTCGTGTTGGCCTCTACGCTCGCGTCGGGACCAGCTGCTTTGCCGGAGTCGACGACGCTGGTGGCCGGTTTGGGCGGTGCACCAGCGCAGCCGCCGAGCAAGAGCGCGAGAGCTGCCGCGAGGCAGCCGCACGAAGGGCGGGCTAGCCGGCAATTGAGTAGCTCGAGCATACGCATCACATCACCTCAGGGGAGCGCCGGGGGAGCCGGGGGAGCCATCCCCTCGGGCTTCGGTGCCGTAACCAGACCGGGCCGCAAACGGAAGAACAGCCCCGGTGTATATTCGAGGCTCTGCACCCGGCCTGTGTATTGGGTCAACTTGGCCTCGCCGATCACGTCGGTGAAGAACGCGAGGCGTTGAATCGCCCGCACGACCGCAGGGTTCGAGATGTTGTAGCGACGCGCCAGCGTGATCGCGTTGCCATAGCGATCGACCATGACTTGATCGGCGCTGTCCAGCTCCCGATCCCGCGCGTCTCTCCAACCTGTCTCGACGCGCATGCGCACCGCGTCCGCTTGCTCCTGAAGCTCCGGGCTATCGCTGTTCTCGGCGCGCGTGAGCAGAGCTTCCGTCTTCTTGTCGAACATCTTCAGCGCCGGCGCCCGTACGTTATACAGCCCGGTGCGCATCGAATCGTAGAGTGAGCCCTGCCGAGCGATGGCGGCCGTCGCCCATTCTGGGGAAGCGTAGTCGTCGACGACGCGCTGCAGGGCGTCGTAGTGAGCCTGCGCGGCCACGGCGCCTTTGCGGTATTGGTCGAGCACCTCGACGGTGGTGCCCGCAAAGCGATGATGGCCGGCGTCGTAGTCGAAGCCCCTCTGGATGATCTCGTCGAGCTGGATGTAGGCAGCCTCCGCCGCGAACCCTGCCTGACGCGAGCCAAGCGCGCTGTTCGAGCCATCCGGCTTCGGAGGGGCGCTCTTCTTGAAGGCGTCGAAGGCCTGCTTCGTCGTCTCCCACCACTGCTTGTCGCGATTGTCCGCGCCCGCCCGTTTCGTCTTCGCGACCCAATAAGCAGCCTCTACGCTGAACTCGTTGGCGACGAGGTTCTTGGAGTTCGTCTCGTAGTAGCTGCGCATGGCGCGCTCGGCCTGCTCGCGAGCCTGTTTGTTCGCGCCCCGATCGGGGCTCCTCACGTCCCATTGTTTCAGGGCGGAGCTCGCGATCACGAAGTCGGCCTCGGCGAGATCTCGTGGCGTGGCCCCCAGGCCAGCGAAATTCTGCCGCGCCCGCCGCATGCCCGGCTCATCCGCCAAGCTCGCTGCCAGCGTCAATGACTGTCGCGCGGCCTCTCGCCGATCGCCCTCGGCAAAGTGTTCCGTCTGGCTGATGCGCTCGAACGTCCCTGCCGCTTGCGGGTAGTCGAAGAACAGCACGTAGGAGCTGGCGAGCGCGTCGTAAGCCATCTTGAGGAACTTGACGCGCTCCTCGTATTTGCCTGGATCTGCCTCGACGGGTGGCTCGGCCTTGGGGTCCCCCTGGCGAACCGCCGCGAGCTTCTGATCGTTGCCGTAGCGGGCAATGAACAGCTGGTACATCTCGATGGCTTTGTCGTACTCGCCAACCTGCTTGTACGCGTAGGCACCGTTCATCGCCGCCTCGGGCGCCTCATCCCGATCCGGCGCTGCGTCGAGCGCGACCTTGTACGCGGCGGCAGCTTGTCGCCACTTCTTGTCACGCTCCGGGCCGTCAGCCATCTTCTCGGCTGCGTCGTAGATCTCACGCGCCTCGAGGTACGCGACACCCTGGCGCACCGGCGTGCGCAGCGCCTCTTCCTTGGCCAAGGTCTCTTCGTCGAAGGCGCAGCTCTTGCCTTCGGCGAGCTCTCGGCTCTTCTTGGCGTTGCCTTCGAAGTTGCTCATGCTGATGAGCTTCTCCCAGGCTTTGTAGCCCCACTCACTCTTGCCGCAATACTCGGCCATCATCGGCTCGAAACGCTGGCGAGCTTCTTCGAACTGACCGTACACGAAGTAATAATCCGCTGCCTGGAACGCGTACAGAGGGCCGTTGCGCTGCGGGTCTTCTTCAAAAACGATGGCCTCGTTGTAGCCATCGCGATCGACGACCGCGTTCTCTACCTCCGGCGGCAAGGGCTCGGTGATCGGCCGACGCTCGGCACCGGCACCGTTGAACTGAACGGCTTCGCGCGGCGCGACTCCTCGCGCCCCAGCGCTGTCGGCGTTCTCCCGGTAAGCGTCTTTGAGCAAGTTGTCCGACATGCTCACCAGGTAGTACGCCGACGGCTGCAGGTAACGGTCGTCTTCGGTGGAGTCGCGCACGTCGAGCGCGGCGCTGCGGGCGGCGGCCACGTCTGGCTCCTTGGGGGTTTTCCCCAGGCTGACCGAAAGGACCACCACCCAGTAGCGCGCATCGGCAAGCCAGAACCGGCTCTCGTAGCTGTCGAGCGCGGCGGGGTCTTGCTCGATATAGGCGGACCAGCCCGTCTCCGCCATCCGATAGCCGGTGATGGCTTGCTCGAGTAGGTCGCGCTGCTCGGTCTGGCTGCTCGCTTGCTGAGCGCGCCCGACTAGCGTACGGGCTTGATTTGTGTGATCGGCGGCTGCGCGCTGCAAGCCACGTTTGGCGAGGCCTTCGGCCTGTTGGATCGCCTCCGGGTCATCGCGATTGGCGTTCGTCCACTCGGTGGTCCCGACGTAAGCGGCGAGCTTCGTCCGCGAATCGAGGGCTTTCCGCGCATACTCCCCTCGCACCGCGGAGCCGTCCGGAGCGAGCCGCGCCAGCTGGTCGTAGAGGGACGCGATCTTGTCTTGAATCTTGGGGGCGTCGCGATCCATTGGGAAGCGCGCCAGGGCCAACTCCATCACGGCCACAGCGTTTCGGTTCTGCGTGATGTCGATAAACTCTTGGCCGAGCGCCTTGTAGATCTCCACCGTCCATTTTTTGTCCTGGGGGACCAGGCCTGGATCTTGGACCCGAGTGATGGCGATGGCCATTTTCTCTTCGGCCACGACCGGGTCGAGCTCGACGTCGAGCACGTCGCTACGGGGAATGTTCGGGTCTCTCGCGGGCGCGCCCTCGAAGTCGACGTAGGTGAGCGAACCCGCGATGTACGTGTACGCCTCGGCGCGGAAGTCAGCCCCAGTATCGCCGGTCTGCGCCTCTTGCTCGTCCGCGTAGTGCAGCAAGTTGACGAACCAGTCGACCGCCGTGTGGTAGCGCTGCTGCTTGAAGTAGGTCCAGGCGCGCTTGTACAGAGCCACCCCGTAGAGCGGCGGCTTCTTGAACTCCATCGCCCGCTCGTACGAGCTCATGGCCCGATTCAAGCTGTAAGCGCCGCCTTGATCGAGCTGGTCAAAGTGGAAGTTGCCGAGCTGCCACCAGGCTTCCGCCAGGTACCGCGGTTCTTGACCGGGCTGCAGATCTTGCGGAATCGACTCGCACCCGGCGTAAGGGTCCACGAAAGCGAGCTCTTCGCGCTTGATGCCGACCGCGCCGACCGTAAATTCGCGCTGCCGCTCGCTCAACTGATCGAGCGGAATCGGGTTCTTGTTGTACCAGTCCGTCCAAAACGATTCGTCGTGATCTTGAGGGAGCGGGAGGGTAGCGATCTTCGACGCATCCGTTGGGTCGCCCTGTACCGGGTAGTGGTTCTTGCAGACCAGGGACCGCCACGCTTGCTGCCCCTCGTCCAGGCGACCCGCGTCGGTGTAGGCGTGCCCCAGATAATAAGCGACCCCTGCCAGCTCCGTATAGGCGGGGAACGTCTCGATGATCTTGCGATACAGGGCCATCGCGGGCTCGAGGGCGGTGCTCAGGTTGCCGCTCGGATCGATGCGCGCCCGCTCCTCGTACAGCGCGGCCAGCCGGAACATCGCATCCGGCGTCGCTCGGGGGTCAGCGTTCGTGCCGGAGTAACGCGCCACGAAGGCCTCGAGCCGGCGGATCGCCTCGTTCCGAGTCTCGGTGAGCTGCTCCTGCTCCTGGTCGATGTCTTGATCGAGCGCTTCGAGGATGCGGCGGCGTTGCTCCTCGTAGTGGTGCCGCACGACGAGCGTCAAAGTGGCTCGATAGTCGCGCGCGGCTTGTTCGTACTCGCTCGCCTCACGCTGAAACCGTTCGAGGGTTTCGACCTGTGCGTCGCTCGGAGGCGCTAGCGGGGCGAGGCGCCGGGCGCGTTTGGTTGCGCGCGGGGGCTCTGGAGCATCGACGGGCTTCTTGTCGGGCTCCGCTGTCAGGGGCTGAGCCGGCGCCGGCGAGTTGGCGAGCTTGTCCGCGCTGGCGGTCGCCAGCTCCGAGCGCTCTGTCAGACCGGCCTCCCCTTCCGCCTCCTGAGCGGCCGTTTCGGCGAGGGCGCGACCTCCCCAGACGGCCGTCAGCAAAACGCCGACCCCAACCACGGTGAAGGGCGCGCGCCGACAGGGCAACAGCAGCGAACGATTTCCCAGCCCTGACTTGGATGATCTCACAGCGCCTCCCCCGCGTCGTCAAACACCTCGCGTAGCTCGTCATCCAGGTTCTGCTCTTCGAGCGCGCGCTGGCGTTGCAAACCGCGCAGCCGAAGCTGCTGCTCTTCCCGCAGCTCCCAGGCGTGCTGGACAATCCCGACGTCTGCTCGAAGCACGATACCTTTCAAGCGATCGCGGACGTTCGCGAAGTTCTTCATCGCCACTTCCCCGACGAGCAGCCTCGCGTGTTGATCCAACGCGTCGAGGCGCTGTGTAAACAGCTCGATGTGCTCACTCTCCTCCGTGACGAGCCGCTGCAGATCGAGGGACCCAGCTGCCACTTGCGCTTCGAGAGATCTCACGACTTCGACCAACTGACTTTCCAACCCCCGCGTGTCGGCGAGCATCGGCGTAACCGAGCGGGCGTACGCGAGCGATTCTTCACTTTGGCGAGCCGCCCCCAGCAGAGCGATCTCGCGATCCAGCAAATCCCGGAAACGGTTCCGAACACGTTCGTCCTCGATATAACGTCGGTCGCCGAAGCCGACCTGGACGCGACCCGTCTCGACGTCCTGCCGATAGGTCTCGATGCGTGCGCGATACACCGCCAGGTCCTGCTCGTTGGCGTCGACCTCCGCCTGGAACCTGGCGCGGCTCGCCGGGTCGCTCGTGACGCCGTGTTTCTCTGCGTCACCCAGCACGCGCTTCAGGCCGTTTATTACGGCCTGGAGCTTGTCGGTCTCGAGCGTCACGCGCTGCAACGCTTGAGACGCACGGTTCCAGCTGCGGTTGCCCTGCTCCTCCCGGCGCAAGAAGTCTGCGGGCCTCACCGGCACCGCGGCGAGCCGCGTCATCAGCTCACGCCGCTCTTTCCTGACCGCCGCGAGCTCACCGGAAAAGCGCGAGCCGTCGGCCTTGTCCAGGCCGACCGCGATCATTCGGCGCGCCTGGCCCAATTGATTGACGAGGCCCACCGTCTTTTCGAGACCAGTCTTCAGCTCCGGAAAAGCCCGGGCGCGACTCGGCGCCGCCAGCACGGCGTTGAGCTTGCTCGCGAGGCGTCGTGAGCGGCGCAACACCTCGCGCGCATGGGTCACGTCATCGATCACTGCGAAAACGCGCTCACCGCGCGCTTCTTCCCGCACCCACTCGAGCACCAGCTCTGGCAGCGGCGAAGCGCCGTTGACCGCCATGCTTTCTTCGACGAGGCGGTCGTAATAGACCGCGGGGTCAGTCGTCATCGACAAGAAATTGTCGACGCGCTCGCGATCTGGCTCGAAGCGACCCCGCACCTCCTCGTAGACCTCCAGGGCGCGTTCGAAGCGCCCGGAGCGCAACATGAGGTCAGCACGCAAGAGCGAGCCATCCGCGACGTCGAGCGTGTCGGGGGCCGCGACCGCGAGCAACTCGAGGGCGCGCTCCGCCCGCTGGTAGTCGCCCACGCGTACGTAGACCCACGCCAGCTCGAACAACATTTCGTAATACACCGGCGAGGTCCGGTCTACGTTGATGTAGGCCTCAGCGGCGTCGAGGTAACCGCCGGATTCGTAGTTCAAGCGACCGATCGCGAGCCAAGCTTGATCGATCACGTGGCGATGCAACGCCGTGTCCAGCGGCAACTGCGTCACCTTGCGAAACTGGATGACCGCGCTCTCAAACCGCTCGGGCCCACCGGGCACGACGAGCCGCGCCTGAGCCTCGGCGTTCGTCCCGGCGCCGGCGTCCACCAAGGCTTGCTTGGCCAGGATCGCCCCGAGCACATACTGGGCCTGATGGTAGTAGCTGGAGGTCGGCGCCACGCTCGAAAGGAGGGTCTTGGCCTCGCTGAAATTGCCCTGAGCGAAGTTGAGCTTGCCCCGAGCATAATCAAAGGACCCCGTAGGATCCTTCGCCGACACCTTTCCCGCTTGCACACGGATGGCATCCAGCGCATCGATGCGCCCGGTGTGTAGCGCCACGTCGACGAGGCGCGCCAGGCTGCGGCCGGCGTAAGAGTCGTAGGGGGCCTGGTTGGCGAGGTCGAGCAGCTCCGAGTAGTGCCGGCGCGCCGACAACAGCTGCCCCCCCTCGAAATAAGACTCGCCCAGCAAAAACAGCCCGTCCGCGTGGGCGTTGGCCCCGGCTTTACCTTGACGATAGAGCTCGACGACCTGGTTGAAGGTGTCGATCGCCTGATCATAGTCTTTGGTCCGCAGCGAGAGGTCGCCCGCGGCAATCAGCTTCTCCGTGGGGTGCGCTGGCCGCTCTGCGACTGGTAGCTTGGAGCTGAGCCCCACCATGTCGGCGCGAACACTTACAATCTCCTGCTGCGCTTCGGCGCGAGCGGCCTCCGCATCGATCGCGTGGGCCGTCGACCCAAAACACAACATGAGCACGGCGCCCAAAGGCGCCCCGAAGCGGCTCGAGCTACGCATCGATCTATCCCTCGCCACCGGCCGCCGGAGCGCTCGGCTCGGGCTCGGATGGCTCTGCTCCAACTGCAGGCACAGGGCCCGTCACGTCGCGCAGACGCTCTAGATAGCGCACGGCGGGCCGCTGCTCGAGCGGCGTGGTGACGCCGCCCTTCTCCCAAGCAATCACGTCGAGCTCGACCTCCTTGCCTTCGGTCACGCTGAAGGAGTGGGTCTGCTTGACTTCGAACTGATAGCCCCTGAGGTACGAGAAGACACCGTAGCCGTGGCCGCGTAGCCGCAGCAGAACTTGCATGGTGTGATCCCCGGGCGTGATCGAGCCCTTGAAGATGGGGATCTCCTTCTGACCCGACAGTGCACCGGTGTCGTCCTGTTTATTGTACTGCACGGCGCCATCCAAAACGAAGAGCGCGCGCGTCAGGCGAAACGCACCGCTCATATCGTTCTGAAAACGAATCGAAGCGCGCGCTCCTCCCACGCCTCCCGAGAGGATGGTGTCACTGAGAAGACTCAGGCGGGTGTGGCTGCGGCGAATCTGTTCTTTCAGCTCGTCCACCCGAGCCTCGAGATCCCGAAGCCGCACGGCGTAGGTTGCCCCATCCAACTTGGGTTGGGCTTCCACAGGCGCGGCGCCGCTCGGAGCGCCAGGAGCGATCGCAGGCGAGGGCGCCGGCGCAGTCCCCACAGGCTCCTGTGCAGCGGGTTCGACCGCGCCCAATGCAGGTATCACGGAGCCAGCTGCACCGGCGGTGTCAGATGCTGGCTCAGGCGCCAGCGAAGGCGCATCGGGTGCGGCGCTGCCGTCCACGGCAACGAACGACAAGACGAGAAAGCAGAGCGCGAGAACACCCCTCGAGAGTTTCATGACCAACCTCCACAGCACATTACGCGCCCCATTGACGCAGCCTTAGGGGATGAGCGAGCAAACATATCCAACTTTTGCGGCACCTCGGGTCAGCATTCCCGGTGGCCTCGCGGAGCGCGCACCCCTCAACGCTGACAGCAGCCTCGCGAAGCGCAATCCCAGGCGGGGCTGGACAGGCGGGGAGGGCGTCCGGCGAGCCCCGACTTCTATATCCGCAGGCACCGGGCGTGGCCGTGCAACGACGCGGCCAGCGGTCGTGTGCCCGGCGCTCGCGGCCCTTGGGCGGCCCGCTTTGCTGCTCGCGTTGCAGCGCATTTCCTGGCACATTCAGGCGCCCTTCGAGTTCACGAAACGCGACGCCGCCGTCGGCTTCGGCAACACGCGATGCCCGAGTCAACATTAATGTCTATTGCTCCGTACGCCGGAGCCTCATACACCCGGCCGGTGGCGGTGCGAACGGTCGGCGTGAGGGGCTCCAGGTGCAGCTCGGAGTCGTCTCTCACCTACACTCGACGCCGTGACGGCGCACTGCGCAGCCGGTGCGCTACAGGTGCGGTACGCCGCAGGTGTGCCGACGGTGCGGTGTGGAGCGGACATACGCTGCGGCGGGACCTCGGCGCCTTGGGCCGGAGCGCGCGGCGATGAGCTCCGCCGACGTCAACGACGAAGCGTTGATGCTGCGCTACCAACGCGGCGACCGGAGCGCTTTTGCGCTGCTGGTCAAGCGCCATCACGTGGCCGTGTTTAATTTCCTCCTGCGGGAGCTCGGTTCGGCGCTCGCCGCGGAAGAGCTCGCTCAGGAGGTCTTTTTAGGCGTGGTCCGCGAAGGCGGCCGTTTCAACTACGAGACGCCTTTCTCTACGCGCCTGTTCTCAATCGCTTGTCGGCTGGTTCGCGCCGAACGGACTCGCACCCCGGGGTACTCCCCTTCCGGAGACGAAACGAGCGGCCCTGGCAGCGGTGTGTCCGCCGTGACGTCACAGGGTGAAACGCTGGAAGACTCCATCGTCCGCGCCGTGGGTGATTTGCCCGACGCACAGAAGGACGTCTTCTTGTTGCGTGAAGTCGCGGATCTGCCCTTCTCGGAGATCGCCAGAATTACCGAACAGTCGGAGAACGCGGTCAAGGTCCAGATGCAGTACGCGCTGCAACGGCTGCGCGTGGCGTTGCAGGACTTCGAAGAGTACCGGCGCGCGCTGCGCTGAGGCCGACGAGCAGCGATGAACAGCGACAAGTTCGACCGGATCGTGCTCGATTTGCTCTATGGCGAGCTCGACGAGCTCACCACGGCGGCGGCCAAGCGACACATGGAGCAGTCCGCGCGGGCGCGCGAAATATTCGCCCATTTCAAGGCCACGCGGCAGCTCAGCGTGCTGCCGACGCACGCCGCGCCAGCCGACTTCGAAGCCACGTTAATGGATCGCGAGCGCCACGCCCTGGCTACACTGCCGGTCTACCATAGGATCGGCCGCATCATTTCGATGTTGGCGGGTTACGCCATGCGGCCGCAGCTGATCATGGGCGCGCTCCTGCTATTGATGATCGGCTCGAGCTTGATGTTCTTGCGGGCGCGCCCGGGCCAGCACAGTGCGATGCAGGTCACCGAGCGCGGAGCGCCTGAAGCCGATGTCGATCTGGTCTTGCCGGTGCCGACCAACCCTTCCGGAGCGCACGCGCATGGTGTCTTCCAGGCCGCTGCAACGGGGGACACCGCTGCGCCTGCCAAAGCCATCGAGCTCGATGTAAAGCCGCTCTTGCCTGCGGCAGAGGTCCAGGACGCGCGAATCGCTGCCGCTGAGGCCAGCCCCGAAGGGCTAGATCCCTTCGATCAAGCCATCCAGCTGTACCGCTCGGGCAAGTACATCGAGGCACAGCGGCGCTTCGAACGCATCAGCCGTACGGGCGGGCAGCGCGCGGCGGAGGCCGCGCTGTATTCAGCGCAGGCTGTGCGAAACACTTCCGGTTGCGCGCCGGCGGTCAGCCGCTTCGAACGTGTGCGGCTCAGGTTCCCTGGTTCCGGTCCTGCCTACGAGGCGGCGTGGCGGGCGGCCAAATGCCTGCTGCAAATCGGGGACGTGGAGGCCGCACGGCAAAGCTACGAATCGCTATTGCAAGTCGCCAGCCACGCCGAACGCGCCCGCAGTGCCCTGGCGGCGCTCGACGGCGCCAGCGCATTCTCGAATGGGGTAGACAGCCAGGTCGTCGCAGCAGCAGCGCCGAGTGACGGCACGCAGGCGCTAGAGCCGGCCACGGGGGAGGCCGGCGGCAGCCGCGGCCAGGCTGGAGCAGCTGCTGGCGAGCTCACCACGGCTGTCAGCGCGCTCCAGCCTGCGCCAGCCGAGCTCGCGACAGGTGCTCTTCCAGCGCCGGACGCTGGCGCTGGGCAGCCAGCGTCGCCCTGACGGGCGTCGCTTGCGGCGCTTGCGGCGCGTCGGCCCTCGGCACTTCGATACCTCGGAAGGAGCAGCACTCGACGCGAAGCGGAGCTGCTGACTACGCGGGAAGGGTCTCCGCCGAGAAGAGCGCCACGACTTCGTCGCGCCCCCCGGCAAACGAGCGCATGGCATATTTGCCGTCGACCTCGAAACCCTCGGTACGCAGCGTTTCGCCCGGCCAGACCGGCTTGCGGAACTGCCCATGGAACGCCGCTACGCGCGACCCGTCGCCTCCGAGCGCGCCACGAATCAAGGCCCGAGCCGCGAAGCCGTAGGTGGCGAGGCCATGCAGAATAGGGCCGCCCTCGAAGCCGACCAATGCCGCAAACGCGGGGTCGGCGTGGAGCGGGTTGGCGTCGCCCGAGAGCCTGTACAGAAGCGCCTGTTCCGGAGAGACCGTTTCCTCGAAGGAGAACACCGGTCGAGCCTCGCTCGGAATCTTGAGCACCTGGCTCTTCGGAGGACGCGGTCCGCCGAACCCGCCCTCGCCCAGGAAAATCATCGTCCACTCGCACTCGAAGATGAGCCGACCTTCCAGCAGCGTGCGCGTCTCGAGCACCAGTTGCGTCATGCGCTTGAGGTCATAGACCCCGGTGATGACTCCGCTCGTGGTCAACTCCCCCGAGGGCGGCAATGCGCCATGCACACGAACCGATTGCGCCCCGTGCACCAAGCGTTCCAGGTTCCCGCCGGATCTCCCCAAGAGCTCACCCAGGGTGGCGTACCCGGGTACGACTCCGAAGCTCGGCAATACTTTGGGCCCGCGGCCCTCGTAGAGATAGTCGAGCTCCTCCCGCTTCGCACCCACGCCCAACGCGTAGAGGACCAAGGTCGTCCAGTCATACCGGAGCTTCACGACAGCGCTTTCTGCACCCACCGACTTCGGATCGACACCCATGGCACCCCACTACCGTTCGTGCCGGCAGCAAGCAAGCCTGCGAGGCCGCAGGGCTGGCCGCAGGCTTCCGGGCAGCGCCCAGCCTTGGCTTCCGCGCCGCCCAGCGCCCCTCCGCGCGCCACATTGTGACTGGCAACGTCAGGTCCTTTGGCGGTATCAGACGCTCGCATGCTGCGAGGAGATGTCCTGCTCGACGCGCTGTCCCGCGAGGTCATCGCAGCTGGCGTCGACCCGTCGGCGTGGGTGCTCGGCTGGGCCCGGCTCGTGCCGAGCCTGCTCCTGGTTCCGGCGTTTGGGCTGCGGGCGCTCCCCCTCTTTGCGCAGCTCTCGTTCGCGCTCATCTTGGCGGCAACCGTCGCACCCACGCTGCAACCGGTCGCGGCGACGGATCAACCTTGGCTGCTGGCGCTGCTGGCCCAGCTCGGTAGCGGCTTGCCGGTAGCGGTGAGCGCTGCGCTTACCTCGTGGGTCGCGAGCATGGCCGGCAACCTGCTCGACCAGCTGCGCGGCGCTAGCGCAACTCCAGGCACTTTGCTGGTCATCGACGAGCCCGCGACGCCGCTCGGAATCCTGTTTTCTCTGGCTGCGGCAGTTGCATTCCTGAAACTAGGCGGCCCTGCCCGGCTCACCGAGGCCCTCTCGGTCGCCCAGCCTCTCGACGCTCAGACCGTGCGGGGCGTCGTTACGGCAGTGTCGCGAGGGATTGCGCTGGCCGTGTCAATCGCCGCCCCCTTGCTGGCGCTGGTACCCTTCTTCGAGCTGCTCGAGGCCTTGATTTCGCGCGCCGCTCACCCCGCCTCCTTGACCGCGGTCCTCGCGCCCCTCAAGTCGATCGCGTTGCTGGCCATCGTCGTGCTCGTGCTCGATCGCTTGATCGAAGGGCTGGTGCTGTGGATGGACGCGAGCTTGCCCGGTTGACGGCTGGGACGTCAGCGGCCGTGGTAAGCGACCGTCACCGCGATGTTGAGCATCGTGACTCGCCCTGCGAGCGACGCCTCCTCGCCGAACGCGATGACCTCCGGCGTTGACGGCAAGTACCAATTGGCAACCCTGAGTGTTCCACCTACCTGTAGGTGGTCATTGAGGCCGAATGTCACCCCTGCTCCGATCCCGAGGCTCAGACCTTCGGTCGCGATGTTGGCGCTGTCGGAGCCGATGATGGTCATTTCTGGCAGGCCCGTCTTGGTGCGGAAATTATCGCTCACCACGACGAGACCTGTCGAGATGCCCGTCCACGCTTCGAGAGCGGAGCCGTGCACGAAATAATAGCGGCCGATACCCTCGACGAGAAAGTACCGGCGAGAGTGATCCCGCTGGAAGGTCGTCGTTCTCTGGGGCACCTCCTGGATTGGCGTCAAAGCCAGGGTCATACCCGCGCCAACTGCGAAGGCTGGGCTCGCTCTGAATAGAGGCCAGGCATCCACTTCGAGGCTCAGGTCTCCGACATCGCAACCCGCTGCTCCACCGCAGAGCTTTGCGTCCGGCAATGCCATAAACCCAATCCCAAACTCCACGACGCCGTAGGGTTGAGAGAACAGGTCATGCTCGCGACCCTCCACCTGCTCGCGACCGGCCAGGGAGCTGCCCTCGACGACCGCGTGGGCGCTCGCTTTTTTCGTGACCTGGGCTTCACCTTCAATGGCCTGGGCTTCACCTTCAGTGGCCTGGGCTTCACCTTCAGTGAATTGGGCTTCGGCCTCGGCGGCCTGGGCTTCGCCGTGAAAGCTCGCCGACAGGACGGCCCCGAGGGCCAACCGCCTCGAGCTTTTCCAAGCTCTCGAAACTCTCACTCGACCGGCCACGGATACAAACTTAGCATTCGTCGGAGACGCGCTGCCCACAAAACGCGCGGGAGAGGAAAAGCGCCCGAAAACAAGGCCCCCAAGTCCTTCGAATCGCGCTATGAGCGGAACCTCGCGCAAGGAATCAGCGACACACGCCTTGGCTCATGGAACCAAACGACGTCGAGGATGCCTCGCCAGAAGCGCCGGATAGTGACGAGGGTGGGCCGACGTCTCCCGCCCCAGCCACGGCTCCCGTGATTCAGCCCGCGACGGAGGCGCTGCCCGAGCCGCCGCAGACGGCGCAACAGGAACGCAAGCTCCAAAGCAAGGGCGACGACGGCTATCGCGTCAACCTGCCGATGTTCGAGGGGCCGCTCGACTTGCTCCTGCACCTCGTCAAAAAGCATGAGCTCGACATCCTCGATATCCCCATCGCCTTCATCACGGAGAAGTACACGGCGTACATTCGCCTGCTCGATGAGCTGAACATCGATGTCGCCAGCGAATACCTGCTCATGGCAGCGACTCTCGTTCACCTCAAGAGTCGAATGTTGCTGCCAAACCCGCCCGAAGAAGAGGGGGACGAGGGCTCGGAGGACTCGGACTTCGATCCGCGCGCCGAGCTGGTGCGCCGGCTGCTCGAGTATCAAAAGTACAAGCTGGCAGCGGAACAGCTCAGCGCTCGCAATTTGCTCGGGCGCGACGTATTCCCGCGCGGCAGTAGCGACGAAGTGGCGAGTGGTCAGCCGGGCCTACAGGCAATCAGCATGTTCAAGCTGCTCGAGGCCTTCCAGGCGGTGCTCGAGCGGACTCACAAGACCAAAGAACATCAGATCGACTTCGAGCGCTTCTCCATCACCGAGAAGATCAGCGAGCTTAGCGATCTCCTGGCCCGCGAAAAAAAGGTAATCTTCCACGAGATCTTCCCGGAAGGGGTGAGCCGTGCAGAGCTCATCATGACCTTCCTCGCGATTCTGGAGATGACGCGCCTGCGCCTGACGAGGTTGACCCAGGACGGCCCGCTCTCACCCATTTACATCGAGCTCACGGTGTCGGACGAACAAGTCGGCGCCTTGGGCCCGGCTGACACGCAAAATTCTGGGGACGACTACGAGTATGAGTAAGCGGAAGGGCCGTCGGCGGCCACTCACGAGCGAGATCAAGAGCGTCATGCGCGCGCCCCCCGCGGAAGACGGCGAGGTAGAGAGCCCAGCGAGCGAGACCGATCAGGGTTCAGCGCACGCGGCGCTCGATGAATCCGAGCCGAGCGCGCCCGTGGCGCCACCGAGCGAGGGCGATCCAGAGCCATCGAGCGTGGAGGCTGTCACGGATTTTGATCCCCCCACGCCCGCGGTAGCCGAGCTGGAAGCGGAAGCAGCCCCAAAGCCCGCGCGAGGGCGTCGGCTGCATGCCGTCAAGGCGTTGGAGACGTCGGGCGCGGTCGATGCGGAATCTCCGGAGGCGGACGACCCAGAGACCTTCCCCTCCCATGCCGCGCTCGATCCGGAGCACCCGTACGCCGAGGACGCGCTGGATTCGCAGGCTTCGGACCGCCCCGAGTTGGTGCCCTTTCCGCTCGACGGCGTCGACGCCGACGACACGGAGGCGTTCCTCCGAGGGTTGATCGAAGCGCTGCTCTTTACCAGCCAAAAGCCCCTGCCGTTGAAAGACATCGCGCGTTCCGCCGGGCTGGATCGGCTGCGCGCCAAGGAGCTGGTCGATCAGTTGACGGAGAGCTACAGAGGACGTGGCCTGTGTATCGAGGAAGTCGCCGGCGGCTTCGTGATGCGCTCCTCACCGCGCTACGCTCCGTACATTCAAAAACTACTGGCGCTGCGCCCGATACGCCTTTCCCGCGCGCAGCTCGAGACGCTCGCCATCATTGCCTATCGCCAGCCCGTCACGAAGCCCGAAGTCGACGACATCCGCGGCGTGGACTCGGGACAGGTGATCAAGGGTCTGCTCGAACGAGCTCTATTAAAAATTCTGGGTAAGAAGGACGAGCCCGGTCGCCCTATGTTGTATGGCACCACCAATGACTTCCTCGAGCTGCTGAATTTACAGTCGCTCAAGGATCTGCCGACGTTGCGCGAGTACACCGAGCTCAGCGAGGACTCACAGAGGAAGTTCATGGAGGAGACCGGAGAAGCAGCACCGAGTGGCGCTGCGGTCGGTATGGATGACGGCGGCATCGCCGACATGGGGACGTTCGAGCGCTCCGTGGCGGGCGCGGAGCAAGCTGGGCTCGAAGCGGATGGCGACCCCGCTCAGGCGGACGCGCCAGAGGGTGCCGCGGCGTCTGCCGACGAGGACGACGAGCTCGAAGAGGCGCCCATCGACGCCGTGAGCTCAGAAGGCAAGCGGATGGATGGGGACGAAGCGGAGTCGCCTCTGGACGTTAGCGCCGCTGCGGACGAACCAGAAGAGGACGAGTCGGATGACGACGACGAATCGGATGACGACGAGTCGGACGACGACGACGACGACGAGTCGGACGACGACGACTCGGATGATGACGACGACGACTCAGATGATGACGACGACGACTCGGACGACGATGACGAGCCCGAGGCACAGAAGCCAGACGACGAGTGAGCCCCTAACGGGCAGACCGAGGAGGTGGGTGCAGCCACGTCGCGCAGCCTGCGGCCGCTCGCTCCCGTCGCTCGGAGATGGCGCCCGGTATACGCCCGTGCGCTAAGCACGGAGCTCTGCCGTTGCCCGAAGCGCCGCCACGGTCTTGCTCGAACTCGGCCCGTCACCAAAAGCCGCTGCCAGCCTTTCCGGCGTCCCGCAGTCGCTCCATCCAGAGTCCGCCATCGCAGCCACGCGGAGCCCCACCGCAGGGGTGACCAAATCTCGACTGAAGTCAGCCGCGAGCATGCCCTCGTAGGCTTGCCGCAGCTCGTCGGCAGCGCGCGAGCTTCGCGCAAAATTCGCGTACCTCGCGAGCGAGGCCGCTTGCGTAGGTAGGTGCCGGACGCCGAGTCGCCAAAGCGATTCGGCACGCGCAACCGAAAGCATCGTGTTCCACAATGCGCCCTGTTCGAAGAGCTTTTCAGCCAGGGACGGAGCAGGCTTCTCGACAAAGGCATCAATCCTGCGCACGCCATCCTTCCCGCGCAGGTGCTTCGGGATGATCCAGCCGAGATCGCTGGCGGGGTACTCGGCGCGGGCGCCGAGCAAGACCATGCCCGTGCTCGTCGTGTCCGTGCTGCGCTTGGCCTGCAGCAGCGCTCGCCGCATCGCTTCGGGAGCACGAAAATCGTGGTCCGAGGGCACGAGCGCCACGTCGGCGCGGCTGTCGCGCGCGAGCACGTGCACCAGTGGCAACAACACACCGGGACCTGTTCCGGCGTTGCGCGGCTGAGCCACGAACTCTACTCCTGGAAACTCGGCCAACTGCTCACGCGCGACCTCCTCATGACGGGCCGCCACGACGCACACGGTGTTCTTAGGCTCGATCAAACCTTGGAGCCGGTCCACCGTGGTCTGCAAAAACGTGCGAGCCTGACCGAACGTCAGAAACTGCTTGGGTAAGCAGGTCCCGTAGATGCGCCGCGTGGTCTCGACGAGCCGAGATCCCTCGCCGCCCGCCAATATGATCGCCCACAGCTGTCTTTCCTTCATCGCGACCTCCTTTCATTACGGACGCACTAGCGCCAGGCTCCGAGCAGCGTGCGCGAGGTACCCGCTTCGACACCGGGTCTACCGTCCCTAGCGTGCTCACCCTTCGGGTCGCGGCGGCCTGCGCGGGCTGGCGAGGGCCGCCCTGGCATGACCTCGCGTCTGACTTGCCCGTCTCGAGGCGCGCCGAACGCAAGCCCGAACGAAAGGAATTCGCTCGATTTGGTGGGCTGCGCTGCGTGTTCCAAGCCTTCAGGGTTAGCGGCTCGTTAATGACCTTTCTTTACACCCGCACGTCGGATTCTTTCCGGATCTCGAGCTTCTCGTGGAAACCCGCCGCGTACCCGTCGATTGAGCTTGTGTCGGCACCGGGCATGCCAGCAATTCCGTGGGGTAGGTAGCGTGTTTCGGGAAGCGCAAAGCCACGCTGCTTTCGGTGCGTATTGCCTCGAGGCCCGGATTGCTGATGCGTCAACCTAGTCGGATGTGCGACTGTGCGTTTCTGCAGTTTTACAGGCTAACCGGGACACCGCGAGTGTCACGCCCAGGTGTCAGCACAGTGCAAAAAATGGTCACCGAACCCAGCATACTTCTCGAGGACGTCGCGGCGCCGATCACCGATTCTGGACCGCGTCGGCTTTCGAGCGCCCGTCGACAGATTCCGTGGGGCTATGGGCGCGATCGGGTCACGGCCATCGCCGTCGATCCAGACCAGCTCTTTGTCTTTTGGGAAATACTCGATGACTCGATCGACCGCGGGCGGGTAGAGCTCGGGCCCGCGGGCGCCCGCGCGACACTCGTCCTGCGCGTGTACGATACCAGCAATCGCATCTTCGACGGCACGAACGCTCACGGCTTCTTCGATCAAGACGTTCAGCGGAACGATCGGCAATGGTTCTGCAGGATCGGGAAGCCCGGGTCAGGAGCCCACGTGGAGATGGGTCTGCGCACGCCCGACGGGCGTTTTTTGAAGGTGGCGCGCTCGGGTCGCGTGGACTTTCCCCGCAGCGAGCCCGCACCGCGGCGTCCCACGGAGTGGATGCGCGTGGTGGCGGGCACCGGCGACATCGCCAGTCGGCAGACCGCTGCCCTCGCCGGAGCGGCTCACGCGGGCGCACCGCCGGGCCCGCCCGGCGCTGAGGCTCATCACGGCGGTGGCAACACCACCGGCTCGAGCTCGTCGCAAGGCGGCGTCGAGAGCGTCGAACGTTTCGCGGAGTTCGAGCATTATGAGCTCGAGTCCTACGAATCACGAAAATTCGATTTCGAGCGCTACGAGACGGATACCGGGTGGCAAACAGATCCGCTCGACCCGGCGACGGTGTATCGCATGGTGACCATGAGCTGGCAGGAGCTCGGGGTCGGAAGCTCGAGCTGGGAGAGCAGCCCGACGGAGACCTCTTGGGAGGCCGGCCCGTTCAGCTATCCAACGGAGGTCATCGTGCCCGCCGCCGAACGCTTCGAGGGCCCCGCGTACGTTTATCGTTCGGGCGAGCAGGTGCGCGTGTTGCACGGTCCGTGGCAGGTGGTCATCCGCGGCATCAATGCCCACTCCAGCCGTCGCGTGTTGGCTCGCTGGGAGGTGCATCGGTCCTGGGTGAGCGTGTCGAGTCGCTCGGCGGTGGCCTCTGCCCCGGGCGCGGCCTCGTGGAACGGCGAGCATCGCCTGGGCAGCAGCGAGCGGCACGCGCTCTCGGCGAGTGAGCTCCGGCTGCGCGGCGCGTCCGAGGTGTTCTTCCTGGGCGCGAGCGAGCGGCGTTTAGGCGGCGCGAGCGAATCGCGTTTCATGGGGGCCAGCCAGTGGATCGCGCGCGGCGCCAGCGAGCGGCTGCTCGTCGGCGGTAGCGAATGGCGCCTGGCCGGCGCCAGCGAGCAGCGTCTAGCGGGTGCGAGTGAACGCCGGCTCATGGGTGCCAGCGAGCGGCATCTCGCCGGCGCGAGCGAACGGCGAATCAAGGGCGCAAGCGAACAGCGCCTGGCCGGCGGCGGCAGCGAAAGCCGCCTCGGCGGCGCCAGCGAAAATCGGATCGGCGCTTACCCACCCTCGCCTTCACGGGGAGAATAATTCAATGGCTCAAGGATACTTCTGCCTGGTTCTCCATGCCCATTTGCCATTCGTCCGCCATCCGGAAGACCCGACCGTGATGGAGGAGCGTTGGCTGTACGAGGCCATTACTGGGACTTACCTGCCCCTGATTCAGATGTTCGAGGGCCTCGCGAGCGACCGAATCCCGTTTCGATGCACGGTGTCTGTCTCGCCTCCCCTGCTCTGCATGTTGACGGACGACCTGCTCAAGACCAGGTACGCCGAGCACCTCGACGACTTGATCGCGCTCTCCGAGAAGGAGATCGAACGCACGAAGGACGAGCCTCACTACCGGCGGCTGGCGGAAATGTACCGGGACCGTTTTGGCAAGCTGCGTCACACTTGGCGCTGCCACGATGGCAACCTGGTCCACGCGCTGAAAAAACTGCAGGACGCCGGCTTTCTCGAGGTGATCACGGCGACGGCGACGCACGCATTTTTCCCGCTGATGGACCGCAACTGGGCGGCGATGCGTGCCCAAGTGCACACCGCCGCCGATCTGTATGAGAAGCACTTCGGTCGCCGCTCGCGCGGTATGTGGCTGGGCGAATGCGGCTATGTGCCGGGGGTCGACGAGCTGCTCCGAGAGGCCGCCATCCGCTACTTCTTCGTGGACACTCACGCCCTGCGCTTCGCCGATTCGCCACCCCAGCACGACGTGTACGCGCCCATCTTCTGCCCGACGGGCGTGGCCGCCTTTGCGCGCGACACCGAGTCGTCCGAGCAGGTCTGGAGCGCGGAGCATGGCTACCCTGGAGACGCCCATTACCGTGATTTTTATCGCGATATCGGCTTCGACATGCCGCTCGACTACATCGGGCCTCACGTGCACCCGGAAGGCCACCGCCTGTACACGGGCTTTAAGTACCACGCCATCACGCACGCCCAGCTGCACGACAAGTGGGTGTACGATCCGGTCGCTGCGCGTGGACGCGCGGGTTTGCACGCTTCCCACTTCCGCGGGGCGCTGGAAAAGCAGGTGGAGCGGCTCAGGCCGGGGATGGATCGCCCGCCGATCATCGTCAGCCCTTACGACGCCGAGCTGTATGGGCACTGGTGGTTCGAGGGGCCAATTTTTCTCGACGACGTGTTCCGCCAGCTGCATCACGACCAGCACGGTATCGAGTCGATCACCCCGAGTGACTACCTGGAGCGGCACCCCGTAAACCAGGTCGCGACGCCTTGCGCGTCCTCTTGGGGGAAGAACGGGTACAACGAGCAGTGGCTCAACGAGAGCAACGCCTGGTTGTGGCGGCACGTACACGCGGCAGGAGAGCGCATGGTGGAGCTCTCGCGGCGCTTCGGTGAGCCGAAGAGCGAGCTCGAGCGCCGCGCTCTCTCGCAGGCTGCGCGCGAGCTGATGCTGCTCCAGTCGAGTGACTGGCCCTTCATCATGTCGACCGGCACGACCGTGCCTTACGCGACCCGGCGCTTCAACGAGCACGTGGTTCAGTTCACCCAACTCTACGAGGATTTGGGATCCGGCAAAGTCGACCCGGCGGTCCTCGCGGATCTAGAGGCCCGCGATAACCTGTTCCCGGACGTTGACTACAGGCTTTATGCCATGTGATGAGCTCGTTCCTCCGAGGCACGAGTGAACGCGGATACTACGCAGCAATCACACCTAGTAACGGCAGCAAGCAACATCCGCACGCGGCAGGGGCGGCCGCTGTCGGTGTTATTTGTGGCCTCCGAAGTGGCCCCGTTCCGCAAGACCGGGGGCCTGGCGGACGTGGTTGGCGCGCTGCCCAAGGCCTTGTTGCAGCGCGGCATCGACGTCCGGGTGGTGATGCCGCTGTACGCTGGAGTCCGGTGGGACGAGCTGGAGCGCCTGGACGGCTCGCTCTCGGTGCCCATGTACAGCGGCGCGGCCCGCGCCGGGGTACGCCTCGGGCGGCTGCCGGGCAGCAACGTGCGCGTCTATTTCATCGAGCACCATCGTTTTTTTGACCGGCCCTTCTTGTATGGGCCCCCCGGCGACGCCTACAGCGACAACCTCGAGCGGTTCACCTTCTTCTCCCGTGCGGCGCTCGAGCTGTGCAAGGCGGTCGGCTTCATCCCCGATGTCCTGCACGCGCACGACTGGCAAGCCGCGCTGGTCCCCGTGTACGCCAACACCGTGGAGTGGGGAAAGCCGCTGCACGGCTCGGCCTCGGTCTTCACGATCCACAACCTCGCCTACCAGGGCGTGTTCGACCCGGGTGCTATGTTCGTCACCGGCCTGGGCGCTGAGCACTTCAACTCGCGCGAGCTCGAGCATTTCGGCGACTTGAACCTGATGAAAGCCGCGGTCCGGCACAGCACGATGCTGTCCACGGTAAGCCCGACTTACTGTCGCGAGATCCAGACCCCCGCGTTTGGCTATGGGCTCGATGGTGTGCTCGCCGGCCGCGGCGGAGACCTGTGGGGAATTCTCAACGGCATCGATACGACGGAGTGGAACCCAGAGACCGACCCACATCTCGCCGCTCGCTATACCGCGACCCGCATCGAGAAAAAGCAGGAGTGCAAGGCCGCGCTGCAGCGAGAGCTCGGGTTGCCTGTTGCACCGCGCGTGCCTCTATTTGGCGTGATCGGTCGGCTCACGCATCAAAAGGGCTTTGACGTGCTCGCTCACTGCCTGCCCCGGTTGCTCGAATGGGACCTGCAGATGGTCTTGCTCGGAACGGGCGATCCGGAAGCAGAGGCGTTCTTCTCCGAGCTCTCTCGCCAGCGCGGCGATCGCTTTCGCGCGGTGATCGGCTTCAATGATGCGCTCGCGCATCGCATCGAGGCAGGCTCAGATCTTTTCGTGATGCCGTCGCGCTTCGAGCCTTGCGGCCTGAACCAGATGTACAGCTTGCGTTACGGCACCGCTCCCATCGTTCGGCGCACGGGTGGGCTCGCTGACACGGTCGAGAACTACGACGAGCAGAATGGAACGGGTACGGGCTTCTGCTTCGACGATCTATCGGAACAAAGCCTCGAGAACACCATGGGCTGGGGGCTCTCTACCTACCACGATCGCCCTGCTGAATTTCGTGCGCTCCAGGTTCGTGGCATGCAGCGCGACTTTAGCTGGTCACGCGCTGCCGAAGCCTATGAGTCACTCTACTTGACGGCGTATCAGCGCCGGCGCGGCCATCCCTTCAGCGACACACCTTAGGGTGAAACGGGGCTTAGGATAAAGCGGGAGGCCGCGCGGCTTGCGCTGAGCGTCGAGGCGGGCGCGCCGGCCCGCGTCGGCCCCCTTTACCTACGGGACCGTCAGGGGAACCAGGCCTCGATCTCACGCAGCAGGTCGGGGCCCAGCGCGGCCACCACCAGGTGCGCCTGATCGAGCTCAGCAGCGGAGTGCGTCGTCGTGAGCCCGATCACGCGCATACCCCCACGCAGGCCCGCCTGGATGCCGGCAGGCGCATCCTCGAACACCACGCAGCGCTGCGGCAACAACCCCAGGCGTGATGCTGCGAGCAGAAACCCCTCTGGCTCGGGCTTACCCAGCCGCGTGTCGTCGGCGGTAACGATCGCCTGAAACTGCTCTTTGAGCCGCGACCCCCCGAGCAGGACGTCGATGTTTTCACGCGCGCTCGACGAGACCAGGGCGCGCGGGATGCCCCGCGCGGCGCAGAGCTCCACGAAGGCCTCGGCTCCGGGCAGCCACAGGTCGCCGTGCTCGGCCAGTTGCTCCCGGTACAGGACCTCCTTGCGCTTCGAGATGCGCTCGATCTGCGCGTCGTCCTTCGTCCAGCCCAGGGTCTCCTTGATGGCTCGCCGATTCTGCGTGCCGAAGTGGCGTTTGAAGTCCTCAGGGCCGTGCGGATAACCAAACTCGCGCGCGACCTTATTCCAGGCTGTCTCGTGCAGCGCTTTCGAGTCGACGAGCACGCCGTCCCAGTCGAAGAGCGCGCCCCAAGTTCCCGTCGTGTTCGGTGTGGACATCATGACTCCAGCGTCACTTCGATGCTCGCCCCATCACGCAGCGCCGACAGAGGCACCAGGTTACCGTTGATGGGCCTGCCATCCACAGACACACGGCGGACGCCCCGACTGAGAGCGGACGGGTTCTTGACGGCAATCGAGAGCCGCTTGCCACGAAACTGCCGCTCCACCTCGAAGCCCGGCCATTGCCGCGGGATGCAGGGATCGATGCGCAAGCCGTCAATTTCGGGGACGATACCCAGGATGTGTTGCTGTGCCACGAACAGACTCCAGGAAGCCGTGCCGGTCAGCCAAGGTACGCGGGACTTGCCCGCATTCGGGCTGCAGCTCGCGTACGTGGTCTGACTGTGCACGTAGGGTTCGATCTCTCTGAGCTCCGCCCGCGTGTTGTACGCCGAAGGCATGTAGGCGCGATAGTACTCGTACGCCTGATCGCCGTTGCCGCGCATGCACTCCGCCATGACGGCCCACGCCTGAGGGTGGTTAAAGATCCCGGCGTTCTCCTTGATACCCTTGTTATAGACCACTCCGCCCATGATGCTCCGCGGGGTATGCTCAAATGGCGGAGCGCTCAGCATCAGACCGTAGGGAGTGGCCAGCGCGTCCTTCATCGACTCGAGGCAGCGCGTCGTCTGCGACGCTGTCGCCACGCCGCTGATCACCGACCAGACCTGAGTGTTCAGGTAGACTTGGCCCTCAGCCATCTCCTTGGTGCCGTACAGGGTGCCGTCCTTGCCTGTAGCCCAGATGAACCAGTTGCCGTCCCAACACAGCTTTTGGATGGCGCGCTCCAGGGTCTCCCGCTGCTCCGTTGCCCAGCTCGCCTCTTCTCGCAGGCCGAAGCGCAGAGCCACCTCCCGATAGACGCCCAGGCCGTAGCACACCTGAAACGCCACCATCACGCTCTCGCCGGTGTAGCCAAGGTTACAGCAATCGTTCCAATCGGCGGCCAAGCCTGACGGCAAGCCATTGCGCCCGCTGCGCTCCAGGTTGAACTCGAGGGCGCGCCGCAGATGCCCGAGCACCGTGGCGCTTCCATGGTCCGCATATGGGAGCTCTTTATGATAAAATTCGAGCTCACCCGTCTCGGCGACGTAGACGGGTACGGCATGAAAGAGCCACAAACAGTCGTCGCTGCGGAAGTGCTCCGCTGCGGGCGCCGGCTCACTGCCGGGCTTGTGGTCGAAGGAGCGCACCAACGGCAGGGCGCCACCACACGCGACCTGGCCCGTGATCATCAGCTCCAGCCGGGCGCGCATCTCTTGCCTGAGCAGCGGCGTTACCCCCAAAAAATCTTGGACCGTATCTCGATAGCCCAGCCCATCGCGCTCGCCGTTGTAGATCAACGAGGCGGAACGGGACCAGGCGTAGGTGATGAGCGCGTTGTAGGCGTTCCAGACGTTGACCATGCTGTCGAACTCCGGATCGGGCGTCTTCACGCGAACCGCCTGGAGCAACGCATGCCAGGACTTCTTGACCCGCTCGAGCTCCTTATCGCAGCGCTCGGAGCTCCCGAACTCCCTGACGGCGGCCACGCCGTGGGACTCCGGCGTCCCCAGTCCCAGCATCACGATGAGCTCGCGCGACTCGCCTGGGCCGAGCTCGAGATCAGCCTGCTGCGTGCCGACGATGTTTTCACCCGCTGTCTCGAAGCTCGTCAGGCTCCCGCGCACGACGGCCTCGGGCTGCGCGTAGCTCCCGTAGTTACCGATGAAACGCTCGCGCAGGGTTTCGAAGGCCACGACTGGGGCGCCGGCGAGCTTCATCCAGTAGCGGCACGCTGAGCCGAGATCCGCCGGATCGAACGTTTGGTGCGGGTGGGAGGCAAACGCGAGCATCCCCTCTCGCGACTCTGCCTTGCTGACGAACAAGGAGTACTGCAGGTTGGTCAGATCGTTGATCAGGTGCCCGACGTTGGCGAACTCGCAGTAGGTGAAGACCGATAGTTTGCGCGGGGTCGTGCCCGTATTTTTCACCCGCAGCCGCCAGTACTCGAACGTTTGTTGCAAGGGCACGAAGTAGGTCGACTCGGTCTCGATGCCGCCGTATGCCGAGGTGATGACCGTGTAACCCATGCCGTGGCGACACACGGATTTGAAGGCGTCGAGCGGTTTGCCGACGGGCTGCCAGCTCGAGCTCCAGTAGTCGCCGCTCTCACGATCTCGCAAATAGAAGTAGCGACCCGGCTGGTCGAGCGGAACGGCGTTGCCGCGCAGCCTCAAGATCCGGTGATGCGCGGCGCTGCGGTAGAAGCTGTAGCCGCCGGCGTGATTGGTGATGATGGCGCCGTATTCGGTCGAGCCGAGGTAATTGCTCCAGGGGCGCGGAGTATCCGGTCGATCGACGACGTATTCCTTGGCTTCATCATCAAAGTGCCCAAACTGCATGGCCCCTTATAGCTCTGCTGGCTCGTCTCTCGAACCAAAAGTGCGATTTTGTTGCGCGGAGGAGCGTCGGAATCAAAACATTCGGGACCGGTGCGCGGGCGGAGAGAACCTCCGGCCCGGCGTTTCCACCTACATCGGGACAGCTCGATACCGAGCGGGGCTCAGCTGCGGCTCGGGTCGACGAGCGCGATGCCGAGGCCCGTAAAATGACCCATCCGGGCCAGAGCTGCGGGTACGTCCGAGAGCCCGAGCCGCGCCCCGAGAATGCGTTCGAGCGGCACATTCTTGCGAGCGATCAGCTCGAAAACGTCGGCGTACGAACGCGCCGAGATACCGTGACTGCCGAACAAGGCGAGCTCGTTGGCGATGATCTTACCCATCGGAACCGCAGGATCGGCGCGCTCACCCACCATCAGCCCGACCTGGACGTGGCGGCCTCGTTTGCGGAGCGATTCGATCGACTGACGCAACGTGACAGCGCTCCCGAGGGCGTCAATGCTCACATCTGCTCCCCCACCGGTCGCTTCGACCACTCGCCGAGCGACGTCCGGCTCAATGCGCGCGTTGATCGTAACGTCGGCGCCAACGCTGCGCGCGAGATCGAGCTTGCTCTCGTCCACATCGACCGCGATGGAGCGAGCCCCGATCGCGCGCGCGATCAAGATCGAGCTCAGCCCCACCCCACCGCAGCCGAACACCACCAACGACTCGTCCGCTCGCAGCACGGCGAGCTCTAGCAGCGCGCGAAACGCCGTGGTGAAGCGGCAACCCAGGCTCGCGGCTGCTTCGTAGCCGAGGCTCTCGGGCAACTTGACCACGTTGCCCTCTGCATAGCGTAGCCCGACGTATTCGGCGAACGAGCCCCAGTGAGTAAAACCCGGTTGAAACTGCGCGTCACACACCTGGGGATCGCCACGCCGGCAGGGTGAACACCCCCCACAGCCACTGACGAACGGCACGGTCACGCGGTCGCCGACGGAGAGCCCGTGTACGGCGTTACCGACGGCCACGATCTCGCCGGCGAGCTCATGCCCGGGAACATGCGGCAGAGTGATGTCCGGATCGTGACCCTGCCAACCGTGCCAGTCGCTACGACATATCCCGGTGCTCTTCACGCGCACGACCACGCCATCCGGCGTCAACGCCGGATCGTCCACGGTCTGCACCCGGAGCGGACCCGCGAAGCGTTCGAAGACGACGGCGCGCATTACCAGAAGACCGTAAAGGCACGGGCGTCGCCGAGCTCGATGCGAAGCGCGTGGGTCTTGGCGTCGTGGGAGAACGTCAGGGAGCTCGCCTTTATGCCGAGGCCTCCTCCGCGCACGCTCTTGGGCGACCGATCGCTGAACGCCAAAAACGCTCCCGTATCCTTGACGCGAACGGTGCAGCTGTCGCCGTCCGGCCACACAATTCCCTGGATCGCGCCTGGACCGTTGAACTTGCCGAGCAGCCCCAGCGGCGCAAAACCGCGAGTTATGGGGGCGATCCAGAATATTTCGAACTCGCGTTCTGCCAGGGTGAACGGCAGCTCGCGGTGCAGGTCGAGCTCCTCGAGAGAGGCCGCCTCAAAGGCGTAACACGCGAAGCGGGTGCCCTGGAGACCTGGCACGTCCGACGCCCGCACCACACCCGAAACGGGCTCTGCCTGGCCGGCGGCATAAGAGGCGTGAAACGCCCCCACGATGCCCGAGGCACCGTTGCGGTTCCAGATCTTCAGCGGCGCGCGCTCCTTGGTTGGATCGACGCACAAGTTGTCGAGCGTGGGCAGCGCGGGCCCGTCGGCGCGCAGGACGTTGCCGTCCGAACAGACCAGCTTCCGCAGCAAGGCAAAGTCGTGCTCGCCTGGCTTGTCCGAGACGTAGATGGGACCGCCCGACAGGGCGCGCGCGGCGGCGTGAAACGCGCCAAACGCATGCCCGCTCTGGAACATGTCCCAATCCGGCTGCATGAACTGCCCGAACCAGAGCCCGACCTGTGCGTTGGCGTAGAGGTGCGCCGAATGCGATGCTGGCCGCGTCGGAAAAAAGTCGATGGACGTGCGCGTGAGCGTGGAGTTGGGCGAGCCGTAATACGTCTCCTGCGCGTTCGCCATGCAGTTGATGAGCCGGCCGTCGAAGTGGCGGGCCACGCTGCTCTCCAGCGCCTTCCGGTAAGCGCGCGTCAGACGGACTCGCCCGCCCTGGCGTGCTGCGAGCGCCTCCAACACCGCTTGATTGTCGACTTTGACGCCGTCGACGCCCTGGGCTCGCAAAGAGCGGTGATAGTCGTCATAAAACCTGGCGATGTGCTGCTCGGGCACCAGGCCCACGAGGCCGCCCCACCAATCCTCGTTGAAGCGCGGCACATGCGCCATGATCCCCTCGCCAAAACGCCGAGGCATCTCCACCACGTCGTAGCCAGGCAGCGCCGCACCATCGACGCCGCCCCAATAGCCAACCACGGCGTGCCAGACCAGGAACGTTTCGACTCCGAAATCGCGCTTGGCCTCCGTGATGCTCGCCGTCAAATCACCAGCGAACTTTTCATTGGCAGCGAGCGACGTGAGGCGACGCTCGCCGGTGGGCATGTACCGCACGCTCTGCCAGCCGTCGTCCAGAATGATGAAGCGCGGCACGACCCCGCCCGCCTTGAACTGCTCGAGCCCGGAGCGGAGCTTGGCGGCGCTCACCTCGGTGTAGAATGCATCCCAGGTGCACCAGCCAAACTGGTCGACGAAGCTCGGCACCGGCTTGTCGACTCGCAGGGCCCCGGTGCCGAGCCGGGCCATCACCTCAGGAGCCGCTCTTTCGAGGAGCGCAAAGGGGTCGCCGCCTGCCGCCACGTAGAGAGCCAGCCCGCCCTCGCCGGCGAGGTGGGGATCGCCGGTCTCCGCCAACAGCTCGAGCCGACCCTCGGGGTGCCCGCGCAGCGAAAAACGCCAGGGATCATCCAGCAGCGGGACCACGAGCAGCCACTGGCCCCCTTCGAGCTCGGCGAGCAGGAACTGAGTCTCTGCCGGGACATCGGCGAGGCTCGTGCCCGCCGCGGGCTTCATCCAAAACGGCTCGTAGCGATGGCAGACCGTATAACGACGCAGATCGGGGATGCGACCAGCAGAAAAGACGAGGCGTGAGCCGCTTCGAGCAGCCTCGGCGCGCAGAAATAGGCCGACGCCAGTAGCGTCTGGCTCGGCGTTCAGTCCAGCGCCCAACTCACTGATCAGAATTCGGCCGTCAACGGCGATATCGGTCCCGACCTGGGTCGTCAACATGGCGGCGCAGTCTGCCCGGACGGCGTGGGTTTGTCATTGGACCAAATCACGAACCGGCTCGGATCGTCCGGAGCCGCTCGCGGCACGCCACCCGTGCCGGACCCCGTACAGACCCGCCATCCGCCGCGGGTGTGCTAGACCCTGCTTCCCAAGGAAAACGGACGCGACGTGCCTGCCCAAGCCATGATCGTCCTACGCGGCGTCAACAAATCCTATCGCACCGGTGACGCCGCCGTGCACGTGCTCAAAGATGTCGACCTGGTCATCAACGAGGGTGAGATGGTCAGCGTGATGGGCTCGTCGGGCTCGGGCAAGTCGACCTTGCTCAACATCCTGGGTCTGCTCGATGACCACGACGCCGGGACGTACCACCTCGGCGAGACGCTGATCGCGAACCTCGGCGAACGCCGCGCCGCCCAATACCGGAATCGATTCATCGGCTTCGTGTTCCAGTCGTTCAACCTGCTGGCCTTCAAGAGCGCGCTAGAAAACGTAGCGCTGCCGCTCTATTACCAAGGGGTACCGCGACGCGAGCGCAATCGCATCGCGCTCGACTACTTGCGCAAGGTAGACCTCGAAGATCGAGCCAACCACCTGCCGAGCGAGCTGTCCGGCGGTCAGAAACAGCGGGTCGCCATCGCTCGAGCCCTGATCGCCAAACCCAAGCTCCTGCTCGCGGACGAGCCGACGGGGGCGCTCGATTCGGCCACGTCGTATCAGCTCATGGAGCTGCTGCGCAGCATCAACGCCCAGGGCATCACGATGGTGATCGTGACGCACGAACCGGACATCGCGGAGCGCACGGACCGGGTTATTGTGCTGAAAGACGGCTGCGTATTTCGGGACGGGTCATGAGCCTGGACAGCTGGCGCGAGGTGCTCGACGTGCTCGGGCGCAACAAGCTGCGCACGGGCTTGACCGCCCTGAGCGTCGCCTGGGGCATTTTCATGTTGGTGCTGCTGCTCGGCGCGGGCAACGGGCTGCGTCACGGCGTCGAGTACGACTTCCGAGACGACGCCACGAACTCAATCTGGATCCGGCAAGGCAAGACATCCCTGCCTTTCGAAGGGCACGCTCCCGGGCGCCCCGTGAACTTCGAGATGTCGGACATAGCGGCCATCCGACGTGACGTGGCGGGCCTCGACCATATGAGTGGCCGATACTACCTGCGTGGCGGCTTCCCGGTGAGCCGGGGCAACAAGAGCGCCTCCTTCGACATCCGCGGCTGCCACCCGGACCACCAGTATCTCGAGCGCACCAGCATCCTCGCTGGTCGCTTCATCAACGACCTTGACGTGAGCGAGCGGCGCAAGGTCGCCGTGATCGGTCCAACCGTCAAGTCCGTACTCTTCGGCGCCAGCGACCCGCTGGGAGAGATCATCAACATTCGCGGCGTCAACTACACGGTCATCGGTGTGTTCGAGGACCAGGGCGGCCAAGGTGAGCTACGGCGCATCTACATCCCCATCTCCACCGCGCAGCTCGTGTACCACGGCGGCGACCGCGTCCATCAGATCATGTACACGACGGGGGCCGCCAGCCTGGACGAGAGCCAAGCCATGGCCAAGCGCAGCCGGCAGGTGCTGGCCGAGCGCCACCACTTCAACCCGGAGGATCGGCGCGCCGTCCAGATCAGCAACAATCTAGCCCAGTTCCGCAAGCTCATGGACATCTTCGATTGGGTGCGCACCTTCGTGTGGGTGGTCGGCGTCGGTACGCTGTTCGCTGGCATCGTGGGCGTCAGCAACATCATGATCATCTCCGTTCAGGAGCGCACGCTCGAGATCGGCATCCGAAAGGCCATCGGCGCTACGCCGGGCTCTATCATCGGCATGATCCTGACCGAGGCGCTGCTCATCACCTCCGTGGCCGGGTACGTCGGCCTGACCGCGGGAGTCGCCCTGGTGGAGGCCGTCCGTCGAAACCTGCCGGAGAACGACTACGTCAGAAACCCGACCGTGGACGTGCGCGTCGCCGTCGTGGCGACGCTGCTCCTGATCGGCGCCGGCGCGCTCGCCGGAGTGCTGCCCGCCCTTCAGGCCGCGCGCGTTCGCCCTGTGGTCGCCATGCGCAACGTCTGAAAATACTCCTGTTTATGCTTACTCCAGGCGCTCGCGCGTGATCGACCTCGACACTTGGCAGGAGGTCTTCTCGACCCTCCAGAAAAACCTCCTCAGGACGGCCATGACGGCCTGGGGCGTGTTCTGGGGCACCTTCATGCTCGTGGTGATGCTCGGCTTTGGCAGTGGCCTAGAGGTTGGAGTGAGCCGAAACATGCTCGGCTTCTCTGCGAACAACGTGTATATCTGGGGTCAGAATACGACGTTGCCTTACGCCGGCATGGCCTCGGGCCGCCGACTGCGGCTGGACACCGAGGACATCGCTGCGCTCCGGCGGTTGCCGAGTGTCGCCGCGGCCGCGCCCGGCATCGAGCTCGGCGGCTGGCGCGACGGCAACAACGTCAGCTACGGCGACAAGACGGCAAACTTCGGGGTCAAAGGCGAGTGCCCGGAGCTCGCAGAGGTCGCGGTCGATCGGCCTTACCTCGGCCGTTTCATCAATCAGCATGACATGTCTCAACGGCGCAAGGTGACCGTGATCGGAGAGGCCGTGCGGCGCATGCTGTTCGAGGACGACGTCGATCCCGTCGGTCGCTACGTGCGCATCAAGGGCGTCCACTTCCAGGTGGTGGGAGTGATGGATTCCGAGCAGCCTGGCGAAGAGGGAGAGCGAAACAATAGTACCCTGCTGATCCCCTTTACGACGTTTCAGGCCGCCTTCAACTCGGGCAATCGCGTCGGCTGGGTCGGGGTCAGGGCGTCCGACGGCGTCAACCCGGACGAGCTCGAGCGATCCTTGCGAGAGCTCATCGGCGCTCGGCATCGGGTGAGCCCGGAGGATTCACACGCAGTCGGTTCGTTCAACCTTTCGAAGAAGCACCAGCGGGTACAAAACCTCTTCCGCGGCGTTCGGGCTTTCGTTTGGTTCGTGTGTATTGCTACGCTATTGGCCGGAGCGCTCGGAGTCAGCAACATCATGCTCATCAGCGTCAAGGAACGCACCCGCGAGTTCGGCGTGCGCAAGGCACTGGGGGCGACCCCCGCGTCCATCATACGCTTGGTTTTGCAAGAGGCCACGGTGCTCACCGCTCTGGCTGGCTACTTGGGGCTCGTCGCCGGTGTGCTGGGGCTCGAGCTCGTCGCCCGATTTGCGGGCACGGGGGACGGTCCGATGGGCGCGCCGAGCATCGATCTCGGCGCGGCTCTCGTCGCGACCGCGGTGCTGGCCCTGGCTGGAACGGTGGCGGGGATCGCGCCGGCGCGCCACGCCGCGCGCATCAATCCGGTGATGGCTCTGAGGTCAGAATGATGCGTCGCATAGTACCCGTGCTGCTCGCCCTCGGTATCCTCGGAGCGTTTGCCTGGACCTTGGTCTTCCTGTACCGGAAATCGAAGGAAGAGCCGGTGACGTACCAGACGTCTAGCCCAGAGGTGCGCGACATCGTCCAGAAGACGGTCGCCGCAGGCGCCATCGTGCCGCGGCGCGAGGTCAGCATCAAGCCGCGCGTGTCCGGCATCGTGCAGAAGCTTTCGGTCGTCGCCGGTCAATACATCAAGGCCGGTGACCTGATCGCGGAGATCAAGATCGTGCCGAACGTCGTCAACTTGAACGCGGCAGAGTCCAGGCTCGAGGCGGCGGGCATCAACGTCAAGAATCGAGAGCACGAGTTCTCGCGGGTCGGGCAGCTGCGCGGGCAACAGCTCGTCTCCGAGGCGGACCTCAACCGCAGCGAGCTCGAGTTTCGCCTGGCACGGCAAGAGCTGGGAGCCGCCAGCAATAACCTCCAGTTGATCAAGGACGGTGCGATCCGCGGGTCCGGCAAGGTCTCGAACCGGGTCACGTCGACCGTCGAGGGCATGGTGATCGAAGTTCCCGTCAAAGAAGGCGGGTCCGTGATCGAAACCAATAACTTCAACGAGGGCACGACGATCGCCTCGGTCGCCGACATGCAAGACATGATCTTTCAGGGTTACGTGGACGAGAGTGAGGTCGGTAAGCTCCAAGAGGGCATGCCCGTCAGCATCTCGATCGGAGCCCTAATGGGGCGAAAGTTCGAAGGCAAGCTGGAGTATATCGCGCCCAAGGGCACGAACCGCGAAGGCACCATCGAGTTCGAGGTGCGGGCCGCTCTGACCATCCCCCCGGGTAGTTTCGTGCGCGCCAATTACAGCGCGAACGCCGACATCATTCTGGAACGGCGGGATCAGGTCCTCGCCGTCAACGAGCGCGTGTTGCAGTTCGATACCGGTAAACCCTTCGTCGAAGTCCAGAGCGGCGCGCAGTCGTACGACAAGCGCTTTGTCGAGCTCGGCCTGAGCGATGGCGTTCAAGTCGAGGTCCTCCAGGGCATCACCGCGGGGGACGTGATCAAGATCCCTGTTGCAGTGTCGGCAACACCGCCTGGATGACGAGCCCCGTGCTCACCGGTGGCGAGCGTGTATTTTTCCGGTGCAACTTGATATTTGACGAGCTTCTCGCTAGTATTGCCGAGCTGATGTAGCGCGGCCGCCCGGGGCGCAATCCTGCTCGTCCACATGGACGCCTCATCCGTCTCGAATGGCTACAGCAGATGTAAGTCCTTCGACACGAGCTGAGGGTGCCACGACCGTCTAAAAGCGTTACCGTCGTTTGGCACACAGCGTGCACTCGTGTCATTGGCAGACGTCGGTCCTGCGCATGGCTCATCCAACCCAAGGCACGTGGCCGGAGACGAGGCAGATTGCAACAAAGAGGCAGATTGCAACAAGGACGCCAAGCGGAAACCGAAGCTGCTCTGGATGAATCGATTCCGCCGACTTCTGCCGCCAGTGCCGCCGGCATCTTCGCCGAAGGCGCACGTTTTGGAGCGTACGTCATCGGGCCCTGCATCGGGCATGGGGGCATGGCGCGCATCTATCGCGCCGAGCACGAAGGGCTACGCCGGCAGGTAGCGCTGAAGGTACTGACCGACGGGGTCGGCTCAGGCACGGAAGGAAGGGCGCGTTTTCTCAGAGAAGCGCGAATCGCGGCCGCCATCAAGCACCCCAACGTCGTCAATATTTTCGACATAGGGGTCGAAAACCACGTGCCCTATTTGGTGATGGAGCTGTTAGTGGGCCAGGATTTAGAGGCGCTGCTCGCGTCCCACGGCGCGCTCAGCGAATCCACCATCATCGATATCATCATCCCCGTGGTCGCCGGCCTCGTCGCGGTGCACGACGCTGGGGTGGTGCACCGCGATCTGAAGCCAGGTAACATCTTCCTGTCCAAGGGTACCAAAGACGAGGTGGAGCCGAAGCTGCTCGACTTCGGCATCTCCAGGGCCGCCGGCGCTGAGAAGCTGCGCTTGACGTCCACGCGGGGGCTGCTGATGGGTACACCTCTGTATATGTCGCCAGAAGCGCTGCGCGGTACGGACATGACGAGCTTGTCCGATCAATACTCGCTCGGCGTGGTGCTCTATGAGTGCGCGACCGGCGTCAACCCGTTCGTGGCGGACAGCGTCGCGGAGACGGCGCGGCGGGTGACCAGCGGGCAGTTTCCCCCACTCTCAGGACAGGCGATTCGGCCTTCCCGGCGGCTCGCCGGCATCATCGAGCGAGCGATGAGCCTCGATCCGAGCCAACGCTTTCTCGACATGCGCGCGCTGGGGCAGGAGCTCCTGACACTGGCGGGCCAGCGCACGCGCATCACGTGGGGGTTGACCTTCGGCGAGGTGGCTGCGGCCGCCCGCGCACGCCACGCCATGGCGATCGAGGGCCCGAAGGCCAAGCCATCGAGTCGCTCGCGACGGCGCGGCGGTGTCGGTGCCTGGCCCATCGCCGCTGCAATCTTGGTCGGCGTCGCGACCGTGGCAGTGCTGATGACGCGATCGCCCGAGCGTGAAGCGGCTGTCGTCCATCCGCCAACTCCGGCTGACCCAGCACTGGCGGCGCAAGCTGTGGCCGTGCCGCTTCAGGTCGTCCCCGAGCCGCCACCGGGGCCCAATGCAGCGGCGCTGGGCACGGCGCCGGCGGCCGCAGACCGCCCTGCACCCGCCGTCAGAGACGAGAGGCCGCAGCTGGAGCCCAGGGCCGTCGAATCCCGCACATTCAGCGAGCGAGATGAGGAACGAGACGAACCGGAACCGACGAAGGCGCGCTCTCGACCGAGCGTGCCGGCGCCGCCTGTGGCTCGCCCGGAGCCGCCGGTCGTGCTGCCGGAGACCCCCGAATGGATCATCGAGCGCAACATATCGAGACGCCCACCACCTCGTTCATGGGCAATCCCGACGGGAACCAACGACGCGCCTATCTTCGATTGATCCTGAGGTGTCGATGAATCGTGAGTCGCTCAGGCCAACCCAGCTCGTCATGTGATCAGCGCGTGGTTTGACTGGGCACCCGCGTCGCTGGGGGGCGATCTCCCATCGAGAAATATAGCGCTGACGCAATCAAGGTCAGCAGAGCGGCCCAGGCGAGGCGGCGCCGCCAGGCCGAAGGCGTGCCGTGGAGATGCGGCTCAGGGGGCACGGAGCTCGTGCGGGCCCAGCGGCGCGGGCGTCGAAGAATGCGAGGAAACATGGGCCGAGGCCTAACTGCTGAGGGTTGTGCGTACCGCGAGCGTCGGTTGTAGCGCGCTGCTTCTGGCGCGCCTAGTAGCAGCGACCGGCGGCCCTTCGGGCGCCGTGAGCTGGGGAGAGTGGCCGTGGGCGAACGTATGACGCCTCATGAAGCAGTACGTCACGCGGGGCTTGGCCGCGATTTTTGGGCTCACCATGGCCGGGACCGCTCTCGGCCATGACTGCGGCGAGTCGCGAGGAGCTCTCCAAGTAGCGTCGCTTGATGACACCGAACGCGACGGGACTATCACGATCGAGGAAGCTCGAGCGGCCGCTGCGACGTAACCCGTCCACCAACGGCGGCCTGGACGCGCGGAGACGGGCATGCAAGGAGTTCGCGCCCGACATTGCGCGGGTCACGGACCGGGCGCGTGACGGCGCCACCTGACGCCCCCCCGGCCTGGTCGGTGGGGCCTGCTTGCGAATGCCGCTCCTGACGCAGTAAGCCCGGCGCCGAGAGCTCACTGTACAGGGGTCCCGAAGCTCGCGGCGACACCGCGCGAGCAGTCAGTCGGGAAGTTCCGGTGCCTCGAAGCCAGGTATGCACAGCCCCGGATGGGAGATGGCAATTTGATCGGGCAAGAGCTGGGCAACGTCGCGTCCCGCGAGCAGCGCCTGAGTGACGACCACCAAGTACTCCCTCGGGTTGATGCCGTGAGCGATGCACGTGGAGAGGATGGTCAGGATGTTGGCGATACGTTCACCGCCGTCGTCCTTCCAGGTGAACAGCCAATTGCGACGGCCTAAAACCAGCTTTCGAAGCTCGCGTTCACGCCGATTGTTCGTCAGCGGGATGTTGCCGTCCTCGAGGAATAAAACCAATCGTTGCCGTTGCCGTTGGAGATAGCCCAGAGCTTTCCCCAACGCTGTCGTTGGAGGTATGAGCGAGCGCTGCTCGTCGACCCAGGCGAAGATGATGTCGACGAGTGCTTTGCTCTTCGTCTGCCTACGCGCCTTTCTCTGGGCCGCGTTATCGCCCGCGTCTTTGGACTGGCGTTCAATTTCGAAGAGCGGAGCGATGAGCTTCACGCCATCCAAGGCAACGCGATCTCC
>JAYTOL010000179.1:0-11204 GCA_043747815.1 Deltaproteobacteria bacterium
GACGCGACCGCGTGGCGAGGCCTCGCTCCGGCGCGTGCCGCGACGAGCTTCACGCGGCGAGCGTGGGACAAACTCACGCGACCAGCGCGGGGCGGTACACCTGGCTGCGAGACGTTGCTCGCGGACTTGCTCAAATGACGAAATTTTGGCTGCTGGTCATTGTCTTGACCGGCAGTGTCTCGCTCGTCTCTTCGGCGAAGGCCGAAGACGTCGCCGAGCGCTTGGTACGGATCGAGGCGTATGCTCAGCAGACTCGGCTCGGCTGCGGAACTGGCTACCTGAGCTCGACGGGCGCCATCGTCACGGCGTTTCATGTTCTCGTGCCACCAGGATCCACGGTCTGTGAGGGGCCAACGAGCGCGCTCGGCGGCGCGACCCGAGACATCACCCGATACGTCGTGACGCGGGAGGGCGGTCCTCGGATCGAAGTCTCCTGCGGGGACATCGCCGTCTTGCCCGTCCAGGACATCGGCTTCCTGCGCATCGCTGGGCACAAAGCTGCAGTGCTCAGGGTCCAGGAAGAACGGGTTGATGGCTTCGTGTCATCTGAAGAGCTACGCGTGAGCTCCGAGGGTACGCTCGTCGGCTATCTCGACAGCCAGTGCTTGGCGCAAGGCACGTTGTCGCCCAATGAACAAAACGTGACGTTGAGCCCTGCGCGATCGATCAACTGGCTACGACATCGTGGGGACTTCATCGCCATCGCGCGACCCGAGTCACCCGGGAATAGCGGCAGCCCGGTCGTGTGGCGGCCCACGGGAAGAGTCATCGGCATCTATGTCGGGGAGGACACCGTTCAGCCAGGTTCCCCTGCAAGGCAGGGCATCATCGCGAGCTTCGACTCTGCAGCGACGCGACGCGACTATCAGCAACTGACGGGTTTTGCACTGGAGCGGCAGCGCTGGGTGCCCGCGCGCCTCTACATTGGCGTGGTGCTCCTCGTCGAACGCCAGCTGTCGGGTACCGGCATGGCCTACGGCTCCCAGCTCTCAATTTCGAAGGAGCTGCTCGTGCATACAAACTGGTCCATTGGGTTCGGCGGCGCGCTCGGGTACCTGTACGAGCCCTATGAGCAATCCTACGAATCCCCGATAGGCACCGTTCTCGAGACGGAGGAGCGAGTTTTCCATTCGGTCGTCATCGACCCAGCGCTGGAGCTGCATCTCCTCAGAAATTATGGCGCACATATCCGGTTGGCGGCGGGCGGGCGGCTCGCGCTTCCGATAGCTCACCATCCGCCGGGAGGGCTCGATCCATCGGAGGTCGCGTACGGCGGCTTCCTTCAAGTTGGAACCGACATTCGTCTCGTAGAGAAGCTGTGGCTCGATATTTCGGTGGCCGTCCACTACGGCGTGGGGCCGAACCGCACTGCGGCTTACACCGGTCGAGGCTCGGAGCTCGAATACCCGGACGGAGAAGATACGACGACCGCCCTTCGCGGCGCCTCCCGGGTCGGGGTGCGTTGGTGACCACGGAAGGTGTTGGGAGCCCACGAGGAGTGCTTTCGCGCGTCGAGCTCGCGATCGAGAAAGTCCTCTGCCTGCTCGCGGTTCGTGCACGATTTTCGTGATCCAAAGCGCCTCGAGCATCGTATTGCTCTACGGCTCGCCGCGCGTTGCTTCGCCACTCTCGGCAGTGCCTGTCGCTTGGTCCCCGGAGACGTGCACCGTCGGCGCTCAATGGCGCGTATCGGGGCGTAGGCCCGCCGGAGCTCGGCAGCCCAATGCGCTGGCAAGCTCCCCGCACACCTGCGCCCTGACGCAGCAAACACCCGTCGAGTCCAGGCTCCCTCGCTGGCCGCGAAGAAGAGACTGAGCCGACTCGGTCCTACCTGAAGGTCCCCATCCCATGAAGCTCGTTACCCCTCCGATGACCGCGAAGACGAACCCGTCCGATAGACGAGGGACCGCGGCGCTGCTGGGGCGCGCCGGCGCAGTGCGCCAACCGCGATCGGCGCTCGCTGTCTGTTTGATTCTGGGCTCGGGCGTAACGCTAGGAACGGCGGTGGCCTGCGGCGGTGACGAAGCCGCGGTTATTGCTGGCGCCAACCCCGCCGGCAACGCGGTAGGCCGTGGGAGCTCGGGCGGAGCTACCAAGGCTGGCACCGGCGGAGGCAACGCATCGCTGTCTGGTGCGGGCGCCGGCGGAGGGAGTGTCGCTGCATCCGGCAATGGCGGTGAGAGCTCGACCGGAGCCGCTGGGGCCGACGGAGCGGCTGGAGCGGCCGGCAATGCGCCCGAAGAATTCTTCTCGGGCATTGCTGAATCGTGCGGCACGGGTGATTCTTCGGAGCCTTGCACCTGGTCGCTGGTCCCCGAGCTCGCGGGCGCTACGTGTACGCCCGGTGAGCAATTGATACTGGGCTGCTGCGATTGCGGTTCGTCGCCGCGCTCGATGAAGCCGGACCCCTTCCTTCGCGTTTGCGACGGCAGCATGTCTTGCAGCGACAGCGCCGCGATCGGGTTTGCCGACGATGGGTGCCAATACTGCCCGGTGTTGGAGTTCACCTGCCCGGCTTCCGGCGTTTATAGCGCCTTGGTGGGCTCGTATCCGGTTGGCGAAACCGACGCAGACGGTAATTTCACACAGGGCGCTGCTCCGCCGAGCTCGTGCCAGCCGAAGCTCATCGACGCGTCCGACCTCGGTGTTAAAGGTGATGCTGGCACGCTCAGCTTCGACGATATCCATCCCCTCCTCGTGACCAATTGCGGCCGTTGCCACGCGGAAGATACTGGCTTGGGCAGCCTCCTCGGCTTGCCGCCGTTCGCCAGCTCCGACATCGAGGTCGCGTTCGGAGCCGCCGTGGACTACGGCGTGGCCATCCTGGGCCAAGTTAACGCGGGCGTCATGCCGCCAGATACGTGCAATGGCCCCCCGGGAAGCACGGGCTGTGTCTCGGTAGAGGGTTTCGATCGGCTTCGAAAGTGGTTCGCTGCCGGAACTCCCCGATAGGCGCGCCCGCACATCCGGCTCGCCCGGTGTAGAGGTCGAGCTGGCGTGCATCGCCCAGAGTCACGCTGACCGCGGAGACGACATGACAAGGAGCTTCCGACACGGTTCGACGAGTACGTTCTCGTCCCCGCGAGCGCTGCTTCTCGGCGTGCTCGTGGTCGGGGTGGGTTGCGGCGGCGAGACCGACAGCACGCGTCTGACGATAGCTCTGGACCCGCCACGAGCAAGCACCGAAAGCGGAGGAGCGACCGCGACAATGCCAGAGCCTGCAGCCGACCATGGCACGGCCCATGGAGGCTCGAGCGCGATAGCACCGCATGCCGACGGCATGGGTAACGGAGGTTCGACCGCGATGGGCCGGGATCCCGCCGAGGTCGGCGCTCAAACATTCTTCGGCCTGCCCAAACCATTTGAGAGGCGGCACGACGCGCCGAAGTTGCTGAGCGAGGCGCTGGCCTTCACGTCGGGCGGAGTGGTCGATGAAGAGACGCTCGGCGAGGCCCTTATGCGCGAGGCGCCGTCTCTCTTGCCGTACGACGTGCAGGCGCCGCTTTGGAGCGATGGCGCTCACAAGCGGCGATGGCTAGCACTGCCGGAGGACGCAGCCAGCTCCCCCTACGATCGCATCCGCTCGTACTGGGACAGCAACTGCTCGATGTGTCACGGTGCCAGAACCGACATCCAAGCGCGCTGGGATGCACGCTTCGACACACTGTTGGACGCGCGTGGGCTCATCGCGGAGCCGCCGATTACTGGGGCGGGGAACGGCCGATACCTGATCGCACCGTCAGACGCCGACAGCTCAGTGCTCTACCAACGTGTCGCCGTGACCGTTCCAGGCTTCAGGATGCCGCCGCTCGGACGCAATCGCAACGACGACCGCTTTGTCGCGCTCTTGCGCGCCTGGATCGAGTTCTTGCCCGCGCCCGGCGATCCGTCAGCTCATTCGAAAGACTGACGCGCGGAGGTCAGCATCACGCGCGCGCGGCCCGCCGCTGGGGGCGCCTCAGTCCGCCAGCATGTGGGCCGCGACGACGAGCGCCAGCGCGACTGCACCCGGAAGAGCCTGCACGAACCAAATCTTGCGCTGCGCGGTCATGCCCCCAAAAGCGCCTGCGACGATGACACAAACCAGGAAAAACACTCGAACGGAGATGTCGGCGCTGCCGCGCACCAGCCCCCAGAGTAATCCAGCACCCAAGAAGCCATTGTAGAGTCCCTGATTGGCTGCGAGCACGCGCGTCGCCTTCGCAAACTCCGGAGTCAACCCGAAAGCTCGCTGCGCACGCGGAGTGTTCCAGTAGAACATTTCCAGCGCCAGGATGTAGAAGTGCAGCCCAGCGACGAGAACGACAGCGATAAAAGCAGCAGAATTCATATGCTCGTGGGCCAGAGTGGCATGCCCACAACCACCGCGCTACGACGTTGTGAATGATTGTGTAAAGCTCGCGACATGCCGCAGCGACGCAGCGCGCTGCCGCGCCAATACCGTGCGCTCGCGTTGGACGCGATCGTTACTCTGCGCCCCTCCGGTCACGCTGGCTGGCGCTTGGGCGCGCGCACCGAGCTGCTTCACGCGCGTGAGCAGCCAGCCGGCGACGCCTCGGTCGGCGTACGGATCCCCACGAAGAGCAAGTACCCGATGGTCCAGAGCTCGCCGACGGTGGCGGGCAGGCCGAGCCCGTCGACGAGCCAGCGCGGGGCACCGGCCAGACCGTTCGACAGCAACGCGCTCACCACGTACCCCAGACCGCCGACGATGAGAGTCCAACCCAGCGCCCTCGGCAGAGGCCCCGCGGATAGGGCGATGTAGCCCATCGGGATGAGCCAGAGACCGAAGAAGAGCGCGCCGACACCCCAGAATTTCTGGCTCAGCTCGTAGAGCAATTGTGTTGTCGCAGCAACGTCGCCGCCCGGAGCGAGGCTTGCGTCGCTGGCGACCGCCGCCGCCGTCGCCATGAACGCGGCGCTGCCCAAGATGGCGACTGCATTGACGAAGCCGAATGCCGCGAGCGAGCCCGCCGCGACGGGATTCAGGGAGCGGAATAGTTTGTAGAACCAAACGGCGGTGAGCGCCTGCGTCAACACGATGGCGAGCTCGAGAACCACGCCGAGCCGCGCCAACGCCTCGTGCTCGACGAGGTTCTTGGCCGTCGCCGCTGGATCGCCCGTCACATAGATAGCGGGCCGAACCAGCAGGAACCCGAGGGCGCCGGTGATGGCGAGTCCGAGATACAACGCGCCCGTCATGCGGGCCGTTCGGTTCAGGTCACTCATCGTTCTCTCCTGATACCCCGAAACACCCAGCGGCGAAAAGGCCACTGCAACCTTCTGGAAAAAGCTGTCGAACCCGCGTCGCCAGGGCTTCGATAAAGTGACCTCGTCCCTGCTTCGTCGCGCTGCAAATGGCCCGCGCGCTGCGCGTGAAGGGGCATCAGAGCAGCTTGCCCAGGCTCCTGGCTCTGGCAATGATCTGTTGCACCCTGTGCCAGAGCGGAGGCGCCGCATCGCGAACCACCTGCATCTTGGCCTGGATCTGCTCGTGCGTCGTGCCGTACTTTTGCCAGATCACTCCGTCCGTCGCCTCATGCAGCAGCGCCGGCTGTACACGGTCGAGCGCGCGAGCCAGGACGCTCTCCGCGGACGTCCCCGACTCGAACTCGTGCCACAGCTCAATCCAAGTGTCGCGCTGATCAGCCGGCAACAAGCCGAAGATGCGCTGGGCAGCCGCCTCCTCCTTCGCTGCCTGGGCCGCCAGCGCCGCCGGCTCGTGCAGGAACGCGTCACCCGCGTCGATCTCCACGATGTCATGGATCAACAGGAGCTGGACCACCCTGAACAGGTCGACGTCTTTGGCTGCCGCATGCTCCGACAGGCAGAGCGCCAGCACCGCCAGATGCCAACTATGCTCCGCGCTGTTCTCTCGCCTCGAACCGTCCGTCAGGATGTTCTGCCGCTCCACTCGCTTCAGCCGATCGATCTCCGTGAGGAAGCGGAACTGCATCTCCAGGCGCTCGGCAGCGCCTCCTTCAGCTGTCGTCATAGGCGCGCAGTGTGGCGCAACGAGTGAGCGCTTTCGAGGTTAAAGAGGCGGCCATGACCAACTGGGACGTAGCGCCGTAGCGCCAGGGAGTGCCTCCATGATCTATGAGCTCTGCGAGGAGGGGCCTCAGGGCGCTGCGGGCTCGTCGATGGAGAGCACGGCCACCTCCACCACACGGCGAGCCGGCGCGCCGATGTCGGTTAAGTCTGCTCTCAATTTGAGGAGCATGACTTCGAAAATAAGCGGCTGGTCCAGGTGGCGCCCGACGCTGTCGATGGCTTCTTCGATGTCGAGCTTCGGCCTGGGCGACAGCTCGAGACTGGTGGAACCGGGGCCCCCGCTGCCCGCGACCTGCTGCCCCAGCACTCCGATCCGCGTGCCGGGGGAGGCGCCGCTCGGAAGCCGCACGCTGGAGGCGAGGCGGAGCTTCATGTCCCAGCCCTTGGAGTTGGCCGTACGCAGTGTCACCGGATTGAGCGCCTGGGCGAGCCGTGCGGCTATCAATTGCCAGGCTTTGATCTGGACCGACGATTCGAGCACGTGGATTTCCGTCACGTGGCCCGCCCCGTCGACGCGCACGTTCAGCACGGCGCTCGTCTCCACCAGGCTGTCATCGGCCAGGACGAGGCGCCGCGCGGCGTCGGCGACGGGTCCCGCCGGCCCCAGGCTGCGCTGGTGATCGCCGTCGAGCGACGGGGGATGCAACGCTGCCTCTAGGCGGACCTTGGCTTGCTCTGCCTTCGTGAGTGGCTCGACACTGATGTCCAGGAACGGATTGGTCCCGACGCCGAGCTGATCGAGGGATAGCTTCGGTGAGGGGCGAGGCGGATCGTTAACGGGCGTCGAGGCTATCGGCTCGCCGATCGCGAGCGGCGACGCCGTCGCGCTGCTGGCAAGCTCCAGGCTCGGCCCCGCGGGCGCCTCTGAAGGTCGAGTGCCAACCCGGGCGCTTTGGAGGCGTGGGACGTCGCCCGCGGCCTGCAGGACTCGAGGGCCATCGCTCGCGGGCGCCGCTTCAAAGGGGATCGCGCGTGACCCTTCGCCGTCGTCGAGCAGCGTCAACTCGAGGCTCGATTCAGCTTCCGCCGAGCTGCGTCCAGATGCGGCTCGCTCGGGCGCCGGCTGTGCCCACGGCGAGAGTATTGCGGCCAGGACGAACGCGCCGTGCAACAGCGACGCTGGCAGCAGCCAACCGGCGATACCGTCGCTCCTGTCCCACCGCCGCCGTCGCGTCATGCAGCACCCTATCATAGGCGGAGCCCGACGGCGAACCACGATGCGGCAACCAAAACTCCGAGGCCGAGGTCGTAAACAGCGAGCCCCTCGGGACGCGCAAGCCCGCGTCGTCGCGGAGCCTCCACCGCTGCCACGCAGGCGGCGTGGGTGGCCTCCTCGATCGCCGGCTCGGCGCGACAGGCGCCATGGGACAGGCGTCCGAGCTTGGCTGAAGCGTACGCCCGGAGCGACTGTCCCGCTACGTGGGTGACCCAAGTCGTAGCTAGGTCGTGCGTTCTGCGCGCCGTCGCAGCGCAGTCGCCCGCTCCGGCGTCGGGTCGCGGTCGTTCGGCGAAAGTGCAGCGCCGTCGCCCCCAGGCGGTGTTGATCCCAGCGCGCCGAAGCGGCCGCGTGGCAGCTCCGATTCAAGGTGGAGTCGCCGTGCCGTGCGGAGTGAGCCGTAGTTATGGAGCTGATCCGTCGCCGTCGCCGTTCGCGCCGCTGCCATTATCGCTCCGCTCCGCTCCGCTCCGCTCCGGCGATAGAGTGTGATCATTGTCGTTCTCCGCCCGGCGACCATCGATGGCCGCGCAGGGACCCTATCACGCCGCGGATGGCCTTGTCCGGGTCGGGTCAACCCAGCGCGCGCTGCTGGTCGTAGGTTGTATAGACACGGGCCCCTCGTGCGTCCGCTTTTGGGACGAGCGTGGCCGGGAGCGAGACGCGAGTGTGCGCCGAGCGCTCGGATTCCAGCGTTTTTGCCGCTGGCACGAAACTCGCTCACGCCGAAAGCGTGTTGCATCCCCGGGCTGTCATCGGCGCTCTGTTGTTTTTCGCGGCGCGCGTGTCGGCCCAGGCGCACCCGCTCTCGCTGTCTGAAGCGGTCGCGCTCGCCGTGCGGCAAAACCCAGCGTTGGCGGCAGCTGGCGCGGAGCTCGAGGCAGCTCGAGGAGCGATCGTCGCCGCGCGCGGTCTGGATGACCCGGTGCTCACGGCGAGCACGAGCCTGCGAGCGACTCGGCGGTCATGGGTCCCCGGGGAGCCTGTGCAGGATCGAGCCGTCAGCGAGATCGGGGCCGAGCTGTCGCTCCGCCAACCTCTGCCGATCGGCGGCCGAGTGGGGCTCTCGCTTCAAGGAGCCTACGGCGAGACTCGCTATGAGGCCGAGCTCGCGGACGCGACGCGGCGGGGCTCGACGTCGGCGCAATACTCGCCCGCAGTGCAGCTCTCGCTGGAGCAGCCGCTGCTGCGTGGCTTCGGCGTCGACGTGGCGCGGGCGGACCGGCGGCGCGCGACCCTGCGGCGTGATCTGGCTAGCGCGGAGCGCGAGGGGCTGGCTGCGGCCCTGCTGCGTGACGTGATCTCTGGTTACTGGGGCCTCGCTCATGCGCTGCGCGAGCTCGAGCTGCGCCGCGCGTCCGTCGCCGCTGCCAAGGAGCAGCTGGCGCGCGTGCAGGCAAACATTTCCGTGGGCAAGCTCCCAATGAGCGCCACGGCCGAGATCGAGGTGGCGATCGCCTTGCGCGAGGACTCCGTGCTGGCGGCGCAGCTCGGTGTCACTCGGCGCGAGCTCTCGCTCGGGAGGTCGTGCGGCTTACCCGTAGGCGAACGGCTCGCGAGCGTCGAGCCCCTGCCGAGGATCGATCCTGAGGCCCCAGCCTCGTATCAGCTCTCGGCGACGCTCGCGCGTGCGCTCGCGCACAATCCCCAGCTCCAGGCGGCACGAGCAGAAGCGCGCGCTCGGGGCGTCGAGCTGGAGGTCACCGAGGATGGGCTCTTGCCGCAGCTCGACGTCGCGATCGCGGGCGGGCCCGTGGGCAATGCGTCCAGTTCGCGTGCCGCTTATGAGCAGCTCGTCGGCTTGGGGAGTTACCTGGTCATGGCCAACCTCGAGCTCACGCTCCCGCTCGGCCGTCACGCCGCGAGAGGGACGAGGGACGCGGCGCGCGAGGGCCTGCGCAAGGCTCAGCTGACCGCGGCCGACCTCGCCGGGCAGATCACGATGGGCGTGGCCGAGAGCGTCGCGACGCTCGAGACGGCGCGGCGGAGAGCCGCCGTGTTGATGCCGTCACTCGACGCGGCGGATCTCGATCTCGAGTCGGAGAGGGCGCGCTTCGACGCAGGGCGCAGCAGCAACTTCGACGTCTTGCGTCGCCAGGACGCCGTCGCCGGGATCCAGCTGTCCCTGCTCTCGGCCCAGCTGGCCTCACTCCAGGCCGGCGCGGATCTGGACGCGCTGACCGGCGACATCTTCGATCGCCACGGCGTGCGGCTGCGCGGAGCCGAGTGATGGACAAGTCGCGGCGTGGGACGCCGAATCCCAGAAGCGGACGTGCGGGGGCGTTCGCCAGCAGCGATGTATGGGTATTTCGGCTGGCACGGCTTTCGCTCTCCGGTTCATGCATGGATGTTGCCCGAGCTCCGACCCGGCGAGCCCCGCGCCGCGTGGCGTACGCGCTGGCGAGCGTGGCGCTGGTGATCGGTGTGAGCCTCGGCCTGCGCCGCGTGCGTCCCGCGGCCCCGAGCGTGGAGCGTGGCGCGGTGTGGGTCGACACGGTGCGCCGCGGGCCGATGGTGCGCGAGGTGCTCGGTCAGGGCAAGCTGGTGCCTGAAGAGATCCGCTGGCTCGCCGCTAAATCGAGCGCCCAGGTCGACCGAATCTTGGTGAAGCCTGGCGCCGTCGTGACAAGTGATACAATTATCCTAGAGCTCACGAACGCCGAGCTCGCGCTCGCTGCGCTGGAGGCCGATCGACAGCTCGCCGGGGCCCAGTCGGAGCTCGTGAATCTCGAAGCGTCGCTGAACGGGGAGCGGCTCGGCCAAGAGTCGGTGGTCGCGACGCTGACGAGCGAGCTCGCCGACGCCGAACGTCGTGCGCGCGCCGACGCGGAGCTCGCTCGACGGGGATTTCTCTCTCAGCTCGAGCAAGAGCAGACGCTCGGTCGTGAAGGCGAGATCCGCGGCCGCGTCGTGTTCGAACAAAAGCGGCTCAGCGCGCTCTCGCACGGCAGCTCGGCGCAGATTTTGGCACAGCGGGCGCAGATCGACCGGTTGCGCTCGATCGCCGCATTTCGGCACGCGCAGGTCGACGATCTGAAAATGCGTGCGGGCGTGGACGGGGTGCTGCAGGAGCTCGCTCTCGAGCAAGGGCAATCGGTCTCGGCGGGGGCGCTGCTCGCCAAGGTCGTGAAGCCCGATCGCCTGAAGGCGGAGGTCCGCATTCCGGAAACCCAAGCCAAGGACGTACAGATCGGCCAGCGCGCGTCGGTCGACACGCGCAACGGCCTGATCCAAGGTCACGTCTCACGCATCGATCCCGCTGCGGTGGGCGGCACCGTTCGCGTCGACGTGGCGCTCGACGCTGCGCTGCCCCAAGGGGCCCGGCCCGATCTGAACATCGAGGGGACGATCGAGCTCGAGCACCTGGCGAGCGTGATGCTCATCAGCCGTCCTGCCGTCGGCCAACCGCACACGACGGTCAGTATCTTCAAGCTCGACGCGGACGGCACCGGCGCAGACCGGACCCGAGTGGAGCTCGGGCGCAGCTCCGTCGCGAACGTGGAGGTCCTGAGTGGGCTCCGCGAAGGGGACCGTGTGATACTTTCCGAGCTTTCGGAATGGGACGAGGTCGATCGCATCCGCCTCCGCTGAAGCAATTGAGAACAGCAAAGTGAGGAAACGTTGATGAAGACGAACGACGACATGCTCATCCAGCTCGAGGGCGTGAGGAAGATCTTTCTTACCGATGAGATGGAGACGCACGCCCTCTCGGACGTGCACCTCTCTATCGGCCGCGGCGAGTACGTATCCATAGAGGGGCCCTCGGGATCGGGAAAGACGACGCTGCTGTCTATCCTCGGGCTCCTCGACGTCCCGACCAACGGCCAATACCTGCTCGGCGGCCAGCCCGCGGCGAACCTGAAGGCGCGCGAGCGCGCCGAGCTGCGCAACCGGCAGATTGGGTTCATCTTCCAGTCCTTCAATCTGATCGGCG
>JAYTOL010000180.1:0-79109 GCA_043747815.1 Deltaproteobacteria bacterium
ATGCCGAGCGCGCGCAGGCGATTGGTGTGGTCGATCTGCAGGATCGAGTTCTTCTTCACCACGCCGAACAGCACGAGCAGGCCGAGCGCTGACATCAAGTTCAGGCCCTGCTTGAACACCACGAGCGAGAGCAGCGCGAACGGCACCGTGAGCGGCAGCGAGATCAGGATGATCAGCGGGTACAGCCAGCTCTCGAACTGGGCTGCGAGGATCAGGTACATGAAGACGAACGAGAGGGCGAAGGCGAGCGCGAAGCCGGCGCCGAGCTCGGACGACGACTTCGAGCGCCCCGTTGGCACGAGGCGATACTCGACGGAGGCGTGCTGCTTCGCGAAGGCGTCATTCATCACCTTGACCACGTCGCTCTCGCCGTAACCCGGCGAGACGTTGGCCATGAACGTCACCTGGCGCTGGCGGCCCAGGCGGTTCACCTCCGACGGACCGGAGCTCTCCGAGGTGCTCACCACCGAGGACAGCGGCACGGTACCGTACTTGCGCGAGGGCACCGTCATCAAGGAGATGCCGCTCACGTCGCGCCGGTAGGCGAGGTCGGCGCGCAGTCGCACGTCGTACTCCTCGCCGCCCTCGGCGAACGACGACACTTTGACGCCCGCCACCAGCATGCGCAGGGTGTCGGCCACGTCGGCCACGCTGACGCCGAGGTCGGCGGCGCGATCCCGATCGATGCGGACCTGTATCTCGGGCTTGCCGGTGATCAGGTTCGTGTCGTAGTCGACGACCGCCGGGTGAGCCTTGATCTCGGGCCCCATCTTGGCCGCGAGCTCCGCGAGCTTCGCGAGATCCGGCCCCGCCAGCACGTACTGCACCGCGGCAGAGGAGGCGCCCGTGCTGAAGGCAGCGACCTCGGCCACGCCGACGCGCAGGTCGCTCGGCAGCTTGGAGAGCACTTGCTTGCGCGCCATGTCCATCAGCTGGACCTGCGTGATGCTGCGCTCGCGCGGGTCAGTCAGCGACACATAGATGGTCGCCAGATTCTGCACCTTGGCGTCACCGCCGGCCACGGTCGTCACGCTATGGAGAACCCCCGGCAGCGCGCGCACCTGCTGGGCCACGCGCTCGGCAATCAGCGCCGTCTCGCTGGCGCTGGTGCCCTCGGGCGCGCGCAGGCTGACCTCGAACTGCGCCTGATCGTCGACCGGCACGAAGCCCGTGGGGATGCGCTTCAGCAGTGGCCCGCAGGCTCCTAGCGACGCGCAGCACAAGAGCACGATCACCCAGCGCCGGCGCATCGACCAACCGAGCAGGCGCATGTAGAGGCGCTCGATGGGCCGGTAGAAGGTGTCGACGATGCGCCTCAGACCTTTGCCCTGCTCGTGCACGTTGGCCTTCAATAGGCGCGCGCTCAATGTCGGGGTGAGCGCGAAGCTCACGATCATCGATACGCCGACCGCAAACGCCATGGTGTAGCCGAAATTCGCCATGAACCGGCCCGGTATGCCGCCCACGAACGCGACCGGCACGAACACCGCCATGAGCGAGAGCGTGGTCGCGAGCACCGGAAGCCCGATCTCGCGCGTGGCGAGCACCGCCGCCGGGAACGGCTTGACGCCCTTCTCTTCGATGTAGCGGGTGATATTCTCCAGCACGACGATGGCGTCGTCGATCACGATGCCCACGGACAGCGCCAGGGCCAGCAGCGTGAGCATGTTCAGCGAGAAGCCCTGAAACCACATCAGCGCGAACGTGCCGACGATCGAAATCGGGATCGAGATGGCTGCGATCAGCGTGCTGCGCGCGTTACCCAGGAACAACAACACGACCACGGCGGCCAGCAGCGCGCCGACCACCAAGTGTTCCTTCACGGAGCCGACGCTGGTGCGGATCGAGGCGGAGTTATCCCGCACCACCTCCAGGTGCACCTGCGTGGGCAACGTCTGCTTCACCTCCTCGAGGCGTTTGAGCACGTGGTCGACCACCTGGACGGTGTTGGTGCCCGATTGCTTGCGCACCGAGAGCACCACGGTCTGCTCACCGTCGTAGCTCGCGATGCTCTGCAGTTCCTCCTCGCCGTCCTCGACGCTGGCCACGTCGCTGATGCGGACGCTCTGGCCGCCATCGTTCGAGAGCACGATGCGCGACAGATCCTCGATGGTCGTCACGCGGCCCTGGATGCGCAGCGTGACGGCTTCTGGCCCGGTGTCCACGCTGCCGCCCGGCGTCGCCAGGTTCTGCGAGGCGAGCGCGCGCTGCACGTCGACTGCGCTCAGGTTGAAGGAGCGCAGCTTGATCGGGTCCATCCGCAAGTGGATCTGGCGCGCGCGGCCGCCGATGATCGTCACCTGGCCGACGCCCGAGATGCTCTCGATCTGCCGCCGCACGCGTTTGTCGGCGATCTCGGTCACCTCGCGCATCGGCAGCTCCGAGCGCAGCGCCAAGAGCAGCACCGGCGAGGCCTGAGGATCGACCTTGCTCACGATCGGCGCGTCGATGCCGCGCGGCAGGTCGCGCAGCACGTTGCTCACCTTGTCGCGCACGTCCTGCGCGGCGCTGTCCGTCGGCTTGTCCAGCTTGAAGGCGATGGCAATCTGCGAAAAGCCCTCGCCTGAGGTCGAGCGCAGCTCGTCGATGCCGTCGATGGTGTTGACGGCGCCCTCAATCTTGTCGCTGATGTCTGTCTCGACCTCCTCGGGCGCGGCGCCCTCCAGCGTGGTCGTCACCAGCACGAAGGGCAGGTCAATGTTGGGGAACTGGTCGAGGCCGAGCCGTGTGTAGCCCACACCCCCGAGCACGACGATCACTAACATTAAGACGCCGGCAAACACCGGGCGGCGGACACAAATCTGCGCGAGCCACTGCATGTCGATGCTCCTCGGTTATTGTTCGCCGGGCGCGCTTTGGGCGACCTTCTGGCCGTTTCCGAGCACGCTCGCGTCGGATACGACGACGTGCTCGCCAATTCGCAGGCCGCGCTGCACGCTGACGCGGTCACCGACCGCCGCCCCGAGCGCCACCACACGTTCTTCTAGCCGTCCGTCGCTCACCACGAACAGGTGCGTATGGTCGCCGCGCTGGGCGAGCGCCGACTTCGGCACGCTGGGCAGCTGCTGGCTGCCGACGCGCAGCTGCGCGTCGGCGAACATGCCCGGCAGCAGCTGGCGCTCGGGGTTTGGAACCAGCGCCTCGACCACCCGATCGCGAGTCGTGCGCCGCACCACGCCAGACACGAAGCGCACCTTGCCGCTGAACTGCCGGTCCGGATACGCCGAAACGGCGAAGCTCACCTCGGCGCCTGGGCTCACTCTGGCCACCTCTGCCTCCGGAATCGCGAGCTCCAGCCGGATCGGATCGACGGAGACGATGGTCGCTACCTTGGAGTCCTGGCGCACGAACTGCCCCACCTCCACGAAACGTTCGGCAATAATCCCCGTGAACGGCGCGCGGATCTGGCCGTCGCCCACGTTCTGAGCGGCGAGGTCGGCGCGCGCCGAAGCCGCCTGCGCGGAGAGGGGTAGCGTGCGGCACTGAGCGATGCGCTGATCGTACTCGAGGTCGCTAACCGCGCCCTTTTCCTTGAGCTGCACGTAGCGCGAGCACTCGTCTTTGGCCTGTTCCTCCTGCGCGCGCACGCTGTCGGCCTGGGCGCGGGCTTCGGCCGCCGACAGCTCCGCTGCGCGTGTGTCGAGGGTCGCCAGGACCCGACCTTCGTTGACGTGGGCGCCGCGCTCAAACGCGACCGACAGCACGCGCCCGCTGGCGTTCGCCGCCAGGTCGGCCTCGCGGTTGCCGCGCAAGCTGCCCGTCAGGCGCAGCATTTTCGGCACCTCGAGCGGGCTCGCCGCTTCCGTCTTCACGACGACGGGCGGCGCTTCTGCCGGGGTGACCGTTGCTTCGGCTCCGCGCTGTTTGCACGCGGCGGCGCCCAAAGCCAGAGCCAGGACACCGAGCCGCATCGAATGCTCGAATCTATTCATACTCATTTCTCGGCGCTCGGAGCGCCCTGGGTGGCGAGCGGAACACCGGCGGCGAGGCGCAGCGCGGCGCGCGCGTAGCGGAGGTCGGAGTCGGCTTGGATCTGCGTTGCCGCCGCGAGGAACGCCTCGCGTTGCGCCTGGGTGACGTCGAGCTGCGTGGCGGCGCCGATCTCGTAACGATCGAGCGAGAGCACCGCAGCGCGTTCCGCGGCCCGGCGTTGTGCGCGCGCGGCCCGGCACTTGACGATGCCCGCGCCGACGCGCTGATAGGCCTCGAACGCCGCGTCGACCGCGGCGCGCCCGGTGCGCTCGAGCCGCACCTGCTCTGCCTCCAGCGCCGCTGCCTGCGCCGGCTCGGCGGAGAAGACGGAGTAGTCCAGCCGCCAGGAGAGGATGAGCTGCAGCGCATAATTGGAGCTCTGCCCCCCAAAGCCTGTGGCGTTGCTCAGGCGCTCCTGAGCATTGGCTGAGAGGGTGGGCCAAATGCCACGCGCCGCGGCCTTGCGCGTCTCCTCGGCGGCCCCGCGCAGGTGGCTCGCGACGAGCGTCGCGGGCCCGCGGCTCGCCAGATCGATCCAGCCCGGCAGCGGACCTTCCGCGTGCAGATCATCCGCTGCGGGCGGCGCCGCCGGAGCGTCGGGGAGCAGGCCGCTCAGCGACTCGAGCGAGCGTGCCGAGAGCGCGACGGCAAGTTGCGCGTCGGCGAAATCCTGCTCGGCTCGCGCCACGCTGGCCGTAGCGCGCTCGAAGTCGAGATCGGTCGCGGCGCCCGCGGCCCTGCGGTTCTCCACATTCTTCTGGTTGGCGTCGGCGGCGCTCACGCTCTGCTCGGCGCTCGTCACCAGCGCAGAAGCGCCGAGGAACTGGTAGTAAGCGCGCGCCACGCTGCGCGAGACGTCGAGGCTCGTCACGTTCTCTTGCTGGGCCGTGCCCTTCGCCAGCGCCTCTGCGGCCTTGTAGCGGTGATAGCTCGCCAGATCGATGATCGGCACGTCGAGCTGCAGGGACGCATCCAGCTGATCCTGCGGCGTGATCACCAGCCGCCGGTCCATGAAATTTGCGGCGACCTCCTGTTGGTTGCGCGTATACACGCCGCGCGCCGAGAGCGACGGAATCAGCCGCGAGAGCGCGAGGTCCGTCTCGAGCTCTCGCTGGCGCGCGACCGCCGCCGCCTCGCGCGCGTCGAAGCTGTGAGCTCGGGCGTGCTCCAAAAACGCCTCGAGCGGCTGGGTCGCAGCTGCCGGCACCGACCAGAGCAGGCCGCACCAAAGGACGCCCGCCCAATGCGTCGGGCGCTCGAGACTCCGGTGCCCCTCCGCCCTGCCGGCGCGGCGCATGCCAATTATTTGTGCAAGCATCGCCGGATTCACAGGCGGAGCAGCTGCAGTCCCAGGAAGACGGACGGCAATTCGATGGCGGAACAGACCTGCAGGAACGGATAATGCGTGTGGGCACTCTTCATGTTGATCGATTCTCTCGTCAGAACGCAGACTTGGCCTAGGCCCGAAGGCAGGACTCAGAGCGCTACGCTCTGCCAAACCTTTCCGTCCGTCGTTGATCGACGCTGACTGCGGCAGACCGTTTTCAGGGCGATACACAGTGTTGCATCGATGTTCCATCTTGCGCGAGCGGCGCGAGCACCATGCATGAGTTTGGGGCGGCCGCTAGGGTTGCAGCTAACACTTCGATGGGCTTGCGCCGGCTATCACGACCTGGCGCGGGCCATTGTTATATCGGCGAGGCCGCTTCGTGAGATTGGCTCGCCCCGGTCGGAGCAGCCGTTTGTATCAGCGGCGCGGAAGAAACCTAACAGACGCATACTACACAGTCAATCGCATGATTGAAATACACGATTCAAACAGACGCTTCAATCGGCCGGGCCGAAAAATGCGCCGGGACATGCCTAAAGCACCGACGCACCGCCGCGACCTGGTCGAGCGGCAGCGAAAGCCTCTGCATCAACGGGGCCAGCTCCACGGAACCATCTCTAGACCCGGAAGTCGATTGCAGTTAAATGACCCACCCAATGCGCTTGCTAGAGGAATAATGAAAAGCCCTGGTGCACCACCCGCAGACGAAACACGAGCTCGGCTACTCGAGGCGGCAACCGCCATATTCGCCGAGCTTGGCTTTCAAGGCGCGACCACTCGCATGATATGCGAACGGGCGGAGGCCAACGCGGCCGCCGTCAACTACCACTTTGGCGACAAGCTCGGTCTCTACACCGAAATTCTAAAATCGAGCTTTGGCGATGAGAAACTTCGAGTCAACGGCCAGCAGTTGCTCGAAATGGAGCCCGAGGCCGCCTTGAGTGAGTTTATCTCCCGGTTCTTCTACGGCCTGCTGAACTCGGACGGGAAGCAACGGCGCATGCGGATCATGGGGCATGAATTGTCTCAGCCGACGCCTGCGCTACCCATAGTCGTCGAGCAGATCATGCGTCCCCAATTCACGATCCTGACCGAAATTGTCAGTCGCATCGCAGGGTCCCGTCCGGAGTCGCGCGCCACGGCATTGGCCGCTCACAGCGTCATTGCGCAGGTCACGCAATACGTCAACGCGCAACCCATGTTAAATCTCTTGTTGCCCAAATGGCCTGCAGGGCCCGGCAAGAATGAGGAGATTGTCGCTCACATCATCAAATTTTCATTGGGCGGATTGCGTGCTCTCCAAGGGGACGCCGCCAAGCCAAAACGCGCCGCACCCAAGGCAGCACAGGCACTCCGGCGTGGTCGCGAGCGCTGACGCCCTGAACCATTGGCGTTGCCGACACGGAAGGGGCCGCAATGGCGAGGCCGAGCCAGCCCCGCCGCAGCCGCGCTGATGTTTGTGGCGTCTAGTTTTGCAGACGCGGGATGACCCGGATGTTGGCGGTCGGCGGCGCAGCCATTCCCGCACCGATATGGAAGCTCGGATGTGGCGGCTGGTTGTAGGCGACGTTTTGCCAGGTGATCGCCGATCGGTACTGCAGGTCGTGCATCAGCGTGTAGATGCGCCGCTCCGTGAGGTCGGTGGTGGTGTAAATCCGTAGGGCCGAGTTGTCGGACTCGCGCCAGATGACCTCCTCCCGCCAGTCCCCGATCAGATCCGCCACCAGGGTCGGGACTTGCTTGGTGCCATTGTTGGAGCTGCACTGCTCACACACCTGCAGCGGGTCGGCGACGCCCAGCTTGAGGATGCGGGTGCCGTCCTCCAGCTCGCGCGTCTCGTCAGCGTCCCACCAGATGAGGAAGTTGATCGCGGGCGCCGCGGGGGCGTTTGCCAGGATCTGCCCCGTCGTAGCGCTGCGCAGCGGCGTGGCCAGCCAGCTGGTGCCGTTAATGATGCCGCCTACCGAGTGCCAAAACTCGGCGCCCGGGCTGCTGGCAAGTATGTCACCCGCTACCGCGCGGCCCACGTCCTCGCCCGTTTGGTTTGATTGCTGAAGAACCGTGCAATCGTTCGGATCTCGCAGGGTATAGAAAGGTTGGGACGCGCTCTCGGCGGGCATGAAAGCCTCGACGCCCGGGTGGCTCGGGATCAAGTCACTGACGTGCAGCGCGTCGCCATGGCCCGTGCCTGCCGAGCATTTGCCGGTGCCGTCATTGTCGATGGTCATCTCGCCGTAGACGATCTCTTGCTCGGGGTCGGCGTCGACATTGGCGACGCTCATGCTGTGCGCGCCCTGGCCAGTGAAACGGTTGCCCCTACTGTCGGCCGGTGTCTGGTTGCTGTCAAACACCCACTGTTGGCTGAGCTGCCCATCCCGCCAGGCGTAGGCGCCTAGAGTCGTGCGCGGGTAATAGCCGCGCGCCATGATGAAGCTGGGCAATCCCGAGCTGTCCACATATGCGCCTGCCGCCAGGAAGCGATCGACCCGGTTGCCATAGTTGTCGCCCCAATCGGCGACCACGCCGCGCGGTGTGTGATACGGCAGCGTCCCGAGCTCGCGCCCAGTGAGCCCATCGAAGACCGTGAAGTACTCGGGACCGGTGAGTATGTAGCCTTCGGCGTTGCGGAACAGCTGCGAGTCGTCGTCGCCGGAGGCCGGGCCGAGGCTGAGGAAAGTGCCCGTGCCATCGCGCGTGCCGGGTGCCGTCTTGACGCCCAGCTCGGCGCGGCCGTCGCCGTCGCTGTCGATCACGATGAACTGGTTATAATGCTCGCCGGCGCGCATGTTGGGCCCGAGGTCGACGCGCCACAGGCGCGTGCCGTCGAGCTTCAGCGCCTCGATGAAGACGTTCGACGTGACGCCGGCCTGTGAATTGTCGTGCGAATCGGTGGGTTGCCAGAGCATAACGACTTCGAACTGGCCGTCCCCGTCGAGGTCGCCGAGGCTCGCATCGTGCGCGTTGTAAATCGCGCCCGGCGCCTCGAGCGGCACGCGCAGAAAGTTCTGCGCCCATGGGGTCACGGGCGTCGAGCGCGGGCCCTCGGCGCCGTCGATCGCCACCGCCACGCTGTACGAGGAGCTGTCGCTGCCGCCAGTGTCGCGGAAGTTGGTGCTATCGGTGACGGTCGCAATCGGCATTCCGTCGCGATACAAATTGTAGGCAACCCGCCCCGGGTTGTCGCGGTCGTATTCGTAGCCAAACATACGCCAGCCCACATACACCCCGCCTGGCTGCACGACGGCGACGACGCCGCGATCGAGGTTCTCGACGACAGCGAAGCCCGTACCGCTCGACGATGGGCCGTCGATGGGCTCGGCGCCGGGCTGCGCTGCTGGATTAAGTGCCGGATCACCAGCCGAGCCGGGCTCGTTGCCACTGAGCGGGTCACTGAGGGAGATGTCCTGTGAGTTGCCTTCGTTGTCGGGCGCGACGTTCGCCATGCCGTTGTCGCCAGACATGCCGGGTGGTGAGTCGTTCGTGTCCAGCCCGCCTGCGGCAGGCGACGGCAGGCCCGCGCCGGAGCGAGGATCCTTTTCGCTGCCGCAACCGGCAACGCCTGCGGCGAGAACGAACACGGCGGTGGATCGGCAGTACCTTAGTCGTTGCGTCTTCATATGCACCCCAATGGAAGGCCCGCTCTTGAAATCATCGAGTCTCGCTGAATGAGATCGATGATCGAGCCGAAGACGAGGAGAGTACCCCCGGTGACGGCACGTCGTAAATCCTTGAATCAGCCGAATCGGTCCAATTCCAATCGGGTCCGAACATACCGTCGCTCGAGTCGATTCGCCCGCGTTCGACGAGCGCTGGGCGTCAATTGAGCATGTCCCCTGAGCAATGTCCTCCGAGCAATGTCCTCCGAGCAAACCCAACATTGGTAATATTGCGCAGGGTTGGACAATACGGTGAAAGAAGCACGGGAGCTCTCCCGCCATGCCGGTGGAGACGGCACTGATGACGAGTGACGAGGCGGAGGCGTTTGCAGTCGAGTGGGTGGATGCCTGGAATGCGAGGCAGCTCGAGCGGGTGCTCACGCATTTCCACGACGACGTGGAGCTCACGAGCCCCACCGCCCTCGCCGTCGTGGGCGTGCCCACCGTGCACGGCAAGGGTGCTCTGCGTGACTATTGGACCCAGGCCCTGGCGAGCCGCCCGTCACCCGTCTTCACGCTGGACCGGGTCGTGTGGGATGCCGGGCGCCGTGAGCTGGCCATCGTCTACACTTCAGTCATCAATGGCAATCGGCGCCGCGGCTCCGAGCACCTGAGGTTCGACGCTGCTGGGCTGGTGATCGCGGCCGAGGTGTTTCACGGCATCACGACGTGATTTAGACGGGGATCCGCGGTGCCGAGGCGCTCAAATCAGAGGAACATCCCTCCGCGAGCGGGCGCATACGGAGCACTCCTTCGGGCATTGCCTCACGCAACCTTGACCAACTTGGACGCGCGAATCCGTTTGTCGTCGGTCATGAGCGTAGCGCCGAGCGTGCGCGCCGTCGCGACAATGATCTGATCTGCAGGGTCTTTGTGCAGCTTCGGCGCAAGCTGCAGCAGCTCGATCATGAGCTTTGCGTCGTACTGTACGATCTGGTAGCGAGGATGCGCGCACAGATAGTGCATGAATCTGTCGAAGCCGTCGGGCAAAGCCAAGTAGCCGAGCTCAACGAGCTTGGTCAGCTCCCACAGCGTAACCGCAGACAAAGCCAACTCGGAGCTCTCGGCTTCCAACAGCCGTTTCCGCGCCGGAGTCAGCTCGTCGTTGGCAGCCTGCACGACGATGTGCGGTCTAATACGAGCCTCATCCGGAACGCTTCTTCGCGGCCGACAGGTTCTCAATGTCGTAAGACCACTGATCCGCTGGCAACTCGAGAGGGCCCTTGACTTCGATCCGAGCAAACCCCGTGACCTTGCGATCCCAAGTGGCTCGTGGTGCGAGCACCGCAACTGGATCACCGTCTTTGGTGATTTCGAAGACTTCACCCTTTTGGACTCTGCGCACGACCTCGAGCAGCTTGTTCTTTAGCTCGCTGACCGTCATCGAATTGGAGCCTGGCATGGGTGGCATATAGCATCGAACGCTCGCGATGGCTCGCCTGATGGCCAGCCACTCGAGGAGCACCGAAACGACGGTGGCACCAGGCGCACGGGCTCGTGAGGGTCTGGGCGCCATCGCTTCCGCCTGTTGCGTATGCAGCAATGACTGGCTCCGGGCCTCATTGCCGGTCCAGTGGTAGCGGCGTCGTTTCGTCGAGGCGCGTGCGGTGTGTTTTGCCCCATTCGCGGAGCGGGGCAGCGCCGCGTCCCTCCAGGCGCGGCTCGCCGAGCGGCGGGCGCACGAGGGCCGGTGCGTTCGACGGACGGCAACAGTCAACTTGTGATAGGCCTGTCGCTGAGACAACGGCGAGAGGCGTGACATGCGGATGAAACTCGACATTAATGGCGCCGTCCATGCTGTGGACGCCAGCGGGGATATGCCGCTGCTATGGGTCCTGCGTGACCTGCTCGGGCTGAGCGGGACGAAGTACGGCTGCGGCATGGCGCAGTGCGGGGCGTGTACGGTGCACCTCGACGGCAATCCCGTCCGCGCCTGCGTCACACCGGTGGCGAGCGTGGGTGCGCGCAAGGTCATGACGATCGAAGGGCTGTCACCGGACGGTTCGCACCCCGTGCAGCGCGCGTGGGCCGAGGCGGATGTCGTGCAGTGCGGCTACTGCCAGTCCGGTCAGATCATGACGGCCGTGGCGCTGCTCGAGAAGAAGCCCGAGCCGACGGACTCTGACATCGACGCGGCGCTGTCGGGCAACATCTGTCGCTGCGGGACGTACGTGCGCGTGCGCGAAGCGATCCATCTCGCCTCACGCTTGAAGCGAGGTGGGGCGTGAGCGTCTCGCGCCGAGGATTCATTGCCGGCGCCGCAACGGGCACGGCCGGGCTGATGATCAGCTTCTACGTGCCGAACGTCGTGCGCGCCGCGCCGGCGTCCGCACAGCCGCTGCCGTCCGTGAACGCGTTTCTGCGCATCGGGAGCGATGACTCGGTCACCGTGCTACTCGCGCACTCCGAGATGGGCCAGGGGATCTGGACGGGTCTGGCGATGCTGATCGCAGAGGAGCTCGACTGTGACTGGTCGAAGGTGCGCGCCGAGCACGCACCGGCGGCGCCGGTGTATGGACACCCCGCGATGGGCTTCCAGATGACAGGAGGCTCGTCGTCGACCTACGGCGAGTTCGATCGTTACCGCAACGTCGGCGCGACGGCGAAGCTGTTACTGCTACGCGCGGCCGCGACGCGCTGGAAGACTACGCCCGAGAAGCTGACGGCGGCGAACGGGGTGATACGCTTCGGTGGCGCGAAGCTGACGTATGGCGAGGTCGCCGAGGCGGCGATGAAGCTGCCGCCGCCGAAGACGCTGAAGCTGAAGCAGCCGAAGCAATGGAAGCTGATCGGGACCCAGGTGCGGCGGCTCGACACGCCCGAGAAGATCAACGGCAAGGCGCAGTTCGGGATCGATGTGGCGTTCCCCGGCCTGCGTACCGCGGTCATGCTGCGCCCGCCGGCGTTTGGCTCGAAGCTCGTAAAGTTCGACGCTGCCGATGCGCTGAAGGTCCCGGGCGTCGAGAAGGTCGTGCAGACGGCGAACGGTGTCGCTGTCGTCGCCCAGCACTTCTGGGCGGCGAAGCTTGGCCGTGATGCCGTTCGCGCAGAGTGGTCGACGCCGGAGGGCGGCGCTGCCAGTACCGACGAGATCCTGGCGAAGTTCCGCAAGCTCGCGCAAGACGAGGGCACGACGGTGGTCGATACCGGAAAGGCAAAGACAAGGATCGATCGCGCCGCGAGCAAGCTCGAGGCTTCGTATGAGGTGCCGTATCTGGCGCATGCCGCGATGGAGCCACTCAACTGCACCGTGAAGATCGACGGGGATCGCTGCGAGATCTGGACGGGCACTCAGTTCCAGACCGTCGATCAGGCCGCCGCGGCGCAGATCCTGGGCACGACGCCCGACAAGGTGACGATCCACACGACGTTCCTCGGCGGTGGCTTCGGTCGCCGAGCGAACCCTGCGTCGGACTTCGTCTCTGAAGCCGTGAACGTGGCCAAGGCGGCCGGTGTCCCGGTCAAGGTGGTATGGACGCGCGAGGACGACATGCGCGGCGGGTACTACCGCCCCGCGTACGTGCACCGCGTCCAGGTCGGCGTCGACAAGGCCGGCATGCCGGAAGCGTGGCATCACGTCGTGGTTGGGCAGTCGATCCTCGGTGGCACCCCGTTCGAGAAGTTTGCTGTCCACGACGGCATCGACGCGACGTCAGTCGAAGGCATCGCGGACTCACCGTACCTAGAAGCCACGAAATCAAAGCACGTCTCGCTGCACTCGCCAAAGACACCGATCACCGTGCTGTGGTGGCGGTCCGTCGGCCACACGCATACGGCGTTCGCGATGGAGAGCATGATCGACGAGCTGGCACACGCCGCGGGCAAGGATCCGCTCGCGTATCGCCTGGCGCTTCTCGACGGGAAGCCGCGGTTCGTGCGTGCACTCGAGACAGCCGCGGCACAGGCCGGCTGGGGAACGCCCGCCCCGGCGGGCCGGGCGCGTGGCCTCGCGGTGCACGAGGCGTTTGGCTCGATCGTCGCCGAGGTCGCGGAGGTCTCGGTCGAGGGGGGGCGCATCAGGGTCCATGCGGTGACGGCGGCGGTCGACTGCGGCACCGCGGTCAACCCACTCGGGATAGAGGCACAGGTCCAGGGGTCCATCGCGTTCGGGCTCAGCGCGGCACTCCACGGCAAGCTGACCATCGAGGCCGGCAAGGTCGTCGAGAGCAACTTTCACGACTACCCCGTGCTCCGCATGTTCGAGATGCCGAAGATCAGTGTTCACCTGATCCAAAGCGGTGCGAAGATGGGGGGCATCGGCGAGCCCGCGACCGCGCCCGTCGCACCTGCCGTCGCAAACGCCGTGTTTGCGCTCACCAAGCAACGGCTGCGCGCGCTGCCGCTGCGCCTCGCATAGGATTCTCGATGCTGCGTACTCTCGTGATGATTGCTCTCCTTTCCGTCCTCTTCGCCTGCAGCAACGCGGGAGGGCCGCCGGCGAGCCCGGGGCGCCAGAGCCCGGGCGACGCCGCCGCCGGTGTGGCCGCGTTCGCGACCGTGCGCGAAGTCCTCCAGCACCCGCGCTGTCAGAACTGTCATCCGGGGGGCGATGCGCCTCTGCAGGGGGACGAGGGCCGCGTGCACGCGATGAACGTGCTGCGCGGGCCTGCGGGGCGAGGTATGGCGGGTGCCGAGTGCACGACGTGCCACGGCCCGGCGAATCCTCCGAGCAACTATGGCCTGCATGTCCCGCCCGGTGTGAGCAAAGGCTGGCACATGCCGAAGCCCGAGGAGAAGCTCGTGTTCGTCGGCGTCGAGCCCCGCGCACTGTGCGAACAGGTCAAGGACCCGGCGCGCAACGGGGGCAAGGACATGGCCGCGCTACGCGTTCACCTCGAGGATCCGCTCGTGACCTGGGGCTGGAGCCCTGGCTTCGGTCGGGCGCCGGTGTCCACGCCGTACGCGACGTTCATTGCCGCCTGGGAGACCTGGGCTGCCGCCGGTGCCCCGTGCCCCAACTGACATGACCGAGCTCGAACGGCCCCGGGGCGTCCCGGTGAATCTGGCCTGACGTCTCAGGGCAAGGCGTCCCAGAAATCGCAGCGGTCGCCCTTCCAGCGCGTCGTCGTCGACAGGCTGAGGTCAAAGACGATGCTGGCGTCGGTGCTGTCGAGCTCGGGCCACGTCAGCGCGCCTCCGCCGTTCGGATTGCCCTCCTCCGCCATCCGCCCCCAGTAGCCCATCATGGCTCGGGACAATGCCCGCTCCGGCTCGTCGAGCTGGATCCCCCACACGGAGCTGCCGAAGATGAAGGCGACCTGTGAGCCGTGAAAGGCGCCCGCGTCGGGGAACATCGGCGAGACCGGCGCGTGATTGAACGAATAGAGAAAGACGGGCAACCCCGCGCCCACCAGCGCTCGTGCGAGCCGCCGGGTAGGGCAGACGTACGCGCTATCGGTGAGCACGTCGGCCGCGGCATTGGCCGGAGACGCGAAGCTCGTGCTTGGATACTCAGCGAGGATCGCTGCCCCCTGACCGGCAAACATCGCATTCATCATACCCAGGTAGGCGGCGTCGTCGACCGGCGCCGGGAGCCCCATCGCGAAGTCAAACTCCGCCTCGTTGAGGTTCGTACCCAAGGCGACCGGAACCGGGCTGGCGATGCACCCCGCGTCGACCAGCGTCGATGCGCAGTCGGGAATGTTCCAGCCGTCGATCACCGGTGCCCACCACGCGGGCTCTGCGTTCAGCACCTCCGCGACGCTCTTCGAGCGGAGGCAAGCCACGCGGTTCGGCTCTGCCGCGCAGCCGACGAACGCGACCAGGCTCGCCGACTGCGCCTGGCTGGTCGCGGTGGGGAGGAGACTGACGTAGTCGCCGCTTTCCAGGATGACGCGTTGGAAGAGCCCCTGCGCCTGCGGCGACAGCATGTGTAGCCTGACGCTGTCGGCCCCGGCAGAGCTACCAAACAAGGTCACGTTGCCTGGGTCACCGCCGAACGCGTCGACATTGGACCGAACCCAATCGAGCGCTGCGCGCTGGTCCTCGAAACCGTAATTGCCGCTCGATGGCTGCGTCGGGTCTTCGTCCTTCAGGGCGGAGTCGGCGAGGAATCCGAGCGGACCTAGCCGGTAGTTGATGGTGACGATGATCGCCCCCGTCGTCTCCGACAGAAGCTGGCCATCCCTGTCGGGAGTGGCGCCAGTGCTTCGCACGAACGAGCCTCCGTGCAGGTTGACCATGACCGGAGCGGGCGTGTCCAATCTCTCGGGCGCCCAGACGTTGAGCGTCAGACAATCTTCATCGCCGACGAGCTGCCCGGTGTCGTCGGTTTGCGGGCAGCGCGCGCCGAACGCGGTCGCAACGAGCGGGGTGGACCAGGGCTCGTGGGGGCGTGGGTGCGCCCAGCGTAGTTCGCCCACGGGAGGCGCCACGTAAGGGATGCCGAGAAAGGCCCGGGTGGTGCCGCGCAGCATTCCCTGGACGACGCCCTCGCGCGTGACGATGTCGATGCTGCCGTTCTCGTTCGGCTCCGTCAGCGGCGTTTCCGTCACCGGCATGTCTCCGGGGCCTGGCTCGGGCTGGGACGCGGCGGGGCTGTCCGCGCAGGCGATCCCTAGCATTGTTGACACTCCGAGCGCCATGAGCGCGAGCCGTCGGTATCTACTCTTCACGCTGCCGAGCATTTCTCGTGTCATACGCAGCGCACTGCAAGACGGGAGCCAATGCAAAACGGCGCGAGAAAATCAGGCAAAGGTGGGTTCGACCAGCAAGAGCGGGTGCCGCTCGCGGATCGGAGGCGCACGCGGAGACGTCCCAGTGAACGATGTTCCAAACGTTCCAAGATCCGTGCCTTCGCGGGCTGTCGTGCCGCTCTCGCGGTTAACCGCCGCCCGCGGGAGGTGGCGTGACCAGCTCACCCAGCGAGTTGAAGAACTTCACGTCCGAGAGGCAAAAGTCGTAGTTCGTGTCATAGGGCGGCAGGTCGTGCCCCCAGAAGTAGAAAGACAAGACGTGCCTTAGCCCTTGGTCGGCGGGCTCGAACTCACTCATTTTCGCGCGCACGGTCTTGTCCTCGAACACGCGCGCGTTCGGCCCACCCAGCGAGAACACTGGACCAAGGCAATAGAAGCCCGGAGCGCACTCGTCCTGCGTGAGGCTGCGCAGCTCCAACGAAACCCCTCCCTCGGGAGGATGCGTGATCGTGAACTCGATCGCGTCGATGTCGAGGGCTTGCAGGTCGAAGGGCTTCCTCACCAGTGGAGGGAAGTCGAACTCGATCGGCGAGACAATGGGGGAAATGGCGGCGCTACCGCCCACTGCCAGCGTCCCTTTCATGCAGACCTTGCCCGGTTCGGGGTTGCGCAGCCGCGCATTGGATAGGCCATCCGTGTAGGGATTGACCCGGGTCGCAAAGGGGATTCCGGTGGGAGCCTCGAGGAAGCAGCGGGGCAGTTGCTCCGACGGAAGACCGACACACGCCGGGTCCCCTCCGCCCATCTCGACGAGGGCCGGGTCCAGTGGACGCCGGTCCACCACGGCGCAGTCGCTCCCCGGCAGCTGACAGGATGAATGAAAGCCCTCGCCCTCGCGACAGGAGACAGGAAACTCCGGGTCCGTGCACGTCGGCTGGCACTCGCTGTTGGTGCAGTAATAAAAGCTCAGGTCGTCGATCGAGACGTCGAACTCCGCCCCAGCTGCCAAGTTAAACAGGACGTTGGTGACATGGCGAGGGTTCCAAACCACGGAGCCACCCGCTCTTTGGCGGAGTGCGTTGAACGGCACCCAGTACTCCTCCCAGTCGTGGCTGGGCGCAGTGATAGAGAAGGTGAAGTCATTGTAGCAATTTTGCTCGTCGCCCGAATCTGTGCACTCGCCACCGTCCCTGATCGGAGTCGTTTCCGTGGTGGATATACTCACGGCGATAGGGGTGGTACTTTTCATCCAAAACCGGATACCACCCAACCCTAGGGCGTCGTAGCCCCCTGAGGTCGAAGCCAAGCTTACGCCCAGGACTGCGCCCCACAGCGTGAAACCGGAGCCCCTCAAACGCGCGGCGTAGCGGCTGTTGTCCCGTGGTCCGTCCTCGATCAAGGTCGGCTCGAATGCCGCGTCCGATCTTTGATTCAGCTCTGCGCCGATCGTGCCATCTCCAACTCCGAACCAGCTGCCCTCTCGCCCGCTCGTCAGGCAAATCCGGTCGTCGCCATCTTCGAGGTCGTCGATGAGGAGCGGATCAGCGCACAAGGGTCGCGGCGTTCCTTTACTAATGTCGAAGACGGCGTTGCACCCTGCAACGAGCAGCAGGGCCAGGGCGCAGGCCAAAGCACCTACGACGCGCGCAAGGTGCGAGCCGGGTTGTCGCATCACAAGCTGCCTGCAATGGTCGTCATGGCCGCGCCCGGCGCCGCGCTGACGACAAATCGAGCTTGGCTCCCTGCTCCACCCGGCCGCGAGCTAGGGCCCTGGCCGAAGTAAAACAGCGTCACGCCCGTGCAGTTTGCCGCCGCGGCGTCCTCGGCGTCCAGGGCCTTTGCCAAGGCGTATCCGCCCGCCGCCCAGGCAAACTTCTGACAGGCCTCGGGGACCCGCCCTTGCGCGATCAGCGCTCGCCCCTCCTGGAACAACAGCGTAGCGAGCGCGCTGTCGTCCGCGCTCGGCGTCAGCGGACGCGGCACCGGGAGCGCCCACGGAGCAGGCAAACACGAGCAGCCCGAAAAGGGCGGACCGGTAACCCGTGGGCGCCACACAAGCCATGCTCGGCGTAGCAGGGAGCCCTGTCAACGAGCTTCCGGTGCGGTTCATGGAACGACTCCAAGCAACAACGGAGCCAACCGTGGATTTCTCGACGAGTGACAGCGTGCTCTCAGCGCAGCATCACAGAGCCCGCTGACCTCTCAGTTAATCTGGAGGACGGCGTTGATGAAGCTGCCCCTCACACAGGGCGGGCCAAGCAGCCCACAATCGGTGCCGAGCAGGTTCGATTGTTCGAACAAGTACATGAAGTAGGATGCCCCTGCCGTCGCTACCTCGTTGCCGTCGCCGAGGACCAGGGTCATGTTCCCGTTCGCTGGCCCAGTGCCCAAGCGGGCGTGTATTGCTCCGAGAAGTGAGGCGGGCACCACGCCTCGGCGCGCTGCCGCTGGCCAGCGGCAGTAGAGCTCGGCCGTCACGGGTAAGCCCCCCGCAGTCGCCTCCACGCTGAGGTCGGATACCCAAAGCACCACCGCTTCGGGCTCGCTGCCGAGCAGCTCCCAACCCACGACCAGCGGCTCCGCTCTCGAGAGGCCGTGCACGAGCGGCTGTAAGCCCGCCAGCTCCGCCGCCACTTCTTCGACGCTGAACGAGGGCTCAGTCACCTCGATGTCGGCCGGCGACGAGCGCAGCGTCGTCACGGCAAGAGCAGGGAACACGACGCTGCCGGAGAGGGCGAGCTGCACTCTCGTGCTGGCGCGGGGGTCCGGGTATTGCGGAAAAAATGGCGTTTGCACCTCGTAGTTCGGGATCCCGGCATCGTCCCGCCACGTCTCCAGCGGGCCCGGGTACCCAGAGTAAGCGTTATGGGCGTCCGGCGCACTGGAGGGCTCCATCACCAGAGGCTCGAGTGGCCCCCCCGGCTGTCCCACGCGGTCGCTAGTGACGGTGAGCGTTCCAGCTGCGGAGTGAGGCTTGGTGACGGAACGCAGATAAGCCACGCACTCGGGCGCCGCCACGGCACGCACAATGGTGTCGTCCTCGGAGAAGTAGGCACCCACGCTGTCAGCCGCGATCTGAATTACGCCGGTTTGACCCACGACGGCAGTGACTTCCGACGCGCCGGCGTCCACCACGGCGACGGGCGGCGGGGATGGCGTATCAGCGTCGGGCGCTGCCAGCGGTAGCGCCTGCGCCGTCATCGAGGCATCCGCGATCGACGCCGCTGCTCCTGGGCCCGTGTCCCGAGCGCCGAGAATGCTGGCCGCGTCCTTCGAGCACGAGGGCAGGGTGAAGGCGCTGCCAGCGACGAGCCAGTAGCGAGCGCCAGCGTTTTGCCAATTGGTGAGCCGAGCTTTTCGCATGCTGAAGCGACGGCGCACAGGGTGTGCCATGGCTTCTGGCGCGCGGCTATTTCTGATCCTGATAGGGATCGGGCACGACGGTCGGCGTGGAGCCCGGGGAGGCGCTGTTCGCCGGAACTTTGTTCCGCCGCGGCGCTGGCATCGACGGTGCGGCGGCAGCGGGAACTGCCTCGGGCGAGTGGACCTCGCGCGGCGGCGCATCGGACGGCTCGGTTTTCGGCGGCAGCGTCGGAGGCAATTTGACTTCGGGCCGTGGCGTTTCCGGCGGCGACAGCTGCGTCTGAGGCTCGGGTAAGGCGTTCGGCGCGCGTTCCCTGCCGTAAAGCGTGCCATACGCGACCGCGGCGGCTGCAACCACCGCAGCTCCGGCTCCGCCCAGCGCGACGAGACGTCGCTTGGAAGGTGGCTGGCTCGCGGTGGCAGTAGCAGTGGCGATGGGCTCGGCGGCGCGCGTCGCCTTCGATATCTCGAGCGCCACCGCGAGCGCCTCGATTTGCTGCGAGGCGGAAGTGAAACGGCGCGCGGGATCGCGATGGCAGGCCTGCAGGAACCAATTGTCGAATTCGGCGCTGAGCTGCGGGTGACGCACCGAGGGCGCGTACGCTACCCCGTGCAGCAACTCGGCCAGAACCCCCATGACCGGGCCGCGGTAGTAGCTCTCCCCCAACAAGAGCCGGTAGGCGACCAGTCCGAGCGCGTACAGGTCCGTTGCCCCAGTGACTTTCGAATTCTGCGAGACCTGTTCGGGCGCCATGTACTTCGGCGTTCCCAGCACCTGGCCGGATGCCGTTGCGGTGGAGCTCTCGTCGGTGATCTTCGCGATGCCGAAATCGAGAATCTTGACGATGGGCGGGCGCCCCTCGACGTTGGTGAGGAATAGGTTATCCGGTTTGAGATCGCGGTGCACGATGCCAAGCCGGTGAGCCTTGTCGAGCGCAGGAGCAATCTGGAGGAGCCATTCGATGACCGTGGCGGGGCCGGGTGGGGAGAGGGTCGCGGCCTGCTCCAGGTCGAGGCCTTCGAGCAGTTCCATGACGAGAAACGGCGCGCCATTCAACTCGGGAGCGGTGTCCGCGTCGAGCACGCGAACTACGTGCTCACTCTTGATCTTGGCCGAGGCACGGGCCTCTTGCTTGAACCGGTGCAGATCCACGGTGAGGGCTCCCGCACTGGCCAGGAGGACCTTGAGCGCGAGATGCTCCCCGGTGCGGGCATGCACCACCTCATACACGACGCCCATTCCGCCCCTGCCGATTTCACGCACCGGCAGGTACCGCGACGCGATCGTAGCGGGCAGCGGCGGGGAAGAGGGCACCCCGTCAGGCTAGCATCGTGGGCGGCGCGGTGGAACGAAGTTCAGCGGTTTGGAACTGAAGCGCGGGCGTCGCCGACTCAATCGAACGTGACGTTGACGCTGTACGGAGGTGACGCGGAATTGAACGTATCAGTCAAAATCACGTAGGACGTGCGACGCAGGCTCACCTCTTTGAGCTCGCCCGCGTAGAGGATTAGGCCGCCTCCGAAATCACTCTCTGGCGATGCGAAACGGTCCCGCACTTCCCCGAGCAGGACCGCGGGAACGTTGCCCTGCCCCGTGGCGAGTGGGAAGGCGCAAAAGATCTCGCCGGCCATGGACGTATCCTGTCCCACGAATGCGAACACGCGGAGCTCGACGATCAGCCGCTGATTCTCGGCGATACTTGCTGGAACGCCCGCGTCAGCAGGCGGCGGAACCCAGCGCACGGTGAAGGCTTGCGTCGTGCTAATCATGAGGTCCACCGCCTCTGGTGGCAGCGGCGCGAGCACCTCGACGGGCGGAAACGCCGGGGCGCGCAGCGTCGTTACGGGCAGCGGCGGAAACGCTACCGAGCCCTGAAGCTGGACCTGCACCCGCGCCGCGTCGGGAAAGCGGAACAGCACCGGCACGTCCGGCAGCGGCGCGTCTGCGCACGTCGGACTGCTCGATGAACAGCCGTAGCTCAGGTCGTGCCAATACTCGCGGATCGGCGGGGCTTGCCCCGCGACGACTTCGATGGGCTGTGGTGGCCCCCCGGGCTGCCCCACGAGATCGCTGCTCACCGAGAGCGTTCCCGCCAGGGACCTGAGCTTCGTTCCGGAGCGCAAGAAGGCCACGCACTCGGGCGCTGACGTCACGTGCAAGATCGTGTCGTCCTCATTGAAGTCTCCCTGGATCCAGTTGTCCGCTACCTCGATTCTGCCCGTGTTGCCGACCACGGCCGTGATTTCGGCCATGTTCGGGACATCGGCATCCGGGGCGTGCGCATCGACCACCGAAGCGGGGGCTGCCGCCGCATCGGTGGTGCGCGCCCCCGCATCCGAGGCCATGAGCCCCGGGGCTTCCGCCGTGCTCGCGTCGCCGCCGCTCGGGGGCTCGACATCGTGAGGTGCTGCGCGGTCGCCATCACACGCGCAGAGGCAACAGAAGAGCGCGAGCGGACCGAACGGCGCTCGAATCAGGATCGTGGAAGGCATTGCAGCTCCTGGAAAAGAACACGGACTAAGCACGCGACGTGCCAGCCCTCGAACCCACGGCGGCGCCCAGCGGCTGGCGCACTCATCGCCGCCGCCGGAGGGTGACAGCGAACGCGAGCAGGAGCCAGGATCCGGCCGACGCACGCGAGCTCACGCAGCGCGCGATGCTGCAGCCCGATGACGAGCGCTCGACGCCGACGGCCGCCTCACCCGTGCTGTCCGGTACCGCCGCGTCGTCGCCCGCGTCTGAACCCGCATCCAAGGAGGCCGCGGCCCACGGCGCTGGCTCGCCCGCATACCAGAGCGGAGCCTCGGCCTGCGCGAAGGCCTCCGCGAACAAGTCGAGGTGCGGCGCCGTCATCGTGAACATGTTGCGGCCTTGCACGAGCGTACACGACTGCGTGCCGATCACGTCGCTTGGCCCCGCGATGCTCGAATAGACGCCGGCAAGCGCACCCCCGAACAGGGCGCCAGCTCCGCTGTCGCCGAAACAGAGCGTATTGCCGGGCACGGCAAAAGTGCCTGCCGGGATCAAACCCGGCCCCACCTCCGCGACGCGGACTCTGTCGAGCGTCGAACGCCGCTCCGGCAGGTTCGGGGCTTGCTCGTCGCCCGTGTAGCCCCAGCCGCTGATGGAGAAGAGCTCCCCCACGCGCACCGCCTCACGTCGAATTGGGATGTGGACGTCGGCGAGAGGTTGCTCGAGCAGGAGCAGCCCGATGTCGCTGCGGCAGAGCCCGATCTCGCTGGCGACAAACACGGCGCGCACGGAGCTTGGGGTCAGCGCAGCATGGCCATCTCCGAGGTAGACGTAAATGTTCTCCGGCGCCTCGACGCGAGTGTCCTGCCCACGTGGGTCGCTCGGATTGGCGAGCTCACCCTCCGGCGTGCATGCCAGGCCTTTTTCGCGCGCGAGGAGCAGGCAATGGCGTACGGTGACCACCACGTTCGGCGCGACGAGCGTTCCGCTGCAGCGGTGGTGATCGCCGAGCAGGCCGGCCTCGATGTAGACCGAGTAGTTTTCGCTCGCCGTGGACGGCCGGCCACCGACGATAGGCTGGGGGCTCTGCCCGAGGGCCTCCGCAACCGGTCGATCGCCGCAGCCGACAGCGGCGACAGCTAGCAGCGCAAACGACGCTCTCGAACGGGCCATGATCGATCAGAACGAGAAGAAGCAGGGAAAGTCCCCGTCGAGCTCGCCAGTGAGAGGGTTGTAGCGCAGCACATCGTAGGTGGGCGCGAGCGGCTCGCTGATGCCCGGCTGGTGGTAGCAGTAGACGCCGCCAACGCTTCGCCACGCCGCCGTGCTGGGATCGATGCTGGGAGGTCCCTGCGCGCCGACGAACGTCACGCCCGCGTCGCTATTGGCGAGCGCGAGAAACGACTCCGACAGAGTGCGCGGGTCCCCCGCAAAGATGCGCGGTCCGCCCAGGAGCTTGCGCACGCCCCGCTGGAAGGAGGCTCCGGTGGGCGGAGCGCCCGACCCTGCCGCATACAGACCAAAGGCGAGCCAGTACGTGGCGTCATAGAAGTTCTCGGTGGCAGCGTAGCTCGACCTGGAGATCTGCGGGTAGGCGTCGCGCATGCGCGACAGCCAGGCGTCGCGTGGTGCGGGCTCCGCCGAGGCCGCGTATTGCACGCCGACGAAGCGCTGGCGCTTGGTCAGCGTGGATTCGTTGCGGTCGGAACCGAGGTAGTCGAGAAAGCCGATCCCGTTGCGAGACGAGAGCAGATAAAAGGGGAGTGGCGCCCCGGGCGCGTTCGCGGTGAGCAGGTCTTCGAGGGGCGGGATGAGCAGGCCGCTGTTGTCGGTCAGCAAGATGACGATGTCCGGGCGGTGTACAGCCACCTGGTCGAGCGTCGAGCCGAAGCCCGTCGCCTCGAAATCGAGCGATGGGATCGAAAACCGGCGCAAGTCGCCCGCGGTCGCGCTCGTCGACGCGGAGACCCCGTTGACCACGATCCCGAGCTGCGGATCCTGCACTACCGAGTCCATGGCCAGCTCGGAGGGCGACTCGCTGGTGATGAGCGCGACGCGAAGGTTGCGCTCGGGACTAGCTCCGGCATCCGGCTGCGCTGCGCGCATGCGAAGCTTGCTGCGCACGAGGCGCTCCGCACGAGCGAACAGCGGCCGATACGCCCGGGCCACCTCGCGCGGCGTGCCGAGCAAATGGAGCACCAGGTCGTTCACGTCGATGTTCCGCAGCGTCTCCGGCATGGTCTGCGGGTTGAGCAAGAAGACGCCTGCGGGCACGGTATAATCCTGGACGAAGCGCGTGGTGTCCGTCTCCGTGAAGAGCCCGCTCAGGGCGCCCACGCGCAACGTCTGCACTAGGTGTTGCACTCCCTCTTCCGAGGCGGCCGGGCTGCTGTCGCAGAAGATGGCTGCCATCGGGCGGCGCGGTTCGCCGGTTCCCCCCGGCAGCCCACCGGCCTTCTGGAGCTCGTTTAGGGCTAGCTGATAGTCGAGCGCCACCGCTCCGCTGAGCGGCGCCTGACCCCGCAGGGGCATGAAAGCGCCGAACAGCACGACGCTATCGTTCTTCACCTCCTCGGTGGGATAGACGAAGGGACACACGGCGCCGCGTTTCAAGGGGACGCACTGTCGGAGTGCTTTGTCGCAGACGACCGGCTCGCCAAAGGCTCGCTCCATGCACTCTGCATTCGTCGTGCACTCGCCTGCCGCGACGGTATCGGCGTCCGGACCCGGTTCGTTGGCGGTGGCGTTGCAGCTCCCCGCGTCCGCTTCCTGGCTGCTGGCGGAAGACCCACCGACGCAGAGTGGTCGCGGCGTGCCTTCCTGGATGTCGAAGAGAGTGTTGCAGCCGGTTGCTAGCACCGCCAGGGCAGAGCACCCACGGCGCAGCGCCCGCAGCAGGTCGCGCATTGGGTGGCTCACTACCAGCTGCCTTTGACGCTGGCGGCCAACGTGCTCGGTCCGCCCCCGATGAGAAGGCGGGGGGCGCCCTCGCTTTGCTGGCTCGGGGTGCTGGCTCGTTCGCCGAAGTAGAACAGCGTCACACCTGCGCCGACCAGCACGGCTCCGCCCAGGCCGAGCGCTGTTGCCCACTTGCCGCGCGTGACGGCCTCGCTGCGCTTCTCCATACCGACGGGACCACAGCCCTCGGCGTCGCAGTCCGACGCCGACTCCTGCTTCGCGTCCAGCGCGGTGGCCAGGGAGTATCCGCCGGCGGCCCAGGCCACGACCCCGAGTGCCGCCGAGCTGATCCCGAGCAGGCCTTGGGTAGTGAACGTCGTTCCGTCCTGTTCCGTGAGGCCTCGGTCTGGAGCCGGACGGGTTGCCACGGCAGCCGCCGGCGCCAGGGGTTCCGGGGCTGTGACGGCCACCGCCAGGAGGGGAACTTCGATGGTCCTCACGTCCAATTCTGCAGCGATGACGACGCTCACGCTGAAGCTCACCCTCCCCGGCGCTGTCGCGCGCACCTGGTGCTCGCCGCCGTCCACGGGAATGGGCGTCGACCACGCGCCGCGGCCCAGCTCGCGGCCGTCGCGTTCGACCAGTAGCCCCGGCACTTGCGCCTGCGTTGGAACGACGACGACGAGCCGCGAAAGCCGCGGCTCGAGCGTGTCGATGCGGCGCTCGGCCTCCAGCTCACGATCGGCTCTGCCGGCGTCCTGCGCCATGAGCTGGGCCGCCTTGAACTCGCTCCAGGCGCTGGCGAACAGGCCCTGCTCCTCGTGGCAGCGCGCGAGGTTCAGCAGCGTGCCGCCGCTCGGGTCGAGCCGCTGACTTTCCGCAAACTTCTGGCACGCCTCGGGGACCTGCCCTTGCGCGATCAGGGCTCGTCCCTGCTCGAACAGCAGCGTGGCGAGCGCCCTGTCGTCCGCGCTGGGCTCCGCGTGAGCGACGCCCGGGAAGACGCTCATCACGCAGACGCAGAAGACCAGCTCGGCAAGGGTGGACGGGAGACTTCCAGACGCCACCGCGGCCATCTTCCGGGCGTGGGGGGACCTTGTCAACGAGCTTTCGGCGGGCCTCCTGGTCACGACGCCAAGACACTAAGCAACAATGGGGCCAGCGGAGGGGCTCCGTGCGTATAGTGCCTGTGTGTCTGCGGAACCCGGTTATCAGCTGGTCGTTTTCTCTCAGGAGGCGGCGCGGGCCGTCGCCCTTCCCGCCACGGGCGAGGTCACGATTGGTCGCGATCCGGCGAGCGATGTCTGCATCGAGGATCCGGCGGTCTCCCGCCAGCACGCGATCCTGCGAGTGAGCGAGGCGCTGGAGCTCGAGGATCTCGGGGGCGCGAACGGCATCTTCATTCGTCGGACCGCGCCGCTCGCCACGGGCGTCGAGACGCTCAGCATCGTACGTGTCTCCGGTAAGAGGACGCAGCTCGCGGTGGGCGACTGCTTGCTGTTCGGAACGGCGTGCGTAGTGCTACGGCGCGCGCCGCGCCTGGAGCTACCGGATCTCGCGCCGGGCGTCGTGGTGCGGGATGTCTCGATGCAAGCGCTCTACGCGGACGCGGCGCGAGTGGCGAGAGCCAACATCAACGTCCTCTTGCTCGGAGAGACCGGCGTCGGCAAAGAGGTGCTCGCGCGCGCCATCCACGGCCATTCGCCGCGCGCGCAAGGCCCATTTATGGGCGTGAATTGCGCGGCGCTCGCGGAGAGCCTGCTGGAGAGCGAGCTCTTCGGCACGGAACGAGGCGCCTTCACCGGTGCGCTCACGCGCGAGGGGCTGTTCGAGGCGGCCAAGGGCGGGACGGTGTTTCTGGACGAGGTGGGCGAGCTTCCACCAGCAACGCAGGCCAAGCTGCTGCGGGTGCTAGAGGAGCGCGTGGTCACGCGGCTCGGCGCCACCCGACCGCGGCCGATCGACGTCCGCATCCTGTCGGCCACCCATCGTGACCTGGAGGCGGACAGCCAGAACGGTCGGATGCGTCCTGATCTCTATTTCCGGCTGAATGGTGTCGCGCTGTTGATTCCGCCTCTGCGTTCGAGGCCCGGCGAGCTGGAGGCCCTGGCGGGCCAGTTTCTGCTCGCGGCGTGTCGAGACCTGGAACGGGTTCCGCCGCTCAAGCTCTCCGCCGCGGCCCTGCAAGTGTTGACCTGCCATGCCTGGCCGGGCAACGTGCGCGAGCTCCGCAACGCCATCGAGCGAGCCGCCGTCATGTGCACCGAGAGCACGATTTTGCCCGAACATCTGCCGCCGGCGCTGCTGGCTGCGGTTGGCACGGCGCCAGCGCTGGCCCCCGCAGCGATCCCGGCGCCGCGGCACGCCGCTGCCCTCCCGCGTCCCTCCGCGCGCGAGCTCTCCCTGCAGCGAGAAGGCCACGTCTGGGCGTTGAATGGCCCCGCGGGCGCCCCCTTTCACCTGAAGCACTCGAAAGGGCTGACGTACCTGAGCGAGCTCTTGTCGCACCCGGGCCAGGAGCTGCACGTGCTCAGCCTCGTGGGACTGGATCGCCAGCTCGACTCCAGCGCGGAACGCGCGCGGATCAACGTGCAGCGGCGCCTGAAAGACGCGATCGCGAGCATCGGGGAGTGCGACGCCGAGCTCGGACGATACCTGACGGCAACCGTTAAAACCGGTACGTACTGCTGTTACTCGCCCATCTGACGACCGACGGCCCGAGGAGTGCATTGACTTTGGCGCTGGTGCTACCGAAGGTGGCTTGTGCGTCGCTTCGCGCGCCCCCTGCTCGTCTTGCTCACCGGCTGCAACGTCATATTTGACATCGACGCTGGCCAGCCGCGGCCTATCTGCGCGGACGCCCTGCTCATCGATGACCTGGAAGATGGCAACCGCGCGGTGTGCGCGTCGAATGGTCGAGATGGGCATTGGTTCGCCTTTGGCGACGGAACGGTCGGCGCGGACCTGATACCAACATCGGGCGCTGAATTCGAGCCCACGCGAATTGACGACGGCTCGCGCGGCCCGAGTCGCTACGCGGCTCGGTTCAGCGGCTCCGGATTCGAGACGTGGGGGGCAATCATGGGCACCAACCTGGTCAGCCGCCCACCTTACGATGCCGTGGGCATGGGTGGCATTTCCTTCTGGATGAGAAGCATCGGACCAGTGGATGTTCTGATGGGCACCTCGGAAACCAGTCCGACCAACGAAGGTGGGACGTGTGAGGATCCCGGGGGCTTCTTCATTTGCAACGAGCATTTCAGGTTCTCGATCACACGAGCCGCGCTTGTCCCGGTGATCCCAGCGCCTGCTCGACCCCTGTTCCAGGCTTCGCTCTGATGGCTGGACCCGGCTCGCCCACGCGGCTCAGCATCACCTCTGCCGGAAGGGTCGTCGCGCCCCTGACGAGCTTCGAACCGTCCAATGCGATGTCCGGTAGCTTCGATACCAGCGCGCTCGAACACATCGCGTTCAGGACCGCGGGTACGTACGACTTCTGTCTCAAAGACTTCGAGTTCTTGGACGCGGGCGGGAACGCAGTCAGTCCGTGACGCGGTCGGGGGCGACAGGCATCCAGAGACCTGATGAATGCGGCCGTCTCGTCGATCCAGCGATAGAAGGGGGGCAGGACGTTGTGGCCGGGCTTCGTGTCGGCTCCGGGCCGCGGCTCGTTGGCGAGCTGCCAGGCCATGATCGCGGAGTCGTCAACATACGACGTTACCGTGACCGAGTTGGTACGGGTGAGGAGAGCTTTGACGTAGTCGCGATACAGTGCGTTGGCCGCGCGCTCTCGTAGAACTTCATGGTGAACAACGGATACGCGGGCCTGGGCTTCTCCGGATCGCCGAGGTCGACGAACTCTCCACCGCCGACCGGGTGCTGGGGCTCTTCTACCTCGACGCCGCTACGATCTCCGTCTGAACGACGGCGTGACGGCGTGCGGCGCTGCTCGATGGGGCGAGCTTCCCTCCGCGCGCGCTTCGTCTTGCTAGTAGGTCAATTGCATGGTAATTGACCTATGTGTATGCCAGGCTCATCGCCTCCCGTCTGGAGCGCTCGCGGAAAAACATTCTGCTGCTCGGGGCACGGCAAGTGGGCAAATCGACGCTCGCGCGCTCGCTGGGGCCAGATCTCGTCATCAATCTGGCCGATGAAGCCTCGTTTCTGGCGTATGGCAAGGATCCCGCGCGCATGGGCCGTGAGCTCCGAGCCCTCAGAAAGCCATCATTGGTGCTGATTGACGAGGTTCAGCGCATTCCGAGCGTTCTCAACTCGGTCCAGGCGGTCCTGGACGAAGGTAGCACGCACCGCTTTCTGCTGACCGGTTCGAGCGCGCGCAAGCTCAAGCGCGGAGGAGCGAACTTACTTCCGGGTCGCATCGTGCTCGAATACCTCGATCCGTTGACGATCTGGGAGCTCAACGACGCCTTCGACTTGGATCGCGTGCTCCGCCTGGGGGGTCTACCTGGCGTTTATTCGGACGAAGATGCGGCTGAAGACATCCTCGAGACATATGCTGCCGTCTACCTGCGCGAAGAGATCCAGGCCGAAGCCTTGATTCGGAACGTGGGCACCTACGCGCGGTTCCTCGACCTGGCAGCTTCGTCCAGTGGAGAATGGATCAATTATTCGAAGGTCGCGAGTGACGCGGAGATCCCCAAGGAGACGGTACGGCGTTTTTTTCAGATCCTCGAGGATACGTTGATCTGCTTGCGGATTCCGCCATTCTCCCCCGCCGCTTCAGGCCGCCGTGTGAGCCAGCGTGACCGCATTCTGCTTTTCGACATAGGCGTTCGAAACGCCCTGCTCGGCGTCCACCGGAGCTCGCCATCGCGCACGGAAAAAGGTCATCTGTTCGAGCACTGGTTCGTGCTGCAATGCCAGGCGTTCATTCGCGCACACCGGCTGCCGTGGAAGTTGTTTGCCTATCGCACCGATGCGGGTGCCGAGGTCGACTTGGTCATCGACTTGGGAAAACGCTTGCTAGCCGCCGAATGCAAACTGGGCAGCGGAGTCGGGGCAGCGAAATTGAGCGGTCTCCGATCGTTTTCTCAGGTGGCGAAAAAGCCATTGTCGAGCTACGTCATTTTCACCGGCGAACGAGCGCAGAGCCTCGCAAATGACGTGGAAGCAGTCCCCTATCGCGAGTTTCTGCTGACGCGGCTGCCAGAGCTCGCCGGGCTAAGTTAGTCTTTGCCGTGTCTCGAGCGTGTACGCCGAGAAACCCGCCGCGAGTCAACTCCGCGGTGTCCCGGAGCCACGCTGGCGGCGCTCCTGGCGCGCGATGACGCTCGGCGGCTGGACTCTCAGATAGGCGTGTAGCAGCAGTACGCGCCTGTCTTCACGGTCGCTGCGAGGTAGCGGCCGAGCTCCGCATCGCCCTCGGCGATGCTTGCAATCGCGTCCTTCCTGCTCGCGGGGCAGAGCTACTACGGCGGGCCGATGCTGAGTGTGCCGGCCGAGTTGCCGCGCGGCGTGCCGGCGTGCCGAGCACGCCTTCCGCGCGTCACCCGCACCTCCGTGCCGGTTTCGACGCCTGGGCCCTGCAGGTATGCCATCGCGAGCCAGAGCGCCGCTTTGCTTCCACTGCGCAGCAGAGTGAAGCGCGCAGCCCGAGCGCTCGGGCGGTGGCGGGACGGAACATCGTTCGCTGGCGTTCACCAACGCGGCACGACAAGCGTACCTTTCGTGGGTTTCCGGCGAGGTTTTGCCGTGGTTCGAGGCTTGCAAGGAGCCGCTCATGAGCACCACGCTGAACCGCCACACGCGGCGCGACGCTGCGCGCGGTCCTCTGCGCGCGGCGCTTCTAACAATTCATATCAACACCATCTGCTCGTTCATCAAAAAGGGAGTTTATCTATGCCGAATAATCTGCAAGCCGTCTCGACCATTGCCCTGCCTCTCAAGTCTCCCAGCACGTCGATCCCGAAGTCTCGCTCGTTGACTCCCGCGTTCGTGGTTCCCCGTTTCGATGATTTTGCCGCGCAGAATCCGTTCGTCGGAGCCAAGATCGGTACTCCGCGTGCGCTGGCCAATGGCTGGGCGCAGGAGTACGAGCGCTCGACCGCCTACGGCGCGAGTGGGGCCTTTGCATCGGAGATCCACGAGGTCCATGGTGCGATCAGGGAACGCTACAAGGCCCTCGGTGGCCCCGATGGATTCCTCGGCCTGCCATTGACGAATGAGCTCACGCTGACGGACGGCAGGGGAAAATTCAACCACTTCGAGCGCGGCTCGATCTTCTGGCATCAGTCCACCGGTGCCCACGAAGTACACGGAGAGGTCCGCAACCACTGGGAGTCGCTGGGTTGGGAGAAGAGCTGGCTCGGGTACCCGACGTCCGACGAGAACGCTCTCAACGATCAAGACGGGGGGCGCATCAGCGCCTTTCAACACGGCGCGATCTATTGGTGGCCTGACGTGGGTGCTCGAGCCATCAACAACGTCTGCGTTCACTACACGGGGTTCCACTGCTTCGGTGAAACCGATCGCGATGGGTTCAGCCGTGGCGACGAGCCCTACGCCACGCTCGGAATCGTCGGACCCGGTGACGTCAGAGGCGTGGCGCAGACTCAGGTCTACCGCAATGTGCAAGGAGGGCAGGGCACCTTCGATGTCATCGAGATTTACAAAGGCAAACCGCACGGGCTCGCGCTGAGCGCGGTGCTTCAAGAACTCAGTGGCGACGACGATCAACTGGCAGTCTCACGCAAGGGAACGCAGGAGGCGGTGGACCGTGTCAAACCCCTGATCGAAGCCGCGGCAACGCGCGTCCCCGTCGTAGGCCCAGTTCTCGGGCCACTCAGTGGAGCTGCCTGGGACTTCTTCAAGAATGATATCGTCGACGCGCTCAACAGCTTCATCGAGCAGACGTTGGGCTTTGGTCATCGGCAGCTAGGGTCTGACTTGATCGTGCTCACACCGAAACAAATGGTGCTGCTCGCCATTCAGCCCGCGGCGCAGTTCAATGCAATCCCCTGGAAGTTCGAGACTCAGCTGTTGGCGCGTCACGGGGCATCATACAAGTTGTACTTCAACATCTTCCCGGTCTAGCTAGGGCCAGAGCCCGAGGTCGGCGACGGAGAGGGTGTGGTTGGGCCCAGCCCGCCCTCTCGTTCGGACGCCGAAGGGCACGCAGCTGCAGGGCTCGGTAGCGTTCCCGCCCCTGCCCGTGACGACGCTACGCTCCCGCTGAATCCACGACTTATTCTCGAGCTCCAGATGGGCGCTTGGCGAGCGCGACCCGCTGGGCGATGAGCCGCTTGAGGTTAGCGGTGTCGTAAGGCTTTTCCAGCCTGAGGTTGCCCACGCGCAGGGTGTAGTCCGATGCTTGAAGCGTGCCCGCGCCACCGGTGACGAACACCACCCGTTCGGCGAGAACGGGGTGATTTATCCTGAGCCACTGGTGGAGCTCCATACCCGTCATCCCGGGCATCATCAGGTCGCACAGGATGACGTCGAAGGCGCTGTCGCGCGTGAGGAGGCTGCACGCTGCCTCCCCGGAGGCCACGCACACCACCTCGTGCACGGAGCCCAGCATCTGCGCGGTCATCGCGAGGATCGGCGGCTCGTCATCCACCACGAGGATGCGCCCACGCACCAGCAAACCCGCTGCTACCTCGGCGGCTGGCGAGGAGGGCGGGCACGACGCTCCCGCCCCAACGGGCAGCCGCACGACGAAGCGCGTGCCCGTCCCGACCTCACTCGAGACACGGATGTCGCCTCCGAACTCGTCGATGATATTACGGCAAATAGACAAGCCGAGCCCTGAGCCGACCCCCCGCGCTTTGGTGGTGAAGAACGGCTCGAAGATGCGCTGGAGTGCCTCGTGCGCGATGCCCCTACCGGTATCCTCGACCTCCACGAAGACGTCATCGGCCTCGACCCAGCTGCGGATCGCGACCTTGTTGCCTTGCACGTTGCCCTCGTCGATGGCCTGCGCCGCGTTCATCAACAGATTCAAGAAGACCTGAGATAGCTTGCCCTCGGAGGCCCAGACCGCGGGCACTTCACCCAGGCTCACGACCAGCTTGGCTCTAAACTTGATACTCGTCAGGGCCATTGTGGCGGCCGACTGGACCGCGTGGTTCACGTCCACGCGGAAGCGCTTGGTGCTCTCCATGTGCGAGAACGTGCTGATGGCTCTGGAGATGGTCCGAATCCGCTGCGTGCCGCTCAGCGCGTCCGTGGCAAGCTCGACCATATCCTTCAGCATTGCCGGCTGAAGCAGCGCCGCCTCCTCTCCGAGGGCCGTTGCCAACGCCGCGTCACCGAGGTTGACGCGCAGAGCGTCGACACAACGCTCGACCGCGACGGAGAGCCGCGGCAGGTCTGTCGCCAGGGTCTCGATGTTGTGCAACACGTAGGCGAGCGGATTGTTGATCTCGTGCGCCACGCCGGCCGCGAGGGTGCCCATGCTAGCGAGGCGGTCGGCCTGGCCCAACATGGCCTGTAGGCGCTTCACCTCCGTCTCGTCTCGTACCGTCGCTTGGAGCATGCGCTCGCCGTCAATCTCGAGCCGCGTCAAGAGCACGGTGGCAGGGAACGACTCGCCGGAACGGCGTTGGTAGGTCCACTCGTAAAAGTGAGAGCCCTCGCGCAAGGCGGCGTCGATCATCTGAGCTGACTTGTCGGACGAAACCAGCCCGTCAGGCTGCAGCGGAGGCGAATAGTCGCTCGGGGTGTGCGACAGGAACTCAGCCAGGTCGAGCGCTCCGAACATCGCGAGCGCGGTCGAATTGCCCGAGGTGAAGCGCCAGTTGGCTGGCGCCAGGGTCATCAGGGCGTCCTGCGACTTCTCAAACAGAATCCTGTGCCGTGCCTCACTGGCTCGCAGCGTATCCTCGGCGCGCCGCTGCGCCCGGATGTCACTCACGACGGCACGGCACACGAGCTCCCCCGAGGCATCTTCCCCTACCGTCGCCTTGAAGCGTACCCAGCATCGCTCGCCGTCGCCGCGCACCAGCCGCAGGTCCCAGGCCTGCCGCTCGCCGGTCTCCATCAGCTCCTTCCGTCGCCGATAGTAGATGTCCTGGTCCTCGGGCGCGATGAAGCGCGTCAGTGATTGCTGGACTAGAGCGCTCCTCGGGAGGCCGAGCAGCACGGCCGCAGTGAGATTGGCTTCTTGAATTACGCCTGCGGGGCTCAGGGTAAAATAGCCGATGGGCGCCAGGTCATACAGGTCGAAATAGCGAGCCCGCGACGCCTCGAGGTCCTCCTGCGTTCGCCGCAGCTCGTGGTTCTGCAGCTCGAGCTCGGTCTGGTGCACTCTGAGGTCGTGGAGCACCAGGCGAACGGCCTCAGGGGATAGCGTGATAGCGCCCTCCTCCGCGGCGCGTAGACGCGCATCTTCAGCTATCCGTGCTGAGTTGGGCATGGGTTCTCCCCCGTTCTGTGGTCGAAACGGCGTACACTGCGTTAGCCGCATTCAATAAGGCCGTGGCCGTCAGCGTGACGTCTACAATCTGGCCATCCTTGGCCAGCCGCAACGCGCGGAAGGGTTCCAGCAATTCGGAGCGGCTCAGTCGTTGGACCACCGCCAGGCTCCGCTCCCGGCGCTCTTCCGGGATCACAGCGTTAATGTTCATGGCCAGGGCCTCGGCTTCGGTCCAGCCGTACATCCTCACGGCGCCGGGGTTCCAGGCCAGAATGCGACCCGCCAGGTCCTGCACGATGATCCCGTCCTGAGCGTCGAGCACGGCGGCGGACTGGCGGCGGACGACCTCTGATTCCCGAAGCGCGGCTCGGGCGTCCTTGATCTCCGTCACCTCGGTGAAGGTGACGACGGCGCCCTCGACCACGTTGTCCGTCGTGCGATAGGGCCTGATGCTCAGCAAGAACCAGGCCCCCGAGTCCGTGCGAACCTCGATCTTCGTGGGCGTGAGCGTATCGAGCACGCCCTGCACGTCGGCTAGGAGCGAGTGGTAGCCCACGAGATTCACGACGATGTGGCCCAGAGGGCGCCCGATGTCCGTCTGGATCAGGTTGATGAATTGAGTGACCGCCGGGGTGAAGCGTCGTATGCGCAACCGCTGGTCGACGAAGACGGTGCCAATCCCCGTGCCGGCGAGCAAGTTGTTCATGTCGTTGTTGACGCGGGACAAGTCGCTCACCTTGCCCTGGAGCTCGGCGTTGACCGTCGCGAGCTCCTCGTTCACGGACTGGAGCTCCTCCTTGGACGTCTCGAGCTCTTCGTTCGTGGACTGCAATTCCTCGTTCGTGGACTGCAACTCCTCGTTGGAAGACTTGAGCTCCTCGTTCGAGGTCTGCATCTCCTCCTGTGTCGCCTGCAGGTAATCATCCTTGGCCCGGAGCTGCTGTTGCAGCGTGGCGATGTGCAGACCCTCGCTCGTCGCATCGGCACCGCTCCTGCCCACGCCGGCGTTGTCCGCTGCCTCTCGTTCGGCCAGGGACGCGGCCTCGAACGTCACCAAAAACAGCAGCGGGTCGCGCTCGCTGAGGCCGCTGTACACCACGGGCTGCACCGCCACGTTGACGAGCTCGACGCCGCCGCTCGTCCCGACTCGTACCCCCGGCCTGGACACCCGTTCCTTGCTGGCGACGGCCCTGTGCAGAGCAGTGGTCAATTCATGCCGCACGCCTTCGCGCGCCAGCTTCAAGATATTGACTCCGATCTCCCCCGGGGCCAGCTCCAGGTAATCACCGGTGTGACCATGCAGGTAGAGTACATCCCCGCGCTCATTCACGAGCGCCGCGACCGGGCTGTCCTCCAGCAACGCGGATTCCGTGAGCGCACGCAGTGGCAGTTTGTCTTCGCCGCTGGCCTTACGCGATGCCGGCACCTTCACCAACCCCGCCGACGCTCGTACATAGCCGAGGAGCGGATGCGCGGCACCGTACACATCGTCCTTACGCTGATAGAGCTTGGCGGCCCGGTCGGTCACGCTGAACAGCTCCCCGAACTCGCCGATCGCCTCTGACAATCCGAGAAACAGGAAGCCGCCGCGGTTCAGGGCGTAATGGAACAGCGGGATCAGCCGGTGCTGCAGCGCCGGGCCCATATAGATCAGCAAATTGCGACAACTGATCAGATCGAGCTTAGAAAATGGTGGATCCTTGGCCAGGTCTTGCTCGGAGAAGATCAAGAGGTCGCGGATGCTCTTGTTCACGCGATAATGGCCTTCATCCAGGCGGGTGAAGTACCGGTCCAGGCGCTCTGCCGGGATATCTTGCGCGACGCTCGCAGGGTAGACCCCGGCACGCGCTGCTTCGACGGCGCGTGTGTCGATGTCCGTAGCAAATACCTGCACCTTGAAGCGCTGCTCGAGCGCGTCAATGTTCTCTCGCAACAGAATGGCAATGGAATAGGCCTCTTCGCCCGTAGAACAGCCGGGCACCCAAACACGGATCACGGAATCCGGCGTCCTGTCTGTGAGCAGCCGGGTGATGACCTGGGTCTCGAGCGCCTCAAACGCCTCGGGGTCACGAAAGAAATTGGTGACCCCGATCAGCAGATCATCAAACAGCGCCTCGACCTCGGTCGGGGATTCCTCCAGGTAGCGAATATAGCCGTGCAGCAACTCGATCTGGTGCACGCCCATGCGCCGCTCGATCCGGCGTCGGATGGTGTTCTGCTTATACTGGGAGAAGTCGTGACCGGTGTGCGTGCGCAAGAGGACGAAGATCCGTTGCAGCTCCTCTTCCGCCTGGGGGGTCGGGGGCACGCTCTTGCGAGGCGTGCCATCGGCAGCTCGAGCCACATGGGCGATCAACTCCTCCGGCATCTCGGCGGGGGGCAGCACAAAGTCCACCAAGCCGGTAGCGATGGCGCTTCTGGGCATGCCGTCGTACTCGGTCGACTCGGGGTTCTGCGCCATCACCATGCCGCCCTGCGCCTTGATGGCCCGTATACCCAAGGTGCCGTCACCGCCCGTGCCGGACAGGACAATGCCAACCGCGAGCTCGTGTTGATCCTCAGCCAGGGAGCTGAAAAAGAAATCGATCGGCAGGCGTTGCCCGCGCGGCGCGTTCGGCGCGGAGAGCCGTAGCGCCCCCTTCGCCAAGGCCAGGTCACGGTTGGGCGGGATGATGTAAGCACAACTGCGCTCCACCTTCATCCCGTCCTCGACCTCGAAGACTCGCATGCCCGTGTAACGCTTGATGAGCTCAGTCAGGATGCTCTTGTGGTCGGGGGCCAGGTGCTGGACCAGGACCAGCGCGATGCCGCTCGCGGTGATGTCGGGCATGGCCGAGAAAAAGGCCTCGAAAGCAGCCAGGCCCCCCGCCGAGGCGCCGATGCCAACAATGGGAAAACCCTCGGGGACGGCCCGCGTTACCGGTTGGGACGCGGGCGCGCCGACCTGGAGATCCGAAACGTCCTGTGTGTGATCTTCGCTCGCAACCATGCTGCTCCTTCTCGTGCAAGCGAAGACCGCCTGCAGCCCGATGACGGGCTTGCTCGCAACGCGCTCCGCACCAGCTACCGTGCGTTGCCGACGTCTGAACGAAAAGCATCAGGTGAACGATGCGCTGTCTGAGCCCACCCCAACGTGGCCCCCCGCCGCTACCGAGCTCGTGCAACGAGTGAGCGCCTACGGCACTTCACCCAACGAAACCGAGCCAACCTAGCCTGAACGCTCTAGCTGAGTTCTGGGTAAATAACAAGGAACGCACATTTTAGCGGCCCGAGCACGCGCCACCTCAATTCGTGCCGGTCTGCCCCGATCCGGGGCGGACCCCGCCTGCGAAGCTCTACAGCGGCGTCGGCTCCGCGAGCACGGCGTGCAGGTTCTCGATGCAGAAGTCGAAGTCGACCGGCGCGTTTGCGTTAGTGGTGATCTGCCATTCGAGAGCGGAGAGGCTCTGCGGGTCCGGCAACGGACCGCCGGGTAGCCAGCAATTCTGGTGCAGCTCATCCAGGCGGAACTCGACCGAGCAATCACTGGCACACTCGGGCACCATGTTGACGCAGAAGCCGTCGTGCACCCCGAACTGCTTGGTGACGAAGCGGAGGGCGCCGCCGGTGCTGCCGGTGATGTCGAAGCCGAAGCCGAGGACGCCATGCGCTGCCGCGTCGTAAGCACCCACCGCCTCGCTGCCGGGTTGCTGGCTCAAGTTGAGCGCGGCGGTCGCCCCGAAAGTGCCGCCGAAATCCATGTTCATCACCTGTGCGGCGGTACCCGCCACGCAATAACCCGTGGTCGACTCCCCCGGCGTCTCCGCGATGGTCGTGACGTTGCTGTGATCGGGATAAGTGAAGAAGGCGCCCTGGATGCCGATGTCGTTGCTACTCTGCGCCACCCAGCCGTCCGTCGGAATCAAGAGGTTTCCCGCATTCACGCCCGGCGGAGCTTCAGCGTTCGGTGAGGCCGGGTCAGCCGTGCCCGGCGCAGCAGGCGCGCCGCCCGGCGAGGCGGCGTTGCTGCTCGTCTGCGGATCCTCGCTGCGCGAAGCGGTGCCGCTGCCACCACACCCCACCGCCAACCAGCAGCATGCAAGCGCACCGTAGATGGGCAACCCTGCCACGTGATTCGCACGCTCCGTTCCGGTCCAACGTTGGCTCATGCGCGGATAGTGCGCGGCAAGACGAACCTACGCAAGCTCTTCCACCCTCGCACGTGCTGTGTAGCAGGAAAATTCCTCGTCTGCTTCTCGGGGTCGGCCGATGACACGTCCCCCGTCGGAGCTCTTCAGCGAGCGCGTCAGGGGCACGTGCCCTCCGAACATCCCCCGCTGAGTGGCGTCTGGCGTGGGTCGCCGATCCAGAGTTGCCGGCGGCCTCGCCGGCGGCGTTCGCGAGCTAAGAGGTGCACAGCTACGCGGCTTGCGGAAACATTCCTACCCTGGTATGAATTTGTTATGGGTCAACCAGCAGCCAAGCTCTCCGTCAGCGTTCCCGGCGAGCTGGCGGAGGCGGTACGCAAGCGTGTCGGTGCCAAAGGCCTCTCCGGCTTCGTTGCGCGGGCCTTGGCGCACGAACTTGAACGGGAAGGTGTGGGCTCACTTCTAGCTGAGCTCGAGGAACAGCTTGGGCCGCCGTCGAAGGCCGACTTGACGCGAGCGCGCAAAGCATGGCCGAAGCGCTGATTCTCGATTCTGAGGCGGTCAACGCTTTAGCGCAGCCAACAGCGAGGCGGGTGCTGGCTGAACGCGCCGCCACAATCTTGCGAATTGCTCACCAAAAGCGTGCACTCATTCGTGTGCCAGCGCCCGTGCTGGCGGAAGTCTGCCGAGGTGTCCGATATGACTCGGCCATCAATCATTTGCTGAACAATCCCGGCGTTCGCGTTGTAGAGGTGGACCGCGCTGTTGCGCAGCAGGCCGGGCAAATGCTGGCTCGGCTGAAGCTCTCTTCGGCTCATGCAATTGATGCGTGCGTGGTGGCAACTGCCCTTCTGTTCGACACGGCGGTCATTGCCACAGGTGATCCAGACGACATCCGTCGCCTGGCAGCGCCGTTTCCTAAGATTGGGGTATTTGCGCTTTGAAACGAATCGCCATGGCGACCGCTAGCTAACTCAAAATTGCAGCTGACAATCGCCCTTCCTCGCTGGGCGACGCGGTGGCGCCTGCGCTCGCGGAATACTTCTCGCGGCACGCCCGGGAGGAGAGCTGGCACGATCGAGTAGCTCAGCACGGCAAGCGGTGGCGATCCATCACTCGAGCGGCTCCACCCGCGACACGTCGATGTCAATCCGCTGCGCGGGCAGCGGGTACGTTACGGTGTCGTCGTCGAGGAAGAACCCGGGGTGCGGGGGCTGGTTGTAGACGCTGCCCTCCGAGGTGACGCTCAGGCGATACTGCGGATCGTGCATGAGCGTCCGGATCTTGTGCTGGGTCGGGATGGTCGTGGTGTAGACGCGCAGGGCAGCGCTGCCGATGCGCCAGACGACCTCTTCACGCCAATCCCCGAAGAGGTCCGCGGATACGATCGGGCTGTTGCGCCCGCCGTCGCCGGTTCCGGTGGCTCCGGCGGCAACGAGCAGGTTCGTGTCACCGACCAGCGTGGGCAACGTGGTGTAGTTGGTGTTGGCCTTAGAGATGGTGTTGCCGTCGAGGAGCTCGCGCTGCAGGTCCCCGTCCCAGTACAGGAGGAAGTTGTACGGCAGACTCTCCGCGCCGCTGGCGTTGGCGTAGAGGCGCTCACCGGTGATGGCGCTCCACACGAAGCCGTTGGTCCAGAACTCCGCGCCCGGCTGGTTCGGATCGATATTGGCCGCGACACCGCGTTCGAGGTCGCCCGCGAGCGAGTACATGCCCACGAGCACCTCCCCCGTCCTCGGGTCGTAGAGCGCCGCACTCGGCCGATAGCCGAGGCCCCTGTCGCCATCTGGGCCTATCGAGTGGAAGTCGGCGGGTTGCTCGGCGGTGAGGAAGACCTCGGGGCCCGGGATGCTCGGGTTGAAGTCGCCCACGTGGAAGGCGTCGCCGTGACCGAGAGTGTTGAACCGGTCGTCGGCATCGGGGTGGTGCATCTGCTCGGTGAGGTTGACGTTCGGCTCGGGCACCGGGAACGGGAACCACGTCCCCGCGACGTTGCGCGGGGAGAGGTCACTCTCGAGGATCAGCGCACCGAACACGATCTCGTCCTTACCGTCGAGGTCCACGTCGGACATGCTGATCGTCTGCGCGCCCTTGTGGTGGTAAAGGTCGGGGTCGGGGTACGTCTCGGAGTCGAACGTGTCACCGAGGACGAGCACGCCGTCCTCCAGGGTGTACGCAGCAACGGTGGCCCGGGCGTAGTAGCCGCGGCCCATGATCGCGCTCGGCCGCTTGCCGTCCAGGTACGCGATGCCGGCGATGAAGCGGTTCGCTCGGTTGCCCTGGTGGTCGCCCCACGGGTAGTAGCCCCAGCGGGTATTCTCGTTCACCCAGTACGGGTCGGGCAGCTCCGCCGGCGGGACCGGTACCTGCGGGGGCTCGCCGGGGCCGCCGTCGCGAACGGGATTGAGGAACGACGCGCCGCGGTGGTCGACGGGAGCAGCGCCCCAGCTCCGCTCACCGTACGTGAACGCGTAGTCGACGCTGTCGAGCACCAGGCCCGTCTCGCCGTCGAACGCGGTGAGGTATTCGTTGCTCGTGCCGATGACGCCGTGCACGTACACCTTGCCCCACTGCCGTGCGTTCTGCTCCGGCGGCGTGGAGCCGCCCGGCACGACCCAGCTCACCGCGTAGGTGTTCAGGCCGTCGTAGTACTCCTCGAGAGCGTCGTCGTCGCCGGTGGCGATATACTCGGCGATGCGGTCAGGCGTGGCGCCGGCACGGCCCACGACGTCGTTGATCACGTACTGCCCAGCGACGACGCTGCCGGTCGTCGTGCCGTCGGCCGTCTTGATGATGAGCTCGGATTTGCCGTCCCCGTCGAAGTCCGCGACGACGAGCTGGGTGTCGTGCGCGCCCGCGCGAATGTTGTATCCGACGTTGATGCGCCAGAGGAGCATGCCCTCGAGCGTGTACGCGTCGATGATCGCCGGCGCCGTCGAGCCGTACTGCGAGGAGTCCCTCTGGTTCGACGGGTTCCACTTGAGCACGAGCTCGTAGTCACCGTCACCGTCGAGGTCGCCCACCGTCGCGTCGCCGGGCGTGTAGGTCGCCGTCTGGGTGGCGATCGATCCGTCGGCGTTCCGGAGCCACTCCAGGCGCGGCCCGCGGTCGAGCTCGTCGACATAGCGCGTGAACGCCCCCTCGAGCTCCGCGAAGAGCTCGCCACTGATGCGGAAGGAGCCAGGGGAAACCATGTTCACGTCGCTGACGAGCTCCGCCGTCGGCGTCCACGCCGGGTCGCCAAAGTGCGCTCGAAACCGATCGCGAAGGGCGTCGTACTGCGCTGGCGTGATGCCGGCGGGGTTCTCGTGGGCCTCACGCACGTCTCGCAGCAGCTGCATGTCCACCGGCTCGTACAGCTTGTCGGTCACACTGCGCGGGAAGGTCGCGAGCAGCGGCGCGGGTGCGGCCGGCGGCTGCTCTAGCGGGATGTCAAAGTACTGCTGCGATCTCGGCGCCAGCTCGGCGGAGCGCTCACCCTCGACGCCCTCGATGACAGCGGCGACGGCGTAGGCAGAGCTCGCCGTGCCGTCGGGGTCCGAGTAGTTCGAGGCGTCGGCGACCTCCGCGATCTTTACGCCGTCGCGGTAGACGCGGAACGTCGTCGAATCCGGCTCGTCGCCGAGGAAACGCCAGCTGAGGTAGACCCCGGACTCGACCTGGACAGCGACCAGGCCGCGGTCGAGATACTCCAGGCGCCGGATCGGATCGGCCGGGTTCCCGTCCGCTGATGCGTCCAGTTCAGCGGGGACGAGACCGGCGACGACCGCGATCGCCAGGGCGGCCGCGCCAGCGACCGGCCAGCGGCGGAACTTGGATGCCCTCATGCTGAGAAATCGTGATGTAGACATACGCGTCGCCACCTTCACGGTTGAAGTGTCGTGCCGTGCGCACCCTCGCGGTTCTGCGCTCGTCCCGCCCGATCGGGCATCTACCACGTGTACGCGGGTGCGGGACAGACCAGAGAGCGGCGGGTGGCCGCCAAAAGGAGCGGATGCTTCAGGGCTCACGGACTCTTCCGCTGCTGCTGCAGGTGTTGACGCGAAAGTCCGCCGACGTACCGTTCCCGAGCCTGCGCAGCGACCGGTCGCCTTCAGACCGCGCGGGCACGTCAGGGCGCTACTCGCGCGCGGCTGTCGCCGACCCGAGCCCGTCCGCGAGCTCGAAGACTTTCGGCTTCGCCGGCTCTCCCGCGTAGTAGTCGGCGTCCTCGAGGAACCCCACGCGGCGCAAGCTACGCACCATCACCTTGCCGCTGTCGGGGTAGACACACACCTCGTGTGGGAGTGCCTGACCCCCAGGCTGCCGCCTCGCGGTCGCATCGACGGTGTCAGCAGCCTCTCGAAGCCGCCCCAGGACTCCCCCTCGGTATGTTCGACCTCCTCGACCTCGTCCACGTTCACGACATGCCCGGCGGTGTTGCTCATACGACGCCGTATAACGCCGACCCCAGCAGCCGTCGCTGGCCTCACTTGGACTTGTCTCCGACGCTGCGTCCCAGCGCTGGCCCTGGCGATCGGTCCTCGCTGCCGAGGCCATCTCTGGCAGCGCTGGGCTCGTGCGCGAGCAGGGCGATAGCGCTGCATCGCATTAGCTCGGTCAAGCGTACAGGCAGCTCGCGCGCTCCGATGTCGCGCAGTTGCGCCTGGCTCACGAAGAAAATGCGCTTCGCGGGGGAGAGCTCTCGCCCGACGACCAACGGGCGCTGGCCATTGGCTTCCAGTCTATCGGCATCGATATCGCTGATCGCGAAGGCTCGGGCCGCGTCAACGAGGACGCGCCGCAGCCGAAACCAGGCCCCCTTCGCGTGCGCACGTTGACGGTACTCCCAGGACCGAATCAGGGCGCGCTCGCTCATGCGCCGCACTCGTTCTCGTTGCGCGGCAGTCATGCTGGCTCCAACCTTTCGAGGCGCGCCATCAGCTGCGCGAGCTGGGCGCGGTGAGGCACAGGGTCGGGCATCTGGCTGCGCGGTTCGAGTAGCGACAAGATGCTGAGGTTGGAAAGTACGAAGTACCGTTGCTCGGGCGTCAGCGAGCGATAGAGAAGGTCGAGCTCCTCGAGATCTGGGGGCTGGGCGACGAGCAAGAGGCCCATCACCACCAGCAGGTCACGATCGCCCTTCTCGCCAGTTCGATCGGTCAGGAGCTTCTCGACGAGGAGCCCCGCCGGGCGAGGTACTGGCACGACGAGCCCATCGATTTCGATAGGTTTCCCCAGCCGAAGGAAGCAGAGATTACCAAATACCAGAAGCGGTAGCTCCGCGTGCTCCAACACATAGGTTTCTCCGGCGCGCTCACCGCTATCCATGCCGATGAAGTTCACCTCTATGAGCTCCGGGCACTCGGGTAACCACACGGACGGCTCCTCGGCAGAAGGCACCAGGCCAACCAGCGTGGATAGCCGCTGCCGCACCGCCTCGTGCTTGTCCACCGGCACGACGATATCGACATCTTGCGACACTACGAGGCTCGCGCGAGCGCCGGGCTCCAGGAGGTTGGGGACCTGAGAGCCCGCGACCATGATCCCAGGCTCGTCCAAGACGGTGCGGACGGCGCGTAGGGTCAAAAGCAGGCGCTCGCGAAACTGCACGCCTCAAGATACTTGCGGCCGGTGTTTGCGGCAAGTCGCGGCGGCGATCTCTACGCACCTGGCTCGAGTGCTGACTGGTCAATGACTCGCGACAAACACGTAGCACGTTTGCCGCCCATGTTCCCCCGGGTGTGTTCGAGCTCGTCGAGCTCGTCGACGTTTACGACATGGTAGCCGATCACGCGATCGGGTTCCGCCACCTGAGGCCCGGGAAACGCCCGAAATCGGCGTCGTTCGAGTGAAGCTCGGCCTGATGCTCGATGGCCAGGGCGGCCAGGTGTGTATCCGTCGTCAAGCTCGCGGCGACCCCGGTGGCTCGGAACAGGTCTTCCACCACGGCCAGATGCCGCCCGCCTGGTTCGAGAATGCGAACCTCGGGTAGCTCGAGCCAGCCGCGAACGCGCGCCACTGCATCCAGAGGCGTCAGTGGATTCGTGAGCACGGCCGGGTGGGTCACCAGGCGGACGAACCCAAACACGACCGCCCAAGCCAGAGCCACAGACTGCTGCCGCGCAATCAAGTCCTCCCACCAGCGCCGCGCCTTGTCGTGCAGCGGGGCCGCGCTGTTGTGCGCGTAGATGAGCAGGTTCACGTCCACGACGATCATTGCTGACGCCTGCCGGAGGCCTGCTCCACCTCGAGATCGTCTACCAATTGATTGAGCCGGAGCGGATCGACTCCCGGTCGAAACGTCGAATCGAACGTATCCACCTTGAACGCGCGCCTGCGCGGGACTTTCGGCTCCTGCACGGCCAAGCCCCGGCGCAACACTTCGTTGAGTACACTGCGGAAAGACACGCGGCGCTTCTGGGCCAGGGCCTGAAGTTTTTCGGCCAGGTCATCGTCGAGGGCAACGGTAGTGCGCACAAAGACATATTGATGCGTTCGGAGTTGATGTCAATGTGCGTCCCAAGTCTGCAACTTCAGCTCTCGCTCTCTGGCTCTCCGATGGGGCCGACTGATGGCGCCGGACCGGAAGCCGAGGCCGAGCCCTCTGCGAACGAAGCGGCGGGCCCGCCAGCGCGAAAGCTCAAATCAACGTTCAACGTTGTCGCCCGCCATCCGTTCGGAGCCAGTGAAACCTGTGCCCACCGGAGAACTCGAGCTGTGAATATTCGCGCCACTTTACTCGTATCGATCATTGCCTGCGCTCCGCTCGGGGCTTGCAGCTCGGCTGAAGGTGAAAATGCAGGAGTTACGGAGTGGCTCGGGGACGAAACGCACCTCGCGATCTCCGGCTCGTTTCAAGGCTCTACGTTTGACGTTCACCTGGAAGGCGCTGAAGCCGACAGCCTCTACTGCAATCGGTTCTATACCCCCCTGCCGGGGGCAACGCCGGACGCCGAAGGCAATTTCGATGGCACTCAGGTTTATTTCGCCATGAAAGAGATGGGCGGCATCATCGACTTCGAAGGTGAGCCGAAGGAGTTTACCATCGCCTATTGGAGGCACGACGTAGCGGAGGGCGTGGAGCTCGACGTGATCCCTCGCCAGTTCGGCGAGGCCATCCCTGAAGGCAAAACCTGGTCGGACATCAACATATTCAACCCAGGAGAAAACCTGCTCTCCGGTGTGGAAAGCGCCGCTTCGAGCGGGACGGTCAAGCTGCTGCTCAACAGCGGCGCGCCGGACGCCAGCGGCGTCATGAAGCCCTCGGGGGGTCGTACAGGTGAGTTCGTGTCGGTCAGCTGGGGTCCACGTAAGAGCCTCAACATCTCGGTCACGGCCGACTGCGTGAGCATGATCGTGCCGTGGGCGCAAGATCTGGTCGCCCCATGACGCTCTTGCTATAAAGGCTATCCGCGGCCACTGCGTCGCCGTAGCTGCAGAACGGAGGTGCCGTAGTGAAGCGCACGCGCTGGATCAGCCTATGCGTCTGGTTCTTGGTCGGGTGTAGCGCGCCGCTCGAGGCGCCGCCAGCGCTCGAGGGCGAGACATTTCTCTGCGATGCTGAGCACCTCCCCGAGTTCGAGGCCCAGCTGGACGCTTGCCGCGCTGCCCGGGCGCTGGACGTCGCGGCTTGTGCCGGTGTGATGAGTTATCGGGGCACCGTCGATTCTCAGTACGTGGTGATGGATGGACTCATCGAGCGCATCGAATACAGTGGTCCCCACCTGGATGGTACGGCAGAGCTCAGTATCGTGCTGTATGCGAGGTCCCCCTACTACGCGGTGCAGTTAGACATGACGGCGGGTTCGACGGAGGAGGACTTGAGCGTCGCCGGAGGCTTGACGGAGAGCACGTACCTGAACTTCGAGGCTCGAGGTGGAAACTACCTCTCCAATGTCGCAAATGAGGCCTTCGACATACGGCTGCAGACGCTGGAGGAGGCGCGGACTTGGCTCACCGGCGACCTCGCGCGCGGTGGTTCCTTGGAGCTCTGCTTTCACGCCTTTCTGCCGCCGCTCTAGGGGCCGACGGGACACGCCCCGGCGTGGGGATCGTTGGCAAGAGGCCGTCGCGGAGGCGATTCTCGCATAATGAAAGCGGCGCAGGTGGCCGCTGAGATAGGGAAGATGACGCGACGGGGACCCTCGCTCCTGCTCGCGATCGCGACCTTCAATCTGTCCTTCGGCCTGACGGCGCGCGCACAAGAGCAGCCCGCCGCAGTCCAAGGCTCAGAAGGGTCCAGCGTCGAAGTCGACGGTCGCCAGGTCTCGGAGATGTCCAAGATCGAGGAGGCCTCGCTCGAGGGTCTGCTCGATCTCGACCTCGAGGATCAGCTCGGGCAGACCGAAGCCGTCTCGCGCACCAGTGAGAGCATCTTGCGTGCTCCAGCCAGCATGACGACGCTGGACGCTAGGCAGATCCGGCTGTCGGGCGCCACCACGCTGGCCGAGGTGTTGCGTTCCGTGCCGGGCGTCGCCGTGTTCCGCAGCGCGCCCGGCAACTACGTGGTTGCGCTGCGCGGCACCGGTGGCCTGGCCAGCAATAACATCATACTGCTGATCGACGGCATCCCGCTCAATAACCCGTTGGATGGGACTGTCAGCTGGGATCTGGTCCCGCTCGACGTTGAAGATATCGAGCGAATCGAGGTGGTCCGCGGCCCCGTCAGCCCCTCGTACGGGGCCAACGCTTACACCGGTGTCATCAACGTGATCACGCGGACGACCATCGGCCTGTCGCCGAGCTATGCCAGTCGTGTGCGTGGAGGCACCGATTTCAACGCTGGGTACACCGGTGGGGCGTCGGGTCGCTTCCTGCACATCGGCGAGAGGCTCGAGCTGAAGTTGTTTGCAAACGCCGAGCACGACGGCCTCGCCTCGCGCCCGGCGCTGTCGACGCCGCTGTTGCGCGATAAACGGCCGGCGGCAAACCGCCTGTCATTACTGGCGGTGCTCACCTTTAGGCCCACGCGCGAGAGCAGCGTGGTCGCAGAGGTCGGGCAAGCCTGGGGCGAACGCAGCGGCATGGACCACCTCGCTCTAGATTCAGAGCGCCAAACGCAGCAGCTGCTCTTCGGTCGCGTGCTCTATTCCATTCAGAAGCCGCTGCCTGGTCTCGACGAGCTCGAGCTCTGGGCTCAGGGCATCTCGTTCGGCATCACGTCGGAGCAGGACGAGCAGACCGGGTTTTCGTATGACGGCGGAGACAGTCAGCGCGGCGTTGTCGGCGCCGATCTGATGATCCCCATCGGTGGCTTCGTGAGCGCTCAGCTCGGCGGGCAGCTCTCGATCGAGCGCATCTCTGCTCCGTTTATCCACCCGGCCGCGAGCGGCGCCTCGCGAGCAGCGTACGGCTTTTACGGCGGCATCAAGGCTGCTCCTTTGCCGACACTCGACCTCATCCTGACGGGACGGGCTGATTTGGCGCCCATCTCGTCCGATCTCGAGCTTTCTTATCGGGCCTCCGTCGTCTATCACACGGAGACATGGGGCCTGCGGTTGACCGGAGCGAGTGCCTTTCGCACGCCCACCTACGTCGAAGCGACAGGCCGCTTCGTAGACCCGGAGAGCGGCCTGATCTTGCTCGAGGGGACCGACAGCATCGGTGCTCCACGCAACACTTCGCTAGAGCTCGGCGCGACCTTCTCTCCCCACTCACGCCTGATTATCGCTCCGACCGTCTACCTGTCACGGCTCGAAAACCTGATGGTCGAGGACTTCGAGTCCGTCCTGCGGCGAACGTTCCGAAATGATCCGGAGGCGCGGACTTACCTGGGAGTGGAGCTGGAGGCCACATGGCGCGCCAGCGACGCCCTGTCCGTGCTGCCGTCCTTCACCCTGCTCGAGTGGCTCGAGGCGTCCGACAGGCTCGACACGAACGTTGGCGTGCCGAGCCAGAACTCGCAATTCATCGCTGCCGTTCGACTCCAAGGTTTGCTCGGTAATGATGCGTGGGGTTATGGCCTGACCGGCAGCGTGGCTTCGGGTCGTGAGTTCAGCGTACGCACTGGCATTCCCCCGACCGTGCTCACGACCGTCGTGCCGACCGTCGTGCGCGTCACCGCGACGCTCGAGCGCCAGCTCCTGCACTCGCCGTCCTTCTGGGCATCCGTGCGTCTGGGCGCGAGCTCTCCCGGTGACGTCGCCGAATCCCCGCTGCCCCTGGCCGCGCCGTTGGGCCAGAGCCTCATTTTGGGGCTAGAGATGAGGAGGGAGTAGGATGCGCTGTCGCCGGCTGCCTTACTCGCTCTGCCGCCTCGTCGGCTTGATGCTGCTATTGTGCGCGCTCAGCGTCGGCGCAGCCGACGCCTCGAAGAAGAGGCAGGCAGCGGTGCTCGCGCGCGTGCTTTCGTACGAGCTCACGCTGGGCGAACGCGCCGGCAGTCGGGTTGGCATCGCCGTGGTGTACAAGCCCGGAGACGCCAAATCGGAGATCAACGCAGAGGAGTGGTCGTCCGCGCTGAGGGAGCTCACTGCGCTCAGGATCAAGGACAAGCCCTTCTTCATTCTCAAGGTCGCGTATGCTCCGAATGCGCTACTTTCCGCGATCGAAAATGACGGCGTCGACCTACTCCTGTTGGCGGACGGGCTGGGGGCGGAGCTGGACGCCATCACCCGGCTGACGCGCGCGAAACGTGTGCTCAGCGCGAGCAACGATGCTGCCTACGCCCAGAAAGACGTGACGGTATGCGTGACCGAGGTAGAAGGGAAGGTGAAGATCGTCATCAACCTGAGCTCTGCAGACAAGGAGACCATCCGATTCAGCAGTAATCTGCTGAAGCTCGCGACCATCCTGCACTAGGGCGGGGCGTCTTCACGCTCTCGCCCGTCAGCTCGCGACCCGAGCTCCAGCGGCGCGGAGCGCTTCGCCTCTCGGTGGCGCGGAGGGCACGGAGTCACCGCCGGGTCTGGCTTCCTCGTTCAGCATCGATTCGGGGAGATGAAAGCTGAAGGTCGTCCCTCTGCCGAGCTCGCTGTGAAGCTCGATACGACCGCCGAGCGAGCTCACCACCTCTTGCACGGCAGAGAGCCCGACGCCCCGGCCCGAGGTGCTTGTGACCTCGACGCGGGACGAGACCCCCTGGGTAAAGAGCACCGCTTCGAGCTCTCGAGCCGTAGCGACGGGCAGGCCGAGGGCACGGCCACGTTCGGCGATGGCGGCCCAATCGATACCCCTGCCGTCGTCCCCGATCGCCAAGTGCACTTCGTGGCGGTCGTGGCTGAGCGAAAGGGTCACCGTGGGCTTTGAGGGCTTGCCAGATTCAGCCCGCTCGTCCGGCAGCTCGAGCCCGTGGTCGACCGTGTTGCGCAAGATATGGCTGAGCGCAGCCCAGAGCGGGGACCATTTCTTGGCCGGCAGGCGCAGGTCGGTGGGCTCGATGCGCACGCTGAGCTGACCTTTTCCGAGCCGATCAGCCAGCTTCTGAAGCTGCTTGCCCATCAGGGCCAGGCGCCGCGACGCGGGCTCGAATTGCCAGGAGGCGAGCCTGTGTACGAGCTCCGGGGGTGCTCGGTCTGCCAGCGCCGAGATCAGCGCCCGGTGCTCTGCACGTTGCACCGTGATGCCGGCCTCGGTTGAGAATTGCGAGCGCACGCCGGCGACTCGCGCCCAGAGCCGGCTGAGCTCGTGTTTGTGCCGGTCAACCAGCTTTGCGCTTTCCCCTTCGAGCTCTGTCTCCAGCGTGTGACAAAAATCCGAGATGCTCTCCAGCCCGAAGATCGCACAGTTGCCCTTCAGGGTGTGTACGACGCGCGCGAGGCCCGCTGTATCGGACCCGTCCGAGCTCTGGACGCTCGCCACGAGGCCCGTCGCTTCATCAAAAAAGTCGTCGAAGGCGCCTCGATCGGACAAGATGTGCTGGAAGACACACATGGTCTCACGCTCGAGGACCAGAGACCGCTCGCGCTCGATGCGCGCGCTCACGTCGGTGATCACGACCAGCAGCTGTTCCAGCTGGTCATCCTTCAGAATGGGCCGATAGGCGAGCTCGAAGACACGCGCATCCGTGTGGATGATGAGACGGGGGAGCTGGTCGAGGCTCAGCTCGAGAGGCATGAAATTGTCGGCGACGAGCATCCACCCGACCTCGAAGCGCTCGCCCGCCTTCGCATCTGTTCTGCCGATATACTCCCAGAAGCGCGCGTCCGGCTCGGGTACGCCGAACCATTCTTGCACCACGCGCGAGCGCTCCTCGGAGACGCGAGCGGTAGGGTCCAGGGTCAGAAAGCCCTGGCCTACGTTATCCAGGACCAAGCGCATGTCTCGGTTGCGGGCGCGGATGCGTTCTTCGCGGCTGGTGATGGCGCGCGACATGCTGCGGAAGGCCGCCGCGAGTTGCCCTATCTCGTCGCGCGAATGCACGTCGATGTCGCTGGCCAGACCGCGCTCGATCTTGTTCGCCGCGATCACGAGCTTGCCGAGCGGGCGAACGATGGCAAAGCGAGCTATCCCGAGCAGCAACAGGGTCAACCCGGCAGCGATGGCCGCCGACGCAAACAGCGTATTGCTTCGCACGTCGGCAATGAGCCGGTTTTCACGCGTCAACGAAAACGTGACCGCAGCGACCCCAACCAGCTTGCCATCCGGGTCGTGCACCGGCGCCAACAGGACGAGCCGGTCGGGTTCCCTCCGCAACTCGAGAGCGGACGGGATCGCCCCGACCTCGACGCCCATCCCGCTACCCAGCTCAGCCAAGCGGGCGTCGGCGCGCCCCGTGGCATCGGCGCTCCACACCGCCGCATAGGGCACGTCGTCGCCTCGGCCCAGGTTGGCCAGGGCATCGTTGATTGCGCCGTTGTCTCCAAAGACGATGGGCGCCGCGCACGAGTCGGCGAACAGCCGCGTCACGGCCAGCGCCGCCATTTGCTTCGCGCCGAGCAGGTGCTCGCGCTGGTAGTCGCTGAGCGTCGTGTACACCACCGCGGTGACGATGATCATCAACGCAATCGTGGCGCCCGCCAGCTTGGTGCCGACCGACACCACCCGTGACGCCGAAGGCTCCTGCGCCGAGCCACGGCCGGGTAGAGCCCGACTACTATTCTCTCGGCCCCCTGGGTTGTTCATCCCGCAGCACTACGGTCCGAATTGGGCGGAGCATCAACGCCACGCTCGGGTGCGGCGCCGAGCCCATGGCCACGCGCCCGGCCAGGCAGGTTCAATGTGGGTGCGGCGCTCCTCAGTGGGGTCGGCTGTGAGAGTCGTCCCCGCAGCGCGAGACGCCGCCTGAGGCCTTGGACGCCTCAGCCCCACGCTCCGATGTGCTCGCGCACGAACGCTTCGAAGCCGCGCGGCTCGTCGCCCATCACGTCGCGCACGCCGTTGGTCAGCGGGGCTCCGGCACTGACCGTGAAGGGGGTGCCACGCCCCAGGGAGTTGTTTGCACCCCAAACAACGGATGCACCCGTCCGTTGCGATCGCGGGAGCGCCGAGGCCCCAGCATCGATCGCGTAGCTGCTTGCGCATCGGGCATGCGTTTTTTGGTTTGGATTGGCGCCCTGTGCGAGAACGGATCTGCATTATTTCCATCGGCGTGTTGCGCAGCCGTTCCGCTGTTTTCCTGCGCTTGTGCGCTTTTGCGCCGCGATCTAGGCTAGTGAGATGAAAACGGAGCGGCTCCCCTTCGGTGTGCTGCTCCGTCGCTGGCGCGAACGGCGCCGCATGACCCAGGCCGAGCTCGCGCTAGCGACCGAGAGCTCGACCCGGCACCTGTCTTGTCTGGAGACGGGCAAGACCCAACCGAGTCGGGCCATGGTCGCGCGTCTGTCCGAGCACCTGGGCATCCCGCTGCGCGACCAAAACACGCTGCTGCTGACGGCGGGCTTCGCACCGGCCTTCTCGGAGCGCCCGATCGACGAATTGGCGGCCGCAAAGACCGCTATCGAACGCATTCTGCGCGCTCATCGGCCCTACCCGGCGTTCGCCGTGGACCGCCATTGGAACCTGGTGTCTTCGAATCTCGCTCTGCCACAGTTGTATGAGGGCTGCTCTCCGGAGCTGCTCAGGGAGCCCGCCAACGCCCTGCGCCTCATCCTCCACCCAGCCGGGCTGGGTCCGCGCATCGTCAACTTCGCCGCTTGGCGCGCGCACAGCTTGTCAGTGCTTCGGCAACAGGTCGAAGCTCGAGCTGACCCCGTCATCGCCGCGCTGTCCATGGAAATCGCGGGTTATCCGATCCCGACCGGCTCCGAAGCGTTCGCGGGCTTCGACGCCGCTCAATGCCTTGCGACACCGCTGCGCATTGCGACGCGCTTCGGCACGCTGGCATTCCTGAACACCGTGACGGTGTTCGGCACTCCGCATGACCTGACGCTGGCGGAGATCGCATTGGAGATGCTCTTCCCAGCCGATGAACAGACGATCGAGATCGTACGACGTATGCTCGCAGAAGCTGGCGCCCCGGCGGCGCCGGGCTCTGCCACTCCGCGAAGCGAGCAGGCCTGAGTCGGAACGCCGCTGCGAGCGCGAGCGCCCGCCTCGCCGCAACTTGACCTGGGAGGTCATGGACTCGACGAGGACGCGCATTACGAAGAGGCGATGGAGAGACGAACGCTCGTAAAGTCGATCGCGATGATGGCGGGATTGAGCCAGGTGGCGTGTGCGCAGTCGAACGGCGCGCCGGCGCTGCCGCGCGTCCGGGCCGCGGATGGGACGCAACTCTTTTACCGAGATTGGGGCGATGGTAGCCCCGTCGTTTTCAGTCACCCGTGGGCGCTGAACGCTGACATCTGGGAGTATCAGCTCACGGAGCTGAGCGAGATAGGCGTGCGCTGCATCGCCTATGATCGGCGGGGGCACGGCCGGTCCGCAGATCCCGGGCGCGGCTATGACTACGACACGTTGGCAGCGGACCTCGCCGCCGTCATCGAGCAGCTCGATCTCCAGGACGTCACGCTCGTCGGCTATTCGATGGGCAGCGCCGAGGTGATCCGCTATCTCTCGCGCTACGGAGGCGAACGCGTCTCCCGGGTCGTGCTGGTGAGCCCCGTCCCTCCGGCACCGGTTTCAGGCACGATGTTCGATGCCTTCATCGCTGCCCTGAAGCAGGATCGCCCGGCGTTCATCGCGGGCGGCATCTCCGCCTTCCTCGGTCAGGATGCGCTGGTTTCTGCCGCGATGGCAGAGTGGGTGCGCTCGCTATTTCTGGCGGCGAGCCCCAAGGCGTTGATCGAGTGCACGCGCAGCATCGCGGCTGGAGACCATCGGCCGCACCTGGGCGCCCTCGACATGCCGACGCTGATCATTCAGGGCGACAAGGACGACATAAATCCGCTCGAGGTCAGCGGCCGAGCCTTGGCGGAAGCCATCGGCGGAAGTGAGCTGCGCGTTTACGAGGGCGCGCCACACGGCATCGTCCTCACGCACCGGCAGCGCTTCACCAACGACTTGCTCGCCTTTCTTGGGACTGGAGGCTGACCGTCGCGAGCTCACGCTCGGCGCTGCGTCACTTGTCCGAGCCTCGCGCCGAAAGCAGGAGCTCCGCCGCGAGCTCGAAGACCTGCGGCTTCGCCGGCTCTCCCGCGTAATAGTCGGCGTCCGCCAGGAACCCGACTCGGCGCAAGCTGCGCACCATCACCTTGCCGCTGTCCGGGTAGACACACACCTCGTGAGGGTCGTTGGCACCTATCCCGAGATAGACCAAATTCTCGTCGAACGGGTTCGCGATCTGATGTGCCACCTGCGTGCCCGCCGGGCACGACACGCAGTCCCCCTCCCGCAGCACGCGCAGCTCGTCCCCGTAGCGCAAGACGCCGCGGCCTGAGAGCACGAAGAACACCTCATCCTCCCGCTGGTGGTAGTGAAACGGGCACAGGCTATGGCCTGGGGGCAAGCGCGAGTGCCTGACCCCCAGGCTGCCGCCGCGCGGGCGCATCGACGGTGTCAGCAGCCGCTCGAAGCCGCCCCAATGGTCCCCCCGAGTGTGTTCGACCTCTTCTACCTCATCGACGTTCACGACATGCGCTGCGGTGTTGCTCATGCCGCGCAGTCTAACCCGACCCCCGCGAGCCGTCGCCGGGTGAGGCCTGCCGCGAGCGGATTGCCTTCTGCGGCGGGCGCCGACAGGCTGGCAAGCCCGCCGCTGGTGTGGCGAGCCACGAATGTGCACGTCAGAGCTGTGCCTTGATTGCGTTTTGGTTAATAGAACGCGACAAGCGAGTGCCGTTTGCGTGGCGCACGAGAGCGCGCGCTCCGAGCGGCTCGATGGCGGTTGCGTGGGTCCACGAATGGGACGAGCATGCTGGCTCGCCCGGGAAATACGTCGTGCCTCATGAGCCTCAGGTTCTGGTCGTCAACTGCGGTAGCTCGTCTCTGAAGCTCGCCTGCATCGAGCCGCGCTCCGGTCGTACGCTCGAGCACGGGCTGGCGGAACGCCTGGGTAGCCCCGAGGCGACCGTCACTCTCGAGCTCGCGAGTGGCTCGCGGCGAGAGGGCATCGCCGAGCTCGATCACCGGTCGGCGCTCCAGCACATGCTCGCGCAGGTGCAGACACAGCAGCTCGTGGCGTTCGGCCACCGCGTGGTGCACGGCGGCGAAGCCTTTCGGGAGAGCGTGCGCGTGGACTCCGGAGCGCTGGCGGTGCTCGACGCTTTGAGCTCGCTCGCCCCGCTGCACAACCCCAAGAACGTGCTCGGGATCCGCGAGTCGATGCGGCAGTTCCCGGAGCTGCCCCACGTGGCCGTGTTCGACACGGCGTTCCATCAGAGCATGCCCGCCCACGCCTATCTCTACGCGATCCCGTACTCCCTCTACGAGCAGCACCGCGTACGGCGTTACGGCTTCCACGGCTCGAGCCACCGCTACGTGGCGGCTCGAGCCGCCGAGTTGCTCGACAAACCGCTCGACGCCCTGCAGGTGATCAGCGCGCACCTGGGCAACGGCTGCAGCGCTTGCGCGGTGCGGGGCGGGAAAAGCGTCGACACCACCATGGGCCTGTCACCGCTCGAAGGTCTGGTCATGGGCACGCGCAGCGGGGATGTCGATCCCAACCTGCACGCTTTTCTGGCCGAACACACCGGCTCGACGCTGGAGGAGATCATGCATCTGCTCAATCATCAGAGCGGGCTTCTGGGCCTGTCGGGGGTCAGCAACGACATGCGCCACCTGCTCGAGCTCGAGGCCCAAGGCCACGCGCGTTCGCGCCTGGCCGTGCAGGTCTTCTGCTACCGTCTGGCCAAGGCCATCCTCGGGCTGTGCGCCAGTCTAGAGCGCCTGGACGCGCTGATTTTTACGGGCGGGATTGGGGAAAACGCCGCTCGCGTGCGCGAGCTCACGTTGTTGCACCTGTCCTTGCTCGGCGCGGGCGTCGACGCGCGGCTCAACGCAGAGCATGGTCGCTCGTCGGGTGGCCGCATTACCCGAAGCGAGTCGCGGCTGCTCGCGCTGGTGGTGCCCACGCACGAGGAGCTCGTGATCGCGCGCGAGGCCCTCTCGCAATCAAACCTGCAGATGGAGAGCTAAACATGCACACGCTGTACCTCGCCCCGAGCGGCGTCAACGTGGGCCTCACGTCGGCCGCCCTCGGCCTCGTCCGCGCTCTAGACAGCCGCGGCGTGCGCCTCGGGTTCTTCAAGCCCATCGCCCAGGTCTCGGGTCGCGACGGCGGGCTCGAGCGCTCGACGCACTTCGTGCGCCAAACCACGGCGTTGCGCCCGACCGCGCCGGTGCCGCTCGAGGTGGCGGAGCGGTTGATGCTCAGCGGGCGCAGCGACGATTTGTTGGCGAGAGTCATCGGTAACTTTCACGAGTCGGCGGCGGGGGCGGATCTGGTCGTGGTCGAGGGCCTGGTCCATACGCCCGACACACCCATGGAGGTCGAGCTCAACCTGCAGCTGATCAAGGCGCTGAGCGCGGAAGTGATCCTGGTCGGAGCGCTAGGCCAGCAGAGCATCGAAGAATTCGCGTCCAGGTTAGAGCTCGCGGCCGAGCAGTACGGGGGTGGGCACAAAGGTCGCGTGCTCGGCTTCATCGCCAACCACGTTCCAATTTCCCCCGCGGCGCCCCGCGACATGTTCGAGCGCGAGCTCGGCGCGATCCGGCTCGTGGCGCGCGGGGTGCGCCTCTTGGGTCTCATCGGAGAGAACCCCGAGCTCTCTGCCTGTCGCACCAGCGACGTCGCCCGCTACCTGGGAGCAGATGTTCTGCACGCGGGCGACTTCGAAGCTCGGCGCGTGCGTCGCTTCACCTTGCTCGCGCGCACGGTACCCAACCTGATTCGAACGCTGAGCCCGGGGTCGATCTTGATCACCCCGTGCGACCGCAGCGACGTGATTCTGTTGGTCGCGATGGGTGTGATGAACGCCATCCCGATCGCCGGTCTGATCCTCACGGGCGCCGCGTCGGAGCTGCCTCGGGAGGTGCTCGAGCTTTGCGCGCCAGCCATCGCGACGGGTTTGCCCGTGTTGCGCGTGCCGACCACCAGCTGGGAGACGGCGCTCTCGCTCACGCTGATGAGCTCGGAGATTCCGGCGGACGACCTGGCACGCGTGCAGAGGACCATGGACTACGTCGCCGAAAATCTCGACGCGGCCTTCATCGTGAGGCATTCCGCCGCCCCGGTCGAGGCGCGCATGTCACCGGCGGCGTTCTGCTACCGCTTGACCGAGCTGGCGCGGCAGAGCCGCGCGCGCATCGTCTTGCCGGAGGGCACCGAGCCGCGCACCTTACGCGCCGCCGCTATTTGCGCGGAACGAGGCATCGCGCGCTGCGTGCTGCTCGGAGACCCTCACGAGGTCCTCCGGGTCGCGCAGGGCCTCGAAATCCAGTTGCCCGACGGCGTGGAGATTCTAGACCCGGCCAGCGTCCGCAACAACTACGTGCACGCGCTGGTGGAGTGGCGCAAGCACAAAGGGCTGACCGAGAAGGACGCGGCGGAGTTGCTCGAGGATACTGTCTGGCTCGGGACGGCCATGCTGGCGCTCGGTGAAGTAGACGGCCTCGTCTCCGGAGCGGTGCACTCCACCGCCAATACCATCCGCCCCGCGCTCCAGATCATCAAGACCCGGCCCGGGGCGCGTGTGGTCTCGTCGATCTTCTTCATGTGCCTGCCGGACCAGGTGCTGGTGTACGGGGACTGCGCGGTCAACCCGGACCCCGACGCCGAAACACTGTGCGACATCGCGCTTCAGAGCGCTGAGTCGGCAGAGCGCTTCGGCATAACCCCACACGTGGCCATGATCAGCTATTCGACGCGGGAATCGGGGTCCGGCTTGGACGTGGACAAGGTGCGGGAGGCCACGCGCTTGGCGCAACGCCTCCGCCCCGACCTGTCGCTCGACGGCCCATTGCAGTACGACGCCGCCGCCAATCTGGAGGTCGCCGCGCAGAAGGCCCCGAACAGCCCCGTCGCCGGCAGAGCGACGGTGTTCGTGTTTCCTGATTTGAACACCGGCAACACGACCTACAAAGCCGTTCAGCGCAGCGCGAACGTGATCAGCATTGGTCCGATGCTGCAGGGGCTGAACCGCCCGGTCAATGATCTCTCGCGCGGCGCCCTGGTCGAGGACATCGTGTACACCATCGCCATCACCGCTGTGCAGGCGGCGGGGACAACTTCACGGTTCTGACATCGGGCACCGCGCAAATAGGTGGTCCCGTGGATCTCGATGCGCTCGTGGACTACGCCGCGTCATAGCCGCAACCGCTGGCCATCCCGGGCCTGGGTCGCATCACGCGCGTGAACTGAGGTCAGCGCTCGCGCGTGGAGGCCGCGAACGCGCCCGGTCAAGCGTTCGCGGCAGCCGTCAGGTCCGATGCCCCGTTGGCTTTGACTTTGGGAGCGCCCATGCGATCGCCCGCGTTGACCAGCTGCGCGCCCGCCATGGCGTATAAGCGGTCTTGCGAGCGCAAAGGTGCCGCATCCTCCGCGCGGCAGCGGCGCGAACGCCCGTCGGGCCCGAGCTCGCGCGCCTTGACCGTATCGGCGAGCTGCACTTCCAGGATCTCGTGCACCTGGCGCTGCAGCGCTGGCTCGAGCACGGGGAACACGACTTCTACGCGATGGTCGAGGTTGCGCGGCATCCAATCCGCCGAGGAGAGCAGGTACTCCGGGCTGCCGTCGTTAGCGAAGTAGAAGACGCGGGCGTGCTCGAGGAAACGGTCGATGATGGACACGACGCGGATGCGCTCCGAGCGGCCCACGACGCCTGGGCGCAAGCAACAGATACCGCGCACGATCAGCGAGATGGACACACCGGAACAGCTGGCCGCGTAGAGCGCTTCAATCAGCACGGGATCCACCAGGCTGTTCATTTTGAGAATGATCTGTGCGCGGCGGCCTGCTTTTGCGTGCTCGGTCTCTCGATTCAAGCGCTCCAAGAGACCTTCTCGCAACTGCGTCGGCGCCATCAACAAATGATGCATCGGCCGCGGACGCATGTAACCGGTGAGGAGGTTGAAGAGCTCCGTCAGGTCCTCGCCGAACGACTCCCGGCACGTGAACAGCCCCAGGTCCCCATACACGCCCGCGGTCTTCGCGTTGTAGTTCCCGGTGGCCAGGTGGCAGTAGCGCCGGATCCCGTCCGGATCTTGCCGCACGATGAGGCACGCTTTGCAGTGCGTCTTGTAGTCGGGCAAGCCATAAACGACGTGCGCGCCGACCGCTTCGAGCGCCTGCGCCCAGCGGATGTTGGCCTCCTCATCGAAGCGCGCCTTGAGCTCCACCAGCACGGCGACCTCCTTGCCACGCTCCGCAGCGACCGTCAGCGCCTGCGCGATGGGGGAGGTGGGGCTGACGCGATACAGCGTCATCTTTATGGCCAAGACTTTGGGATCGAAGGCGGCCTCGCGCACGAGCCGAGTGACGGCGTCGAAGGACTGGTAGGGATGGTGAACCAGGATGTCCCCCGCGCGGATCGCGCTCCAGATGTCAGGGGCGTTTTCAAACGCGGGGACGCCGTGCGGCGGCATCGGCGGCTCCTTCAAGCGCGGGATATCGACGGCGGCGTGCAGCTGGAACAGGTCCGCGAAGGCGGTAAAGCCCTCGCCGGGGTAGAGGTCTTCGGGTTGCAGCTCGAGCTCTTCGAGGAGCGTCCCGAGCACGCCTTTGGGAAGCGCCGCGTCGTACTGCAAGCGCACGGCGTCGCCCATGCGACGCTCTCGGATGCCGGCCTCGACAGCGACCAGGAGATTTTGAGAATGCGGCTCGATGGCTTCGAACTCGGCGTCGCGCGTCACGCGAATGGCGTGGCAGCTGAGGATGCTGTACCCGTGATACAGCCAGGGCATGTAGAGCCGCACCAGATCCTCGAGCAGGATGAACGCGTGTCGCCCGGGCGCGTCGGGCAGGGGCACGAAACGCGGCACGACCTGGCTCGGCAGGTGAACCACCACGAGCTTCGTCTCCGGCAGGGGAGACGGCGAGTCGGCGCGGAGCGAGGCCACCAGGCATAAGGAGCGGTTGGCGAGGTGCGGAAAGGGGTGGCCCGGGTCGATGGCGAGCGGCGTGAGGACGGGCAGCAGCGTGTGGCGCACGTACTGCTCTAGAAAGGCGCGTTGCTCGGGGCTGACGTCCTCGGGCCGCACGAGGCGCACGCCCGCGGAAACCAGCTCGGGCTGAAGCTCGTCGATGAAGCAGCGGTGCTGCTCGTCTGACAGCTCGTGCGCCAAGCGCGACACCTGGAGGTAGACCTCCTCGGGGGTGAGCCCATCGGGGCCCCGCCGCTGGTCACCCGCTCGCAGCTGGCGCTTGAGCCCGGCCACTCGCACCATGAAAAATTCGTCCAGGTTTGAGCTCACGATCGCGAGAAACTTGATGCGCTCGAGCAGCGGGACGCTCGGGTCCTGCGCCTCCTCCAGCACACGCCGGTTAAAGTCGAGCCAAGAGAGCTCGCGATTCGTGTACAGAGGCTGCGTCAGGCTTTCCATCGCCCGCAGCGTACCTCTCGTTCACCGCAGCCCGGGTGGCGCTGAGGTGAGATGTGCGTGACGGCTGTCTTCCGGCTCGGCCGCCTTCCGGCTCGGCTCCGGCGTTCTCAGCGCAGGGCTTCTGCGCCCGGCACCTTCGCGCCCTTGTGCAACATTACCCCATTCGAAAGGGGCGCCACGCTCACTTGACCTCCGACGGCCCAGACGCCGCCCTGATCGGGATCGACCCACACGGAGTGAAGGTTCCTCACGCCGAACTCCACCTCGAAGCCGGTGTCTTCGTCCTTCCAGCCCGAAGCGTCCCGCGCAAACACGTAACCGAACCCACCGACGGCGTAGCCGCCGCTCGCTGTGAGGTAGACGCCGATGATCGACGGCGCCCCGGGCGGGCTCTGGCTCACCCACGCCTGTTCCACGGGCGCGTCGACCGGGCGCTCCAGGAGTAGCCCCGTGCCAAAGCCCCCGACCGCCACGAAGCGCTCCGCGTTGCCGTGCACGGTGAAGAGCGATTCCGCCAGGCCCGTGAAACCCGGCGTGATCGCGCTGCCGTCCCAGTGCAGCGTCTTACCGCCCGTGCCCACCATCCAGACGTCATCCGGGCCCCGCCCGAACACCTTCCAGACGGCGTCCGTCTCCGCGAGCTCGGCGGGGAATTGTGGCGCCAAGCTCCATGCCTCTCCAACCAGCCGCCAGGCAAACGCGCCGCGTGAGCCGCCCTCTTGCCCGCCCACGGCCCACATCGCGTCCGGCGCCGAGCCCCAGAGGCCGAACACCACGCCATCCCCCGGGGTCGCCATGCGCGTCAAGGTCCCGCCCTCGTAACGCAGGATCACGCCGCCGCTGCCGCCCATGAAGACCGGGCCAGCCTCGAACCCAAACACCCACCACAGGTCACCCGTCGCGCCGGTCGCGAGCTCGGACCAACTCGTCCCATCGAAGTGCAACACCAACGGCCCGCCGCCTTGCCGCGTGTCCGAGCCCACCGCCCACACGTCGCGCGAGCTCGTCCCCCAAACCGATAAGAGCGCGCCGGGCAACTGGTCGTGCACGATCTGCCAGGCGGGCTCGGGCGTGCCTGGCTCGTCGGAGCCGCACGCCGCGAGCAGAGTCAAGCAAAAACAGGCGCAATTGTACCGGTTCACGCTGAAACTCTAGCCTATGAGGGCAGCGCGACGCCAACCGTGGGGTGACGGGCGAGGCACCTCGAGGGGCGCCGAGCCGCCCCGAGCTCGCGGGGATGTTCCGAGCCGCCTGGGTATTTGCCGCTCCCCCGGCTTCCGGGCGGGACAGAATCTGCGGGTACTGCATTTCTACCGTCGCGCTTCGTCGAGTCGCCCAGCGTTGAGCCAAGTCCAGATCGTCGTGTCGCACTGGTGGCACACCTGAGCCTTGGGGCAGCAGGCAGCTGAAAGCCCCGCGCTGGGCAAATCGGTCGTTAATCAAGTTTCGGCTGCGGGACGCCTGTCCAGCATTCGTGCGGCACGCGTCATGCTATGGGGTCAGGGGTAGTCGGCGGACAGTGGCAGCAGGGTGACCCTTGGGAGGCTTCTTTGCGGCGAGCCGCAGAGTTTGATGTGACGCTCTTGGACAGCAACGAACACTCATCGAGTTCCCGACGCCTCGAACCGGTCACGATCCGTTCGATCGTCTCCGTTGACGAGCCCGTGTTGTCGAGCGCGGAGCGCTCCGATCTGCGCTACCCGACCAGCGCATCGGCGAGCCGCGAGCGGGTGGTCTCATTGGATCGCTGGCTCACGAACGTGCTGGTCTCCACGGACGGAGGGCCCCCCCGCCCGGAGGAGGACACCGATACGCTGAAGAGCGTGCATCTTCCCGTGTTGTTCGCGGATGGCTCCCTGGTGGCCAACCGCTACGAGATCCGGCGACGGATCGGACGCGGAGGCATGGGACAGGTCTATGAAGCCTACGACCGCGTCCTGCGCGAGCCGGTGGCGTTGAAGACCACGACGAGCCAGCGCTCCAAGGGCCCAGAGCGGCTGCTGGACGAGGTGCGCATGGCCCGCCGCATCACGCATCCGAACGTGTGCCGGCTGTACGACGCTGGCGTGCACGAAGCGCGCGAGCCCCGGCGCACCACATACTTCATCAGTATGGAATACCTCGACGGGCACACGCTCCGAAACCGCTTGCGGCATGGCTTGCCGTCGCTGCCCCAGGTCTTCGGCATCGCGCGGCAGCTGTTGATCGGCCTGGCCGCCATTCACGGCGTTGGCGTTTTGCACCGAGATTTCAAGAGCGAGAACGTCATGCTCCGCCTGCCGGGAAACGGCACGGGCCAGGCCGTGATCATGGATTTTGGGCTGGCGCAGTCGCTGGAAGAAGCCGCGTCGCTCGGCCCTTTGACGGGAATCGGAGCTGGCAGCCACGGCTACATGGCACCGGAGCAAGTCGACAACTTGCCGCTGGGGCCCGAGACGGATCTGTTCGCTTTCGGCGTGGTGATGTACGAAATGCTCACGGGGCGTTTGCCCTTTGAGCGCGAGGGGCTGAACACCACCACGTCCAGCCTGCCGGACCAGGCGCCGCCGCCGCCCAGCCAGATTCGCGCGGATCTTCCCCCCGAGCTGGACGCCTTCGTGCTCAAGTGCCTGAGCGCGTGCCCGAGCCATCGTTATCGCACCGCCGAGCGCGCGCTGGTCGCGTTGACACGGCTCTTCGAAGCATCGTCGCCACGCGTCCGCGGCTCCGCCTGGGCTCTCGGCCATGGTTTTCCGCGGCGAGGCGCTCGCTTCCGCCGCTCGCCCCCCACGCCAGCCGCGAGCGCCTGAGGCGGCGGACGGTCCGAGCTCTATGACGAGCACGGGTCCGAAGCTGAACGACACTGCGCGCATTCCGCTCCACGCGAGCACGGCGCCCGACCGATAACGGCCGCTACTCACCGCCAATTCGCCAACGACCCCCGCGTCAAGAGCAGCGGACTTCAAAGCGATCCGCTGCGGTCATTCAACCTCCAGCTCGATGAGAGGTCGAAGCCTGCGAGCGCCTGAAGCGAGGCGACTTGCTACCCCTGTCTCGGAGATAACGAGCGGTTTTGGTGTCATGCGCGCACACGCGCCCGCTGTAGGTCCACTTGAAGAGTGAGCCAAGTCCCCCGTACAGTAACTGGCGAAGACGCACAGGCATTGTCCAGGGCGCGGAGCACTTCTGGACCAGCGGTAGCGCGTTGCCGCGCCGGTGAGGATGCTGAACCAGATTTCTTCGCGCCTCGGGCGGCTCCTGCCCAATCACCGCCAAGTGTCGGCAGAATGCTAGCTCTTAACGCCTTTCATCCCGAGAGGCGCGCCGGGCACGCCCAAATCGCTCGGCACGCGCCAAGGGCACGACGGCGTTGCCGGCGGCGTCGAGAAACTTGAAGTCGCGAATGCAGAAGTCGTACTCGCCCGGCCCGACGCCGAATGAAATGTTTTCCAGAGCTGTCGTGTCGAAGACCTGACTGACGCCGGGGCGCCCCTGTTTGAAGCGAGTAAAGGGGGCGACCTGGGGCCCAGGCTCGGTGAAGCTCATGGGTGCGTCCACTTCGGCAGCGCTCCGGAAGCTGAATCCATAGGTGAAACAAGCCATGGGGTCCCCCGGACATTCGAGCTGGGTCGTGACGGCCGCCTCCAGCTTGATGCCTCCGCGAGGAGGCGAATCTATAGTAAACCCGACCTGGGTGATGCCGCGCGCGTCCGCGTCGAATTTTTTCAGGACCTTCGTTCCCGTCGAATCGGAATACAGCGTGAAGGCGAGCACCAGGTCAGCCCATCCCCCCGGCTTGACGACGCCTGCCATACAGATCTTGCCCGACTCGGGTTGGGTCAGCCGCGCCGTCGTCGACCCGGGGGGCGGATTGGGGCAGTCGCCGATGAGTCCGCCGCACGCATCGGAGACGCCCAGGGCAACAGCCGTGAATGCGAGCCCCTTCGGCGCACAGAGGAAGCCCTCCTTCGCGCAGTTCACGTCCTCACCGCTGGCTCCCGCGGTGCTGGCTGCGGGCCCCGGGGCGTCTGGGCTCGCCGTGGCGGATTGTCGATTGCACCCGACGCCCAGCACGAAAGCCGAGCACCCCAACGCTAGTCGTTTAAGCCAGTTCATTCTGTCCTCCTCGCGTCCGCGTGATCGCGCAGACCGAAATCGGTGTGTGCCTCTATGGGGTGGCCGCGTAGATCGCTCTGCCGAGGTCCCCCTCGAACGGGGTGTCACCGGCGACGTTGGTGAGGGCCACGACCGATAGCCGCGCCTGTGGATCGACCCAGAAGGTGGTGCCGTAAACGCCGGCCCACCCGAACGCGCCGCGACCCCGCGGCGTCTCTGCCGCGGCGGGATCGACAATCACGGAGACGCCGAACCCGAAGCGCTCGCCTGGACGGAGGAATGGGGGGCCCTCAAGCTCGCCGATCTGGTTCTCGGTCATCGAGCGCGCCGCCTCCGGCGTCAGGATCGCCGCCGCACCGGTTCGCAGCGCCTCGGTGAATCGCAGGTAGTCGAGCGCGGTACCAGCCAGCCCTGCGCCGCCCGACGGAAACGACGCCGGATCGAAGATGCGCGCGGGCGAGTACCGCTGATTCCACGCGGGCAGGTCGTACGGCTCGGTCATCCGCACGGGCGGTTTGCCCACCGCGTACGGCCACGCGATGCGCTCACGATCGGTCACCACGAATCCCGTGTCGGTCATCGCGAGAGGGCGGGTCACCAGCTGGCTGATGAGGTCGGGCAGCGTGGCGCCACCCGCGCGTGCGACCACCTCGCCGAGCACGTCGCTCGACAGGCTGTATCCCCAGCGGGTTCCTGGCTCATACAGCAGCGGCACCGATGCCAGCCGGCGCAGGTTGACGTCCGCGGCGAGGCCAGGCTCGGCGAGCCCGTCGGACACCTCGGCCTCGTGATACGGCCCGCCCGGCGGCTCGAGGAACTTGTACGACAGCCCCGAGGTGTGTGTGAGCAGATGCCGCACCGTGATCGTGGGCTCGCGGCCATCGGCGAGCCGGGGCCGGAAGTCTGGCAGCCACTTCGTGACCGGATCATCGAGCGACAGCTTGCCCTGGTCGACGAGTGCCAGCGCCGCTACCGAGACGATCGGCTTGGTCATCGACGCGAGCCTGAACACCGTGTCCTCGCGCATGGCCACCTCGGCCTCGCGATCCGCGAACCCGGCAGCGCGCGCGTACACGATCTTGCCATCGCGCGCGTTCAGCACGACCACACCGACCAGCTGCTGCTCGGCGATCGCATGCTCGATCACCGCGTCGATGCGCTTGCCGAGCACGGGGTCGGGCTCGGTCGGCAGAGCCGCAGTTGCCGCCGGTACAGCCACCGCCGCCGCCGGTACAGCCACCGCCGACGGTACTGCCACCGTCGACGGGGGCACCGGTGAGCTGCACGCGACCACCAGTCCAAGCATCAGGTTTGCGAGCTTCACCCGACCCGCGCTCATGGCTCGACCTCGTTGCCGGCGGCATCGATAAACTTGAAGTCGTGGACGCAGAAGTCGTACGCGCCCGGTCCCACGCCGAATGAAAAGTGCTCGAGCGCGCTGGTGTCGAAGCTCTGACTCTCGCCGGCGCGTGTCTGTTCGAAGCGGCTGAACGGCGCGACTTGCGGCCCCGGCTCGCTGAACCTCACGGGCACGTGAGAGAGCGGGGCCGTCATGAGGCTGAAGCCGTAGGTGTGACAAAAATCCGTGCCGTTCGCCTCACACTGCAGGCGCGTTACGACGGCGGCGTCGAGGCTGACGCCTCCGATCGGCGGTGCGTCGAGCGTAAACGCCGCCTGAGTGATCCCGCGCCCGTCTGCATCGAACTTTTTCAGGACCTGGGTGCCCTCCGGATTGTACACGGTGTACGCGATCACCAGATCAGCCCAACCTCCCGGCTTGGCGATGCCCGTGAGACAGAGCTTGCCCGGTTCGGGTTGGCTCAGCGTCGCCGTGGTCGATCCGGGAGGCGGAGTCAGACAGTCGCCGATGAGTCCGCCGCACGCATCCGAAACGCCAAAGGCGACCGCCGCGAAGGCGAGCCCCTGCGGGTTACAGATGAAGCCGTCCTTTCCGCAGTTCACGTCCTGGGCGACTCGTTCGGCCATAGAAGGCTCGTGCGACGCCGCGACCTCATCCCCAGTAAGGTCCGCAGCGCCGCCATTTGCACTGCACCCGGCGCCCAGCACGAATGCCCAGCACGCTAACGATAGTTGTTGCCGCCCGTTCATTTTGTCCTCCTCTGCTGGCTCGACTGCACGGAGTGAGCCAACGAGCGCTGACGTGTTCACGCTCGCCTCCTTGGGGCAAACGCCGTTCCCGTGCCCCGCCTTTTCACGGAGTTTTGGGGCAAGACGGGGCGCGCTCGAGCGGAAATGGCGCAACCGCTTGCGCAGCAATGGCGCAGACTGCGAGGGTTTGGAGCTTCTCGTGAATGTCGTAAACCTTCTGCAATCCAGACCAGCGGCCTGTCTGCGGACCAGCCCGCGAACGCGAGCTCTCGTTGTCCGCGTTCCGAGCCGCATGCTCGCGCTGGTCACAGTGCTCGCGCCCGCTGGCCTCGCGGGCTGCCCAGCCACGGACCGAGCAGCCCCCGGTCGTGGAGGCCTCCCGCTCACGGGCTACGTGCTCACCACCGACGAAGCGGGTCGAGTGGACGAGGCGACCACCAGGGCGACCGGAATGCGCGGCCATTGGTACGCTTATTCCGACAGCGTGGATTGCCTCAAACGCCACCCTGCTAGCAGCTGCTCGCTCTTGATCACGCCCGACCCCGCCGCGCCGAACGTCGCTCCGACGGATGACCTCGGCATGTGCATGCTCGGCGTTACGGCCCGGGTCATCGCGGGTCCGGACGGCACTCCCGACTGGAGTGGCATCTGGGGCGCCCGCATCGGGCTCAGCCTGAACGACGACGGCGCGTACGACGCTGCCGCTCACGGTCTGAAGGGCTTCGCCTTCCGGCTGGACTCGGAGCCACCCCCGAACATGGTGATTCAGGTGCGCTTACCGACGTCGACGGCGAGCGAGCAGTCCGCGATGTGGGGCGGAGCGAGCAGCGACAAGTCGCCCGTACATGCGGGCCTCAATGTATTTCGATGGGCGGACGTGGGCGGGCCCGCGTACATCGACAACCCTCCGCGATTCGACCCGACCGAGCTCCTCGCGATCGAACTCGGCGTCCACGCGAGCCCGGGCACAGCCAGCCACTTTAGCTTGTGCGTCCGTGAGCTCACCGCGCTCACGAACTGAGAGCTGCTCTGTAAAGCACGCTCACGGCGTCGGCACTAGATGCGTGATGCTATCCACTCCGGGGCGCACAACCAGGTGGGTCGTCGCGACGAGCTGATTCGTCTCGCTCACGCGCGCGACGACGCGCGTGATTGCGGCCCCGTTGATGGGGAGGTTCATGGCTGACGTCTCGCCGCTGTAAGCGAAATAGGGTATCGTCACGGTCTGGTCGTCGCGATCCAGCCACGTCAGGCTGAGCTTCCTGGTGGCGGGCAGGCCGTTGCAGTCCGTCGGCAACACGCTGACCCACGCCCGCGTCTGATCTACCGGCGTGCCGAACATCGAGACAGCGGCGGCGACGTTCACCTGCGGATCCAGAAGATCCATGCGGCCCGCGTCGAAGTCGCCCGAGAGCGGCGGTGTATTCAGGTGCACCAGGACCTCGCGGTAGCCCTGCTTTCGATACTCGAGGAACACCGAAAGCGGCGGCGGGTAGATGCCGGTGTAGATGCTCAGGCTCACGCCGCCGGTCGCGTCACTCACGCTGCTTGCCAGCGGTAGCTCGCAGCCTGGATCGGCGAGCGAGCACACGCGCACGCTCGTGCCGGCGAGCGGCGCTGGACCTCCGCCCAGGCCGCAGGACGCGCAGCTGGTCGTGGTCTTGATGACGATCGTCCTCGGCGGCACGCTCGGGAAGTGCCACGCCACCTTGTTCAGGCACTCCCAGGGCGCCGGAAGGCATTCGTCGGCGCAGCTCTTGGCTCGACAGCTCTCCACACCCTGTTGCAGCTGGGCGGCCGAGCCCTTGCCCGATCGGCAGCTCTCTCGGCAAGCAGCGTCGCCCGAGGCGCAGCCGCGCTCACACGCTTCCACCACAGGGCAGCCCTCCGTCGCAGCGCATTGCTCGGCCTCGGCGCAGCACGCCTGCGCCATGCACGCGCCACAGGACTCCGTGCTCCCGCCGCTCGGCAAACCGCAGACCGGCGCAGCGAGCTGCCTCGCCCGATAGACTTGCCACGAGCCGGCCCCCATGACGGTGACACCCGTCAGGACGAGCAGCGTCAACCAAGCGCCAGCCATCCGACGCGGTGCGGACAACACGATCGAGCTCGCCGCGCTGGCAGGTGATATCGCGTCGACCCCCGTGAGGTGCAGACCCAGGGCCTCGTTGAGCGCCTCGACCTGCTCCTTCGCGGAAGCAAACCGCTGCTTGGGATTTCGGTGGCACGCCCGGAGAAACCAAGCGTCGAACGTCGCGCCGAAGCGTGAGCCCCGCGCCGACGGCGCTTCGAGCTGGCCGTGCAACAGCTGACCGAGGACGCTCATCACGCTGCCCTGGTGGTAGCTCTGACCGGTGAGCAAGCGGTAAGCGATGAGGCCGAGGGCGTAGCGATCGGTCGCCGGCGTGACTTGCGCCGTCGTGGACGCCTGTTCGGGCGCCATGTACTTGGGCGTGCCCAGGATTTGACCCGAGACGGTCGCGCCAGTGCCCTCTTCGAGCAGCTTCACGATGCCGAAGTCGAGCACCTTCACCAGCGCCGGGCCGCCGGCCCCCGCGACCAGGAACAGATTCTCGGGTTTGAGATCGCGGTGCACGATGCCCAGCCGGTGAGCTTCGTCGATGGCGCGCGCCACTTGCCTCAGCCATTCGACCACGGTCGCTGGCGCAGGGGGTGCGGTCGCCGCGGTTGCGCGCTCGAGGTCGGTCCCTTCGAGCAGCTCCATGACCAGAAATGGCGCGCCGCCGAGCTCGGGAGCGACGTCCGCCTCGATGACCCTGACCACGTTCTCGCTCTCGATCAGGGTCGAGGCGCGGACCTCACGTTGGAAGCGCGCCAGCGCCTCGGGCCTGACATCACCGCTCGACAAGAGCACCTTGAGCGCAAGGCGCTCGCCCGTGCCGGTGTGCTCGACCTCATACACCGCGCCCATGCCTCCCATCGCGATCAGGCGAATCGGTCGATATCGTGCGGCGACGACCTCCGGCAGGCTCGGCGCGATCATGTTCAGGGGGCTTCGCCGCGCCGACGCGTCAGGCCGAGCTCCGTCAAGCGCGACACCAGCGTGCGGCGTGGCATGCCGAGCAGGCGGGCCGCCTCACTTTGATTGCCGCGGCACTGCTCGAGCGCCTCGAGAATCCTGGTGCGCTCGAGCGACTTGATTTCAGACGGCAGATCTCGTGAATCGCTGCCTCGAACGGCGTGCCTGGGCGCTGCCGTGCGCTCGCGAGCGGTCGCCTCCAACAAGGGAGCGGGGAGGTGTTCGGGAAGGATGGTGCCCTCGGTGCACATCACGACCGCCCGTTCGATCACGTTGCGCAGCTCGCGCACATTGCCCGGCCAGGCATGGCGCATCAGCCGCTCGAGCGCAGCGGCAGAGAGCGTGAACGCGGGCGTCTGCTCCAGGTCCCCACACGCCGCTCCGAGGAACGCGGTCGCGAGCGCTCCGATCTCGCGCGGGCGGTCGCGCAGCGGAGGGATGAGCAGCGAGACAGCGTTGAGCCGGAAATAGAGGTCCGCGCGCAGGCGACCCTGCCGGCTGTCGGCGGCGGCGTCGCGGTTGGTGGCGGCCAGAATACGCACGTCGAGGGGGCGTGCCTGGGTCGAGCCGAGCCGCACGACCGCGCGGTCCTCGAGCACCCGCAGTAGCTTGGCCTGCGTGGGCAGCGGGAGCTCGCCGACCTCGTCGAGAAACAGCGTTCCGCCGTTGGCGGCCTCGAACAGGCCAGCCCGGCCCACGGCGCCGGTAAACGCGCCCCTCTCGCTGCCAAATAGCTCGCTTTCGATCAGCGAATCAGCGAGCGCCGCGCAATTGACGCCGATGAACGGACCCTTCGCGCGTGGCGAATGCGCGTGAATGGCGCGTGCCAGCACCTCTTTACCGACGCCCGTCTCGCCCAGGAGCAGGACGCTGATGTTCGACCGGGCCGCCCTCGCCGCCTCCGCGTAGACGGCTTGCATGCAAGGGTCGCGCGTCACCACGTCGGCCGAGCCGCTCGCGCTCGGCGACTGCGCCGACCCGAGGTCGGGAAGCGTGACTCGTGGCACACGCCCCAAAACGACGCTGGTCGTCCCAAACAGCAGGCAATCGCCGATGGCTAGGCTGGCTTTCCGCGAGAGAAGTTGTTTCACGGTGACATGCAACGTGTCGTTGCCGGCGTCCGGATCCCGGCAAGGCTTCTGCCTCAGAAACGTGCCGTTCGCACCGCCCAGGTCCTCGATCTCCAGGCGCGGGCCCACGCGCAGCACGGCGTGTCGCCGTGACACTGACGGATCGTCGATGTGGAGCGCGGCCGCTGCATCCCGCCCGATGGTCACGTCCCCAGCGCGCGGCAGCACGAAAGTCGTGATCTGCTCGCCCGACACGATCACCAGCTGATAGATGGCTTCGCCCGGCACGCGGCGAGTATACGCTCGGTCGGCGCCGAGCGTCGTCGGCGTACTGGGGAACCCCGGTTAGTGGGCCTGCTCTGGAAACGCGCGTCAGGGCTGAGACATCTGAGCCGGCGCCACGGGCGCCGCGACCATAGCGGGCGGTGACCACAGGCCGAGCTCGCGGCAGTGCTCGGCGGCTTGTTTGCTGTCGTCGAACACCAGCACGGGGCAGCCGGGAGGCGCGTCTTTCTGGGCCATGGCCTGGAGCGCCTGGCGGCGTTTGATGGGGGAGACGTTGCGGATCAAGATGCTGAGCACGCGCCCGGGGTGCTGCCGCGCAGCCGCGAGGTAGATTTCGAGGTCACGCTGGCCGCTGTCGCCGATGAGCACGAAGGGGAGCTCCGGATATGTGTTCAGGAGCTCGGCGATGGCGCTGGCTTTATGGGGTGGCTTGCGCCGGGGCGCGAGCAAACCGACCTGCCGTAGCAGCAGCGGACCGCGCGGCAGCTTCTGATGATCGATGAAGCTCTCGAGCAGAGGAAAGATGTTCCACATGCTCTGCGAGACGTAGAAGAACGGCGCGTCCTGACCGCCGGCGAGCAGGCCTTGATACAGCTCGGTCGTGCCCTCGAAGGGCCGGCGGGTGAGGGGATTCTTGAGCAGAGTCAGGTAGACCATCTTGGCGCGGTTGCGCACGTAAGTGCGCAGGATCGTGTCGTCGATGTCGCTGATCACGCCAAAGCGCGCCGTCGCGGGCGGTACCAGGACGCTCACCTCCGCCTTGGGCATCTGGCTCACGGGGTAGGGCGTGTCGGTCACACGCGCGGCGACGTGCAGCCAGCCGTGGGGCACCGGCGACGGGAAAGAGAGGCGCACGTGGAAGTACCCGTCTTCGTCGCTCGTCACCGTCTGGGCCGCGCCCTCCGCACTCACCTCGAGCTTCACCCCGGGCACCTCGTCCGACTCGATGAGCGCGAAGGCGCGCTTGAAATTGGAATAGCGCCGATCGCCGAGCTTGGGCGCCGTTGGAGCGCGCGCTTCGAGCACACGGCCGCGCAGCACCACCGAGGTGTTGCTACCGTAACCGCCGTAGAGCGTGATGTAGAGCGGCGCCAGGACGCCCAGGCGGCGTTTGAAGCTGCGCCGGAGCTGGGCGAACTCGCCGGCCGCGACCCGCAGCTTTCTGCGGAAATCGCCGTCAGCGGAGGGTCCGTCAGCGGAGGGCCCCGCGATCGAGGGCTCGTCAGCGGAGGGCGTCACCGCTGGCCTCCACCGTGCAGGTGCCCAGGTAGCCCTCCGGGGGCACGCCGCAGCCCGTGTGGCAGCCGATACAGCGAGCTTCGTTTTCCGTCTTCACCTGGCGGTTAGCGGACACGTCTTGCCAGTGCCAATCGAGCGCCTCCGGCGAGCTGCCCGCGGCCTCTCGCACCATCACGGTCCAGCGCGCGATCGGGCCCTGGCAGGTCGGGTCGGCGAAGTCGTACTCGGCCTTGAGCACGACCGCGCCCACGGGAAAATCGCGATCCCGAGCGAGGTAGGGCCCCACGGCGTCGGGATCGGCCAGCACACGCACGCGCGCGAAGTCGTGTTCGGTGCTGGCCCTGCAACCGCGCACCTCGGTGTAGCTCGCCGCGTACTCCGTGGGGAAGAGCGGTGCGGGCTCTGCTGCCGAGTCATCCGCGCAGCCCAGGGGACCGAGCAGCGGCACACACAAACAAAGCCCGAGCGGGAGCGCAGACCTCATGTCTCGCTAGCGGGTGCGGCCTGGCCCATCACCGCTTCACCGAGCGCACGATGTTGTTGCCGGTGTCGCTGATGAGCAAAGCGTCCGCCGTCAGCTCGAGCCCGTACGGGCGTTTGAGCAGGGCCTGCGCGGCAGGCCCGCCGTCACCGCCAAAGCCCGGTTGACCGCACACGCCCGCCAGCGTGCTGATGATGCCGTCGGGCGCGATGGCGCGCACGCAGTGGTTGTAGACGTCGGTGAAGTATAAGGTGCCGTCTTCGGCGAGCGCGAGGTCGACGGGATTGTATAGCTCCGCCTCCGTGGCGGGGCCGCCGTCTCCCGAGTACCCGCGCTGCGGCGTGCCGTCGATGGGCGGAATGCCGGCGACGCGCCGCACGATGCCGTCGGTGTCGACGCGGCGGATCAACGAATTGCCCGCATCGGCGAAGTACAGCCTGCCCTCGGGGTCGAAGACGATGCGGCCGCCGGGATCCGCGGATTGCCCAAACGGCTGCCCGAGGCGCATGTCCACGGCGGGGATGTCGTCCCCGCTGTAGCCCGGCGTGCACGGGTTGCCGCAGGTCGCCATCGGATCCCCACACGTCGACTTGCCGGAGGGGTTGGTGCCCATGGGCGCGCAGGACGTCGGGGCGACGCCCTCGGCGCACGCACCGGGACCCGACGGCGCCGGGGCGTCAATCACGCAGCGACCGTATAAGGCGTGAATGGTCCCATTGCCATCGATGGAGCGCAGCACCTGGTTGGCCTGATCCATGACCACCAGGTTGCCTTGCGGATCCCAGGCCACGCTGCTCGGCAGATCGAGCGAGGCGCTGATCGCGGGCCCGCTGTCTCCCCAGTACGCGCGGCGGCCGTCGCCGCAGGTGTCGACGATCTCGGTCGTCGTCAGATCGAGGGTGCGGATCTTGCTGTTGTGCCAGGCGGCGACGATCATTTGACCTTCGCCGGGGGTGAACAGCATGCCTGTCGGGTGGTTGAAGTCCGAGTTGGCCGGGTCGTCCAGCGTGCCGCCGAGCTCACCGCGGCCAGCCACGTGCCGGATCAGCCCGCCCTCGAGCTTGCGGATGCGGTGATTGTTCCAATCGAGGATGTAGATGGTGCCGTCAGAGGAGGTCAGCGTGTCCTGGGGCAAGCTGAGCAGCGCCTCGAGCGCCGGCCCGTCATCGCCCGCGTAACCGCTCTCGCGGCTGCCCGCGATCGTGCAGATGTTGCCCGCGATGCTCCGGTCACAGCTCGGAGCCACCACGTCCGCTACATCGTCGCCACCGCCGCAGGCGACGAGTGTCAGTAGCGCCGCGCAAGGCAGGCGCGCGTCGGAGAAGCCCAGGCTCAGGCGCTTCATCGGGCCACCCTCACGATGCGGCTGTTGATCGTATCGGCGATGTAAAGGTTGCCGTCGGGATCGAACTCGATGCCGAAGGGCCGCTTGAGCGGCGTCTCTGTGGCGAGCCTGCCCTCCTCGGGGTCGAGCACCAGCTCGCCGGTGCCCGCCACGGTGCGGATCGTGCCGTCCGAGGCGCTGATGGCGCGGATCACGCTGTTGTCCGTGTCGACCACGTACAGATCGCCCTCGGGACCGATCTCGAGATCGCGCGGGTGATTGAGGGTGGCCTCGAGCGCGGAGCCGCCGTCCCCCGTGTACGCGCCCTCGCCCGTGCCGGCGAAGGCCTCGATGCTGGGGGGCGAGGCGGCGAGATCGATCACGCGCACGCGGTTTGCCAAGGTATCGGCGAAGTACAAGAGATTGCCCGAGAGCGCGAGGCCGCCCGACGGCTCGGGGTTTGAGCCCGCTTCGAGGCTCAGGTTGGCGCTCAGCGCTGGGCCGCCGTCGCCCTGCACGCTGCCGTCGCCCTGGACTCCGCTGCCGGCCAGCGTGTTGATGATGCCGTTCTCGTCGATCTTGCGGATGCGAAAGTTCTGCTGATCCACGATGTAACGCTCACCGAGCGGACCGAGCTCGAGGGCCTTCGGCTGCCGGAACAGCGCGAGCGCTGCGTCGTTACCGTCCCCCGCAAAGCCCGCGCCGCGGCCGCATTCGATGCTGACGCGCAGGCTGTTCGGGTCGAGCTTGCGCAGCTTGTGGTTGTGCCAAGCCATCACCAGGATCGTGCCGTCGGTATCGATGGCGAGATCGGTGGGGTGGTTCATCTGCACCTCGGTGCCGAGCGCGCCGTTGGGCGTGGCCTCGCCGGGGCCGCCGTCACCGGGGAAAGGCGGGTCGGTCCAACCGAGCACGGTCTGTACGGTCTGATCGGGCAGGACGCGCCGCACCATGTGATTGTTCCAGTCGATGAACCACGCCACGCCGTCGTCGGCGAAGACCATGTCCATCGACCAATACATCTTGGTCTCTAGTCGCGACTTACCGTCGCCGTTGAAGCCGGATTGCCCGGGCAGCCCGAGCCAGGTGCAGGCGTGGCCCGCCTCGTCACAGGCGGGCGGCGCCGCGCCTTCCTCTCCCGAACAAGCGACGAGCCCGAGCCCGAGCGCGGCGATCAAGGGTAATTTATGCATGCTGATAAGAACTCCCGCGGGGATGCCTCGCTCAGCCTGTGTAGCACGCCCATTACCCCGCAACCCGTCTCAGGAGCCAATGCGCGCCACAATACTGAACGCTGGCGCAGGCCGGGTCACTTGCCGGCTCCCAATGGTCAAAGCGCTAGGAGGACGCCCACGGCGGCGCGTACGCCCAGAGCTGCTATGTGGTGGACGCTCTCGGTCTCGTTGACGGCGTAGTCTTGCCGAAGCAGCGGCGCGACCGCATCGCCGCGCACATGAAGGGCAACGGCTCGCGCGAGCTCGACCCGGAGCTCGAGCCCGGCGTGCGGGGCCAGCCAGAGGTCACTGACGGCCTGCGCACGGAGCAGGCCGGTAGCCCGCGCTGAGAGCCGACCCGCTTCGATCCCGCCGCAGAGCTGCGTCTCGATCAGCCCTTGCCCCAACCGGTAACACGTGCGCAGACCCCCACCGAGCAAGTCAAAGCCAACGCTCTGACCAGGTCCGAGCGACTCTTCGGCACCCGGCAGCCACAAGCCGTAAGCTCCGACCGCCAGCTCGGACCAGCGCAGCTCGGCGAGCAGGCTGCCACCGGCGGCGGCGACGGGCAGCGAGCTCACGTCGACCACGAGCTCCAGGCCGAGGCCCAGCCTCGCGCCGGCGCGAGGCGCTGCCGTCTCGGTCGCTGCGTCGCCGGTCGCTGCGTCGCCGCCGGTCGCTGCGTCCGAAGGCGTTGGGGTCGGCGGCGTGGGGCTCGTCGGCGAGCCTTCGGTCGCGCCCGACGGCTCAGGCTGCAGCGGCTCAGGCTGCAGCGGCTCAGGCTGCAGCGGCTCAGGCTGCAGCGGCTCAGGCTTCAGCGGCTCAGGCTTCAGCGGCTCGGCTTCTAGAGCGGCGGGCTCGGGCTCCTCGCGGGCCTCGGCCGCGCGAGCCGCGTCGAAGGCCAGGGTGATGGCGACGGCCGCCGCTTCGGCGAGGTCTTCGCAGCTGTCGGCCCCGAGCCGCCGTTCGCGTTTGCCGCTGGCGTCCACGAGCGTCAAGTCCAACCAAAAGCCCCGCGCCCGGCGCGTCACGCGGCCCTCGACGCGCCGGACCTGTTTCAGGTCCAGCGCTGATTCACCGAGCAACTCTCGGACCCGCCCATGCACGCTCTCTGCGCTCGCACAACCGGCAGGTGCCTGCCAGAGCAGATACTCGCCCGCGCTCGTGCGCAAGCTGGCGGGCGCTGCGCTCACCTCGTGGCTGAGGCCGAGCAGCAGTGCGAGGGTCAGCGCGGGGGCCTGTGACGCGGATCTCACCTGGCAGAGTATGCGCCGGAGCGCCGCCCCTGACGTAGTACAATCGACGAGTCAAAACAGCGGCGGCGGCGCGCTCAGCGTCAGCCGCGAGCGTCGCGCCCCCAAGCGGGCCCCTGCGACGTCTACGGCGCGTCGCACTCCGAGCTCCTCGGGCGGTTCTCCGAGCTTCCGTGCAAGTCGCAGAGCGCGCCACTATACAGCGCGCCGAAGTCTGCGCGGGTGAGATCGAGCCCGAAGCGGAGCGTGCCCAGGCCTGGGTCGAGGTCTGCCAAGCTCGCCTTCAAGACCTCGGGCTCGACAAACAACTCGGCGGCAGCCGCCGGGAGCTGGACGTTGGTGGCGAAGAAGAGCGCTTGGAAGGAGATGGGATCCGGGCCAGTGCTCTCGGCTCCGGAGCGCACCAGGGCCTGGGCATAGGCCTCGGAGTCCGCCGCGAAGATCTCCAAGCGTTGCTCCGGCGTCGGGCCGTTCGCGTAGGCCGCCACCACCTCTTCGGGGAAGCTCTCCGGGTTCTCCGAGACCAACCGCCCGACCGTGTCCTCCAGCGGTATGATGCCGTTGGCGTGGCAATTGGTGCATGAGGACTGGACCGTCGCCGTGAAGTCGTCGCGGTTCGTGTCCAGCACGCCCTCCGGCACGCCGATGCGCGCCCCCGACGCATCCGTAACGGCAAAGGCGATCAGGTCGTTCGGTAACGTAAACGTGATCAGGCGTTGTACATCCGGCTGCACGCGTAAGGGGTTGGCGAGGAAGCGACCCGTGTTCACCAGCAATGCCTCCCAGTAGCTGCCCGCCGTGCCGGTGCTCGTGGCGTAACGATCGACGACCCTGAAATTGCCGGCGGACCGGAGCACACGGCTCAGTTGCGTCGCGGAGCGCACGGCGCCGTCGCCCAGCGGATCGAGCTGCCTCGGCAAGCCCACCGAAGCGCGCAGCGCGCCGAGCGTGTCCGCGACGCCGAGCAGCGAGTAGTACAACGGAGCCGAGCTCGTCGCGCCGATAAATGCGGCTACGCTGAGGACAGCTACGGAGCTCTGCGCTTCGGCCGCGACGAACGAGGCGGCAGGCCCCTCGAGCGCTACGGCGAACGGGCTCGCCGCGATCACCGCTTCCCAGCCATCAGAGTAGCTCTCACTGCCCACGCTCACGGGTCGATCCCAACCGTAGTCTCTGATGTCGATGCGCAGCAGCGTCCCCCCTGGCCCGAGCACCACGGCCGGTACGATCTCGCTGCGTTGGGACAAGCTGTTGACCTGTTTACCGATCGCGGCGCGATCACGGTCGAGCTGCTCGGCGCAAACGCCGAGGTTACTACGCGCAGCCAGCTGGAGGTAACGCAAAAATCGCCGATCCTGACTCGGGCGTGTCGAGAGATCGCTCGCGACGGAGCGCTGTACGTCGTCGATGCTGATGAAGGGTGGATCACATGGCTCGGTTGCGTCGGGCTCGACGGCGTCCGATCCCGGCGGCGCTCCAAAGTCCAGAGTGTAGCCGAGCTCGCGCAGTCGATCGTCTGCACACCCCAGGCTGGTCAGTGTCAAAATCAAAGCCATTCCTGCCGGCGATGGCTGCCCCGTGCGTCGTATTTTCATGCGGAGTGAGTGTTCCTCGCGATCGAAATTGGGCGCGCAGTGTTCGCTTTTGCAGTGTTCGCTTTTGATCAGTCTCGCTTCGACTCTTCGGCGTCGACGTTCTGCGCCGCGCAGCTCTCGTCCAAGCGCATGGCGTAGATGGTCTCGCGGTTGCGCCGCCGTAAGGCGGAGGCGGCGCTCCGAGCTCGGCGCTCTTGGCCGCTCGCGCACAACGCGAGGATGCGCGCAGTCTCGCGCTCTTCCCAGAGCACGTCACCCGCGCGACGGTCGAGCTCCGAGAGCAAGAGCAGGCTCACCGTCGACTGGCCACTTCGGAGGTGTTGCTCCGCGCGCCGCAGCTGGTCGAGCACCTCACGAAAGTTGACGTCTGCCTGCGCTGGCGCAGGCTCGACGGCGGAGCTCGGCTGACGCGCGGGCGAGGCTTTCGGTCGTGACAGCTCGGGCGGCTCGCTGCTATCCGGGCTCCGAAGCTCCGGCGGGGGAGCAGCTTCTTGCCGGACCCTCTCCGGCCCAGGGTCGAGCTCAACGCCCGCCAGTGCCGCGCCGCGCTCGCCCAGCGCCGTGCCACCCGCTGCCTCCGCCGTGCCCCGCGCTGAGCCCGCCAGCTGCTCCGAAGCTCGAGCGCGCTCCGCGTCAGCGTAGCCCGCGACGTGGCCGAGCCAAAACCCGGAGGCTGCGATCAGAGCTCCGCCCAGGAGCAACCACTTGCCCGCGCCTCGCGCCGCGCCGCTGCCTCGGAGGCTCTGACCAAACAGGGCTGGGCCTGCCCACCATGAGGCATTCGGGCCAGCCCCGACGCGCTCGCTCGAGAGTTGGTGGGGGACGAGCGCCTGTGGCAGCGCCGCGCGCAGCGCGTTGCTCACGCGCTCACGATTCGCGAGGCTGGGCTCGGCGAGCTCGCGTGCGCCCGCGAACAGCTGCTCGAGCTCGGGATCGCCGTGCTCCGTGACGTCTTCCAAAAAACCGCGGCTCGGCTGTTTCATCGTTCTGTCCCCTCGAGCTGCGCCAGATAAGCCTTGAAGGAGCGGCGCAGCCGCCGCACCAGGTGATAGACGGTCGCCGCGTCCAGGCCGGTGGCCTCTGCTGTCTCGGCAGCGGACAATTGCTCGAGCAAGCTGGAGACGAAGACGGCTCGACGCTGCTCATCCAACGTCTGAAGAAAGCTTTGCATCTTGCCCCACGCTTCCTGTCCTGCGCGCATGCCCTCGGGGTCGGGCCGGGCGCTCACCACATGCTCGGAGAGCGGCTGCATCTGCGGGGCTCGGCGCTCACCGCGTCGGCGATTGCGCGCTACGTTGAGCGCAATACCGAACAACCAGGTGCGAGGGCCCGAACGCTGCTCGAAGCTCCCCAGGCGCCGATGCACCACCATCCAAACCTCCTGCGCGGCATCCTCCAGCGCCGACGCGGGCACCCCCAGGTGACGCAACGAGCGCCAGGCAAAGCTGAAATAAAGCTCGTACAGCTCCTCGAACGAAAGGCGCGCATCGGCCCCCGCCGCCAGCGGCTCGCTCCCTTCCCGCCAGCCATGCATGAGCCCCAGCGCCAATAGGGGGGTGAGTGTCCACGCATCCCAAAATTAGAACCAGCCCCGTCGAGGCCCCTTAGAAAACCAACCGCCCCAACACCAACCAGCCGGCCCCAAACCCCCCACCGCCCCGATCGGGCCCAAAACAACCCGCCACCCGCTCCGCCCCCCCCAAAAAACTCCTCTCCCTCTCCCTCTCCCTCTCT
>JAYTOL010000181.1:0-13891 GCA_043747815.1 Deltaproteobacteria bacterium
AGCGAGGAAGCGAGGAAGCGAGGAAGCGAGGAAGCGAGGAAGCGAGGAAGCGAGGAAGCGAGGAAGCGAGGAAGCGAGGAAGCGAGGAAGCGAGTGTGGCACGCTGACCATTTGGCAGATGCATTCGCCGTGGGCGCAGCCGTGGAAGAGTCGAAGACGACGTTACTCACTTCGCTGTCCACGAAGGGAGTAAGGATCAACACCAGCAGCGGCATCTTGGTCTCGCCGGGCAGCGTTTGCACGACTGAAAGACCAACGCCCAACGGCGCTGCTCTGTCTCATGGTGATACACTAATGGTGTGAGCCAGTAAGGGCCGTTGACACACGATTCACTCTAGGTGCAGAAGGGAGACATGAACCACGTATGTAAGTTTGCGACAGCCGCCATTCTAGCTGGGTGCTCGGGTCAAACAGACGACTTCGTTCTTTCAGAGAACGAAGTGCCATCAGAACAGTCGACTTCACCACAACCGTCGTACGGCGCAGTGACGGAAGAAGCATTCGTCCCGCAGACCTACGACGAGGCGAATGCTGAATTTCAACGGCGCTTCGCTACTCCGCTATCGGAGCAAGAGCGAGCGATTGTCGAAGACGCTCTGATAAAGCGCGGGGCAGACCTGAGTCGAGTGACCTTTTCTGGCAGAATGATCGTCGACAACGACACGTACACCAGTGCAGACAGCATCTTGGCCAGGCCGAATGATGTGATCGAAAAGGGGACTACGATATTAGGTAACTGGTTGTCGCCTATTGACGGGATCAACCATACTGCTCCTTTTAGTCGAATGAATGGCCTGAATTTTGAAACGCATAGGCCATACTTCGGCTATCTAGGCAGGCTCGCAGTGGTGGTTCCCAGTACCTTGGTGCGCGACATTGTCCAACTGGCTGTGAATGACGTGATCGGCGCAGCTGACGACTGCATCTCGAGTTCCAGCATTAGGGTCATACTCAAGAGTGACTGGGACGCTTTGCAGCAAGGCCAGAGAGAATATGTGTAAGCCCCTTATGGGCAGCAGGGTGGCGTCGCGCGCAGCGGAAGGCAGAATGGCCGAGCGATGTCCGAGCCCATCCACACAACAGCGCCGGCGGCCTTCGCCACGGCGGCGTCGGGCGGTCTACTGGGGACGCTGCTGAGCAGCATGCTCGACCGCCCAGCGAACGGGCATCAGCTCGGAGAGGCGACTCAGAGGCCAGTCGGACTCGAGCTTGCGGATGATGTCGAGCAGGTAGAAGTAGGGGTCGATGCCGAGCAGGAGGCAGCCATCGACGAGAGTGAAGACGGCTGCCAGCCGCTCGCCCCCGCGGGCGGAGCCAGTGAAGAGGAAATTGCGGCGAGCCACGGCGTAGGGGCGAATGCTCCGCTCAGTGCGGCCGTTGTCGATCTCGAAGCGCCCGTCGTGGAAGCAGCGGCGGAAGAAGGGCCGCTGGTTGATGGCGTAGGTCGTGGCCTGTCGGAGGGGGGACTTGGGCAAGAGCTTGGGGTGAATGCCGTCGACCCATTCGTCGAGCGCGTCGAGCAAGGGCAACGAGCGTCGGCGACGCTCCTCGCCGCGGGCATCGGCATCCAGGCCTCTGGCCTTGCAGTCTTCCTCGATGGCGTACAGGTCGATGAAGTGCTTGACGGGGATGGCCGCACGGCGGTCCTTGGCGACGAGGGCGCGGTGGAATTTGCTGCGGATGTGCATACCGCAGCCGAGCCTGCGCTCGGCGGGGACGGCGACGAGAGTCTGGCCGTCGTCGTCTTCGACCTCGCGGCTGTAGCCGGCGTAGCCATCGACCTGTATGTAGCCATCGATGGCGGCGAACCATTCGACGATCTCGCGTGCATCCCAGCTCGGGGTGTACCCGTAGGCGACGGTTTCTCGTCCGCCGACGGTGCCATCGGTGCCCACGAAGCACCAGATGTGGCCACGGAAGCTGCCGTGGCGGCTCGACTTGTCGAGCGTGCGGAGGTGAGAATCGTCGGCGCCGACGATGGTGGATGCGAACACGTCGGCGAGCACGGCCAAGGCCACAGGCTCGATCAGGTCGGCGGTGTAGGACCAGTACGACTGGAGCGTCTTGTCCGGCACGTCGAGGCCGAGGCGGGCGAGCTGGCGGCGCTGACGGTCGACGGGGAGAGCCAGCGAGCACTTCTCGGACGCGAGCTTGGCGAGCAAGGACGCATCGACCTTGCGCACCACACTCGGCGTCATGCTGCGGGGAGCCACCGAGACATCCTTGCGGCAGTCTGGGCAGGCGAGCTTTTCACGCTGCTCGACGTCGACGACGATCTTGGCGGGGACGAAGCGGATGCACTGGTGCTCGACGTGGCCCATGACCTTTTTGGGCTGGCCACAGAGCGCGCAGACACGCTCCTCGGCGGGGACGGTCGCGGCCGTGACGTTACGCTCGACGCCTGGAGCGACCTGCATCGAGCGGACGCGCTTGCGCTTCTTTTTCGTCTTCGGGGTTGTTGCCGGCTCGGAGTCAGAGGCTTCTGCGGCCGCGTCGTCGCTCGCGGCATCGGCCGCGCCCGCATCAACCTGCTCGGGCGGGTCCTCGGCGGGGACGGTCAGCTCGGCAGAAGTCTGTGCCGTCTCGGTGTCACCGCCAAGCGCGAGAAACAGCTGCTGCAAGTCCTCTGGAGAGAGCTGCTCGGTGCGGCGCCCGAAGCGATAGCGCACGGCCTGCAGCACGCGCCAGGACAAGCGGTCGATCTCTCGACCCATGTTGACGAAGAGCGACATCATCTGGTCGATGGCAGCTTGCCCTTTGCCATCGGCGAGCAGTCCCGTCAGCTTCCCCTTCAGCGCCTCTAACTGAACCTGGCGCTGCTGCTCGAGCTCGGGGTCGAGCTCGACGCCAGCGCTCAATAGCTCTCGCGGCACGGGTAGCGGCATCTTCGCGACGAAGGGCCGTCGCCTTCGCGCCGTACGCTGGTTTCGCTTCTGCTTCGATGCTTTGACGCGCATCACCACCACCGCGCATCGGTATGATCAATTCAGATCCACCGTGCAACGACAATCGTCAGATGCGCGTCGGGTTTTTCTCGCGGACAGATCGGCTGATCAATCCGTCACGTGCTGGTAGCGCTTGCGACGTCTTGCTCCTTTGAGCTCGATGCCTTCGAGCAAGAGAGCGAGCTCGGCGGAGTCGATCTGAACGTGCGTGCTCTCGCCTTCTGGTCGGCGACACAAGCTAAAGGTGCCCGCCTCCAAGCGCTTTTTTACGATGCAAAAGCCGTTGCGGTCCCAAAACAAAATCTGAGCAACGTGTCCTCGGCGATTGAGAAACAGGAAGAGATGACCGCTCAGCGGCTCGAGCCCGAACTCTGCTTCCACCATCGCCGCGAGCCCATCAAAGCTCTTGCGCGCATCCACCGGCTGCGCGGCGACATAAATCTTCACGCTTGGGGGTAACGTCAACATCAGGCCCCTCCCTCCGCGATGTCGAGCAAGCGCGCCAGGCGCTCTGCCCCAAACTCCCCGCTCACCACCACTCGTCGACCGTTGCGAAGCAAGACCTCGAGCTGTCCCCCCGTGGCAGCGGCCCACGTCGGCGCCGCCACCCGAACCGGCAGAAATCCAGAACGCGAGCGACGGCCTACGGCCCCTGGGGGCACTTCGACACGCAGCTTGCTGCCCCACACCGTCAGCGTCCTCGCGTGCAGGTGGTGCTCGCGCGCGTAATCCGTCGCGCTCTGACCGCTCTCGCGCCAGCGCCTGACGTCCTCCAACCACGCCGCTCGAGAGCGGCGCGGTCTCTTGCCCATCTGACTACCCGTGTATGTCTTTCTCATGCACGGCAGCTTGTAGCGCCTTCTGCCTGCTCGCACTCATGCTGCCCGTAAGGGGCTTACGAATATGTCGGCGTATTTGTTTCCTACGGATCGCTGGCCACGGTCTGCCCGTCCGCAACGAGCACCCTAAACGGCTGCGCTGATTATCCCTTTCCGGGAAACGTTGCCATCAGTCCGCAGGGCTCCCAGATGAGATGGCGTCCGGGCGCAAGGATCGGTCTAGTCAATACGGTTGTCACTGACACCGGAGCTCGCAGCGTTGGCATCACTATTCACGAGTTGCTCCACGTGCTTGGATTAGGACACACATATAACGATTCCCCGGGCGGATACTTAACGATACCGGGGAGCGCTGGCATGCTAGCTCCTACATCAGTCATGCGACCCAGCAACGGCGTCAACGTCTGCACGCTGCCGCTGCTCTGCTCGGTAGTTTACACGATGTCAGGCGACGACAAGTTCACGCTCGACACGTTGTATAGTCCGCAGCCTGGCAGCAGCTGTTTGTCGTATACGGTCGACTACGAGACGACCTGTCCGTTTGCCTGTATAAAGTCCACAGCGGACCTTAACAGCGTTAGCGTCAAGGATCATTGTTGCTGGTGTAATGGAACGCTAAAACATTACGGGAAGGCAGCATATAGTCCCACGACATATCTCTGCCAGTAGGCAGCTCGTCGTGAGAGCAGAACCATGCGCCTCATTGTAGCCCTGTATCGCTCGAGACAAGGTTGCTCGCGCCGTCGGTAGGGAGGTGTGCATTGGCGAGGCGCCCACCCCGCCAAGAGGGGTTGACTGACCCTACGCGCGCGTAAGCAATCCCGTGGACGCATCTAGGCATGAGAGACCACTTGTGCCCAGAGTCCTGGCGTATCGGGGCCGAGCGAGCGCGGAATCTTTCACCTCGGCAGGTGCGGCGCTATTGGCTATTGGCGGTCGGAAGAGCGGACGGCAGGGGCGCGTCGCCAGCCGGGTACTTCTTCGTCGGGAGATAGTATCGGGCGTGAGCATCGCTCTTTGCCGATTCCTGGAGCGGACGCCGAGGGCTTTGCGATGTTGCGATGCCTCCTGAGCATATCGCCAGCTTATCTCGTCGGATACTTGCACACCGGAATCCATGGGCCCGCGTCACTACGCATCCCAGTTCCGTCCACTGGACGGCTTAGGCCAACGCCAACAGTCGTTCCCTGTTCGCTCCAACGTTGATCACCAAAGGTAAGCGGAGCGGCGGCGCAGCGATCTCTTGCCAGTGGATGGCTGCATCGCCCTCGAATGTTCGAGGGCGGCGCGAACAGCTAAAGCCAGCCACAAACGTTGTTGCTCTCTATCAACGCGGGCCGCACGCAAGAGTGCAAAATCGCGCCCGTCGAAGTACAGCGGTTCGCACCAGGGCCGTACTAACCAGTCCACGCGCACGCGCACGCCTGCGGTGCGCGGCGGGTTGAAGTAGCGCGAGTTGGAGCCCGGGTTCGAGTTGATGGTCGTGGTGTACGCGATGTCCGTCAGGTTGTTGACGAAGCCGTTGATGCTCAGTCGCCCGTCGGGGTGCGTCCAGCCCGCGCCCACGTCGAAGCGCGTGTAGGTCGGGACGACGTCGGTCAGGCGCGCGGGGTTGATGAGCAAGGCGTCGTAAGCAGCGGACATCGTGGGCGCCGCATCGACGGGATCCAGCACGGTCTTGCCGTCCCCGTTGAACACGCTCAGGAAGTGCTCCGTGCGAGTCTGCCCCTGAATGATCCAGTTGAACGACCCGGCGCCGGTGAAGATTAACTGCGACAGGGCGTAGTTGAGCGTCGCGGCGGAGGAGCGCGGCAAGGAGTTGCCGCCAAGATCGACCAAGTATTGATCTCTGTTTATATCAAAGCCGATGCGGCTGTCGCCGACCTCGGTGCCGTCACCGAATTTGGCGTCCATCAAGAGCGCATGCACCTGAGCTTCGAGCCCGGCGGGCAAGCGGTAGTTGACGTCGAGGTCCAGGCCGAATACCCGCGCCGCGGCGCTGGCGTTCTCACGCACGGCGCTCGAGGGGGGGCCAATATCGGGATCGTCGGGCCTGGGGTCGTCGCCCACGCTCACGATGGTCTGAAACACCAGGTCCGAGTAGGTGTAGAAGAAGGCTGAGCCGTTCACTCGGAGAGCGCGGTCGGCGAAGACGTTCTTCGAGCCGAGCTCGAAGGAGATCATCGACTCCGGGTCGTACTTCGAATTGAAGAATCCCCCAAAGCCGGTCACCGCTTGGGTGTCGTTGAAGCCGCCCGCTTTGTGCCCGGTGGTCACCGTGGCGTACAGCAGGTTGTCTTTGGAGAGATCGTATTCGGCGCCCACGCGCCAATCGAAGAAGACGTCGCTTACTTCGTTATCCTGCGCCACGAAAGGGTACAGGCTGATAACGGTGTTACCTTCGTCGTCGACGCTGGTAACCGCGTCGATGAGCGATTGACGAATTTCGTTGGTGCAGCGGAAATTGCCTTGCGCATCCTTTTCAATGCGCGGCCGCTGCACCTCGCCCGGAGCTGCCGCGATCGGATCGTTACAGATGTTGAGCGGCACCTCGTCACGTGCGCCAAAGCTGTCGATGCCGTCGAGGAAGAAGTTCACCCGATCTTCGACGCTGTCGCCGCGCGTGTACGTGGGACGATCGAACGCCTTGTAACGGAACCCCTCCGTACCGTAGCGGCCGAAGCCGGCTGCGGGCAGGCCGTTCCAGAGCGCCCAGAGGCCACCGTTGCGCGACTTGGTTTCGCGCGTAACGCGGGCACCGCCCAGTACCCGAAATTCTTCCTGCACATCGAAGGTGGCGTCTGCATAACCGGCGATTGAGCCGCCCTTGACGCCGGGCATGTTGAACTCACCGCCGCCGTAGCCGGCGTGGGGATCCGAAATTTGCCCGAGGAAGGCGTCCTGCGTCTCGTCGAAGAAGAAGCCGCCGATGGTCCAGCGCAGGCGCGCCGTGTCGGGGGCGTAGGCGCGCAGCTCGGCGACCCACGACTTGGAGTTGCTTTCCCATTGGTTGCCGCCGTAGCGGTCCACGGTCGTACCGGCGTAGTTGAAGCCGTCAAACACGACGCCGGCGCTGGCGCCCGTGATTTGCTCGAAGTGCAGGTCGCGATAGCTGCCGACCGCGTCGATGATCACGTCACCGGCATCGAACACGAGGCTCAAGCGCGCACCCTGATGCGTCATGTCCTGCGAGGGCTGCATGCCGCGCATGAAGATCGAGCGCGGGTTCTCCACGTCCGCCGGATCGATGGGGTCCGGCGTATCGTCCATGGGGTTGCCCGGCGTGCCGTTGTCGTCCAGGTGCGTGAGCACGCCCTGAAAGTTGGAGCCGATGGACCCGGTGCCGCGCTCTGCCGTGAAGTCGTAAGCGAGGATGGCCGTGAAGCGCTGGGTGGGCTGGTATTTCAGGGTGGCTCGGAGCGCGTAGTTGTCCGCGTTCTCCGGCGCGACGAGGTCGTAGACGGGCCCAGCGTTCTCCCAATACGGGTCGTGGACCTCGGACATACCGGCGAAGCGGAAGGCCAACGCATCACCGACGGGGATGTTCAACATGCCCTCGTAACGGCGCTGCGAGTACGTGCCGAACGTGGCGTCCGCGCTCGCGCCAAACTCACCCAGCTTCGGCTGGGCGGTGATGATGTTCACCGTACCGCCCATGGCGTTCCGCCCACGCAGGGTGCCTTGCGGGCCGCTGCTCACCTCGACCCGTTCGATGTCGAAGAACATCGTGCCCGCGCCGCGGGGGCGCGGCAGGTACACGCCGTCGAGGTGCAGCGCCACGCCCGGATCGCCGAGCTCCGTGTTGTTGTCCGAGCCGACGCCGCGCACGTAGATCTCGGTGTTGCCTTCTTGCGTCGCGATCTGCAGGCCCGGCACCATCGCGGAGAGCTCGCGCACGCTGGTGATGCCCAGCGCGGAGAGGTTCTTCTCGGAGAACGCCGAGGCCACGCCCGCGTAGTCCTGCAGGTTCTTGGCGCGGCGGTCGACGGTGACGACCACCTCGGCGCTGTCTCCCTGGACGTTAGTCGTTTCGACACCCCCCGCCGCCAGATCCCCTGGCACGAGGTCGCCCTCGGCAGATGCTTCCACCTGCGCGCCTGCCGTCGCGTCAGCCGCTGGCGGCGCTGCGGTATCGGTGGCGACGGGCTCGGGCGCGGGGACAGGCTCGGGTGCTGGTGCGGGCTCGGGCACCGGCAAAGGCTCCGGTGCGGGTTCTGGACCTGCCGGCGCAGCTGGAGCTTGCGCGAACGCAGCCGATGCCCACGTCATGAGCGCGATACCGCCGAGGAGCGCGAGCGCGGAGACCCGCCCGTCCGCGTGACGCGTGAGCGACAGCCGCCGCCTGGCGGCGCGCGAGGAAACTCGATCCACACGACTCGATCCGATGGCCATTTTATGCATATCGTCCTTTGGACACTTGCTTCGCGCCGCCCGCCAGCCCGCCACAGCGAGCGGCACAGTACGCTCGGCGCGCGTATACTCCGCGGAGGGCTACCTGGGGACAGACCATTCGGTCAAGTCCTCCGATGCCCAAACGTCGCGCACGCTGCGATGAGCGAGATCACTCCTTCTGCCTCACGCTATGCGCGGATTGCCTAAAACTGCCGAACCATGTTGCTTATGGTGTCGCGCAGCGCCCGCCAGATGGCCGCCGTGGCGGAAACGTTCCAGCTCAAGGACCGCTGCGAATGAGCTGACGGCGAACGGGTCCGGGCACGCTCGAGCCGGGCTCGGGTGATTGCCTCGAGAGCCACCAGAGCTCGAACTTGACGAGGCGGTCATCCGCGCTTCGCCCCCCGTGCTCGTGCCACTCCGCCAGGTAGCGCCTCAGCTCGGGCCAATAGGCAGAATCCGCATCGAAGTGCATTGAAAAAAGGTAATCGGCCGCAATGCCGCCGTGCGGCAGAGGGCCGCGTTCCATGACGTCGAAGTTAGGTGCCAGACCGGTGAACGGATCGACGTGACGACCGCTGGCGGTGAGCGCGTCGATCACGCCCGCGCCGTCGTCGCGCGGCGCGTCGGGAGCAAACATGTCCCAGCGCTGGAGAGCGCGCGGATAGCCCGTGACGCTGCGTGCCCAGCGCGGCGGGCGGAGCTTCACGGGAAAGCCCGGATTGTGCGCGCTCATGTCAAAGACGGCTGCGATCATCAAGATCGCTACCAAGCCTTCCCGCGGCGGCCGCCAGAGCAGGCTCAGGTCGACTTGCCAAAGGGGCCGCCGCGCTCGACCGAAGCGGCTGGCTCGGAGCCAGCGAACCAGGCGAGCCCGCGCGCGCAGCACCGCCACGCCCAGGCGACGTGGAACGCGGCGGGCGATGGCCGCGAAGGCCTCCCACGGCAAGCGCAGCATGACCAGAGCCAACATGGCGTAGGAGAAGGGCCCGAGGGTCATGAGCAGAGCGACGCCCCCGTGCAGCGCCAACGCCAGCACGAACGCGAGCACGCGAGGCCACACCCCGATCGGCGAGAGCGCGAGCAGCGGCAACAGCCACTCGATAAACAGCGCGCCGTGGGTAGCGGCGGGCGAGAGCCAGGGGGGCTCGTGCTGTGCCAACCAGACCGCAAAGTCGGTCGCCACCCGCTGTTGCCAGAGGACGTAGTGCAGCGCCTCCCCGTGCTGCCAGGTCGGACCGACCTTCTGCCGCGCGTTCAGCCAGTAGATCGCAAGCAGTTGCAGGTTGAGGGCGAGCACCGCGAGCGAGGCGACGGGGGAGCGGGAGCGCTCTCGGAGGCGGACCCGCTCGGCGAGCGTGGGCGCGCGTGCCTCCGCGCGCAGCGCGTCCAGCGAAAACCGCGCGCCCACTGGCAAAAAAATCGTCCAGAGCCCGAGCAAGATCAGCGTGGAGACGCCGGCGTCCTCCAGGAACAGGTTGCGCGAGTTGAGGCTCGTCAGGCTGACGAGGGCCAACACTTGCGCGAGCCGGGTGCAGAGGCCCAGCGTGTAGAGCGCGTACACGAGCGCGATCAGCGCGAACGCGAAGCGCACCTCGGAGAGCGTCGAGAACGCCGTGAGCAGCGAAAATTGAAAATCTGCCTGCGGCCTGAACAGGACGTAGTGGTTCGAGAGCACGCCAGCGTTCGAATAGAAGCTCTCCAGCACCGAAGAACGGCGCGCCAGGTCGTAGAACAAGACCAACCCGTGGGCGACGCGAAACAGGCCGAGCACACGCGGATCGATGCGCAGATAGGCCTTCGAAAAAACTGCCCAGGCGTCCTTCACGGCGCGCACTCGAGCACGAACGCCGAGCGAATGCGAGCCAGTGCCCAATCGCTGAACGCTTGGCCGCCTGAGGCGTCCAGCCTGTTGGGCTTGCAGTGACGCGACGAGTCGTTGGAATGTGCTAGTGCAGCGCATGTTCGACGCCATCCGGATCCGTCTGCCCTCGAGCTGGGTTTTCTACCTCGCGTCTCTCCTGGTCTGGAGCTGCGGGGACTCGAAAGCGTCTGACGAGCCCTCGGGCGCAGCATGCATGCTGCCCCAATCCTTCACGGAAGGAGCCTGTGATACGTGCCTCGCCGGCTCCTGTTGCGAGCCTATCGAGGCCTGCTCGAGTGAAGCCGCGTGCGCAGCCGTCATGAGCTGCGTGTGGTCCTGCATCGACGGAAATGATCAGACGAGCTGCATGGCGGGCTGCTTCGAGAGCTCCCCTCCCCCGGAGAGGCTGGGCGCGGCGCTCGAATGTCTGTTTGTCGAGTGTACTGATCAGTGCGTGCCGCCCACGTGAGCGAGGCCGCGGCGCGCCACCGCGGGCCCGGTGGCCGCAGCTCGTCACCACGGTAGCGTGCGGGAGCAAACACCTGGCTCCGGCGTGCTGATCGGCTAGGGTCTAGCAATGGATGCCGAGGCTTCCAACATCGCTCAGGAGGTCAACCAGCTCGTCGATGAGTATCGCACGCGTTGCCTATGGTTCCTGCGCCCCGGCTACTACCCTGAAACTCCAGAGCAGCAACTGCGTGTCCTTTCGATGATCGAACGAACGGGAGACTTGGCAGCGTTCCGGCGAATCTCTACCCTGCGCGAGTGGCTCTCACGACATTCCAACGCAACGTCTGCAGGCTCATAGCCAAGAGCAGAATCGCCTCGGGGGAGAGCTACGTGGCCGGTGGAGCCGCATTGAACGAGCTGCTGGGGACGCCACGCCTCTCCGCGGACGTGGACCTTTTCCATGACACCGCGAGCGCGCTGGATGCGAGTTGGCGCGGCGATAGAGAGCTGCTGGAAGGGCATGGTTTCTCGGTACACGTGCTGCGGGAGCGGCCGTCGTTTGTGGAGGCGGAGGTGAGCACTCCGGGTGAGGCGGTGCTGCTGCAGTGGGTGCGCGACAGCGCCTATCGATTCTTCCCTCTGATCGAGCACGCGGAGCTCGGCCTCACGCTGCACCCGATCGATCTGGCTACGAATAAAGTCCTGGCGCTCGTGGGTCGCCTCGAGGTCCGCGACTGGGTCGATGTGATTGAATGCGACACCCGGCTACAACCGCTGGGCTATCTGGCGTGGGCCGCGTGCAGCAAAGATCCCGGATTTAGCCCCACTTCGATCTTGGAGCACGCGGCCCAGAACGGCCGCTACTCTGCGGAAGAGGTGGGCTCACTTGCCTTCTCCGGTCCGGCCCCGGACGCGGCGGAGCTCGCGACGCGCTGGCACGCCATCTTGAGCGAAGCTCGAGCAACGATCAGACTGCTACCGCCCAATGAGGTCGGAAAGTGCGTCCTCGATCGTGAGGGTCGACTGTTCCGCCGCCACAGCTCGGCGCTCATAGCACCAGGCGTCGGGGGTGAGCTGGTGTTTCATGCGGGTGCAATCCGCGGCGCGCTGCCGCAGCTCGCCAGCCAGTAGCACGACGATAGCCAACGCGTCATAGTGGAACGGTCGCGTGATACTCGGACTGCCGTTTGCGAAGGCGGCGGCTGATCCCGCCGCAGCCCGCCGGCCGCGCTGGCACGCGCCGAAGCGGCTGCTAGATGTGGGGGACATGCGCCTCACTTCGGTTACCCCTGGAAGCATCCCGCGAGCGGCCCACCGCAGGCTCGGAGCGCAAGCGTTCGACGTGCTCATCGGAGCGCTCATCGGCATGCTCGGCGTGGCTTGCGGAGGAAGCGCCGGCAGGAGCCTAGAGGAAGGCCCGACGCAAGCGACCCTCCCCGTCTCCCCCTCGGTCTCGAGCACGAGCGAGGCGGAGCGCCCGAGCGACGATGGCGATGGAGCCCCAGGAGCGCCCGCCCCCGCCGAAGAAAGCGCGCTGGTCGCTGCGCCGTCGATCCCATTTTTGGGGCCTCCGCCCAGCGCGCCAGCAGAGCTGCCGCCGCTACCCACCACGGAGCTCGAGACGTCCCGCCCACTCGGCACGCTCGCGCCGGCGGAGGTAGTGATTCCGCCGGGCGACTGCCGCTTCGACTTCCTCGGAGAGTGGGTGCGTTGCGAGAACGCGGGCGGGCAGCATGTGCTCGAGACCGATGCGACGGACCTCGTCAGCTGCATGCAGCGCTGCCTCGAGGAGGAAGCTTGCACGGCCGTCACCGACTACCTGTGGCTCGGTCAGCCGGGGCTCGGCTGCTATCTCTACCTCTCGACCTGCGACGAACCATCGTTGCCCGTATGGGGGGAAGAAGATGCTGGGCGCGACTTCCGGCGCAGTTGTGCGAGCTCGGGTGATGGCGGGGTCCACCCGCCAGCGGCGCCGTAACGAGAGGGATTGACGAGAGGGCTATCGGCGCGGCTCACGCCACGACGGTGGTCTCGAGCCGGAGCGCGAGCCCCAGGCTCTCTGCGTAGCGCGCGGCCGCTTTGTCCAGCCCTTTGCGTTCGACCGCGGTCAGCGGCCTCAGCAGCTCGGCCTTAATCACGACGTCGCGCTTGGTGAGCGTGCGCCGAAAGCCGCCGACGATGCGCCCGCCGATCAGAACGAAGTGTGACGAGAGCACGCCGGTCCTCGGCGTGACGCGCGGATCTAGCAGGGCGCTCCTGTCCTTGAACGCGATCAGCAGCTCGTCGTAATTCGGCAGGAGGTGCACGATCGGGCCTCGCTGGCGGGTTACGGGCGGGGTGGGCGCGAGCCAGTACGTCTTTCCCTCGACCACTGCTCGTTCTAGCTCGTTGCGATTGGCCTCGAGCCCGCGCTTCGCGTCCGCCACGCTGAGGCCGGACCACCACGCGAGGTCCTGCGCCTGAGCAGGCCCATGGCCGCTGACGTAACGGCGCGCAATTCTCGCGACTGCTTCATCGCGCCCCAGGGCCTGCAGGCGCGGGGCTCGCTCTTCGATCAGGGCGTAGGTGTGCTGCTTGCCTCGCATCGCGCCGCTGCAGATCAGCGCGTCGAGCTCGGCCCGCATGATGAAATACGCGAGCCGGTTGCCGCTCGGCGCGTGGCCTCCCTCGGCGAGCGCTCGCCCGAGCTCATCACGCGTCAGGTGCTCGCCGCGGGAGAGCGCCTTGACGATGCGCGCATTGGAGCGCTTGGCAGCCGGTGCATCGAGCCCATGCAGCCCGTAATAATGAGCGTTCAGCGCGTGCACGCGCGGGCCGGTGAGCTCGAGCAGCCAGCGGATGTCGGCAGGCGCCACGAAATGCCACGTCGGCCGCATCACGTGCGTGCGCAGAATTCTCCCGCCCTGAAACGCCTCCTGCACTGCAGCGTCATCGCCGCCCTGCGTTCGCTGCGCCACCGCCCACTTGGCGCCCAGGTAATCCTGCGACTGAACGGCGAGCAGGCTTTGCACGACGTCCTCGGGGCGAGCGCAGGCCGGGCCCAGGAGGCGTTGCTGCGCGAGCCGCTGCTTCGGCAGATCCATCTACGCCGCTCGAGCGTCGAGGCACCGGAAGGGTGAGCTACGCGACGGCGTTATTTTTGCCAAGACCGCAGGCTACCACGGCAGGCGCTAGGGCAGCGCCCGGACGTCTTCGATGCAGAAGTCGAAGCCAGCCGAAAGCTCGAGCCCGGTGTGTCGAGGCCTCTTGCCAGGAGTCGCTACGCCGTGGTGCTTGAAAATCGAGAGAGGATCGCGCCGCGCACTAGGGAGTGTTTTCAAACCCCTCTTTCGTTCGATCAGGCCAGCCACACCAAGGCGGAGGCCAGGTGAAGGAACGCGAGGAAATTCCGTGCGAGTTTC
>JAYTOL010000182.1:0-3803 GCA_043747815.1 Deltaproteobacteria bacterium
CCGTCACAGCCCGTCTGGCGCATCATGCGCAGCGCGTCCGACGCTTCCCAAATGTCACCGTTGCCCAGCACCGGAATGCGCAGGCGCTGCTTGAGCTCACCGATGGCGGCCCAGCACGCCTGGCCGTCGTACAGTTGAGCGGCGGTGCACGCATGCAGGCCGACAGCTACGCAGCCCTCCGCCTCGGCGATCATGCCCGCGGCGAGGTCCGTGCGCAGGTTTTCATCGATGCCCATGCGGAACTTGAGCGTGACGGGTACTTTGCCCGCGGCGCTGACCGCGGCACGCACGATGCGCGCGAGCAGCTTCGGCCGCGCCGGCACTGCGGCCCCCCCACCCTTGCGCGTGACCTTGCGCACGGGGCAGCCAAAATTCATGTCGATGTGGTCGACCTTACCCTCCCCCACCAGCCGCCGCACGGCCTCGCCCACGTAGTGGGGGTCGACCCCGTAGATCTGCAGGCTGCGGGGCGTTTCGTCGGGCCCGAAGTCGGCAAGCTTGAGCGTCTTCTGCTGCTGTTCGACCAGGGCACGCGCCGTGATCATCTCGCTGACGTAGAGCCCCGCGCCAAACGAGCGGCACAAGCGGCGAAACGGCAGAGCTGCCCATCTGGCCGGATTTAGAGCATGAGGCACTAGCCATCTGGCGGCAGTCAGGCGTTCCCAGGTGTCTCCGAGGAGCATCGGTGCGACGAACCGTGCAGTCGAACGCCGTCTCCGGCTTTCAGTTTCCCTTCCAGGGCTCGCCTGGAAGTCTGCCAACGAGCTCGCGCCACACGCGATCATACGCGGCGTCGAAGCTCCATGTCTCGCCGCTCGCGAGCAGCGGCGTCAGATCCGCTGTGAAGACTTTGTCGGCCTTCTTCGCGGCGAGGTTCTGTTCGAACATCGCGCGCGTCACCCGCGCGCCCTCCTCGTTCATGTACCGCGTGAAGACCTCGAGAATGCGCTCGGGTGACACGCCCTCATGTTGCAGCGCGAGTCCGAGGTCGAATAGGTCTCGCCCCTTCTTGCGCTGGTAGAGAGCACGGAGCTTCGTACCAAGCAGCTCATCCAGCTCGTAGGTGCGCACATCGACAACGCCGGAGAACCATCGCGAATCGACCTCGAAACGGTGGTTCTTCAGACCGTAGACCGTGAAGTGCTCGCGCGAGTTGATCTCCACCTTCAGCTTCAAGCGGACGGGAGGAACGTCCTCGGACGCGAAGCGGTAGCTCAGCGTCACTCGTCCTTCTGACTGCTTCCACTGTGGCTTGCCCAGCCAGCTGTCGAGCGCCTCGTGGATCGCGTCGAGCGCCGGACCGATCCCGCACGACTCGGTCTGCACGAGGTCAATATCCTCCGAGTAGCGCGTGGCGGGACGGAAGTGAAGCTTGTAGAGAGCGGTGCCTCCGCGGAACGCGAGCGCGTTCGCGATGGTCGGGCGAGAGAACAGCTCGACGAGCGCCCGAGAGATGACGAGATCTTGCTCGACCTGACGGTCGGCAACCCATGGAGCCGAGGCCCGCCACTCGGTGATGAAGTCCTTCGGAATCACAGGTCAGGCTCCACACTCGCGTTGACGGCCAGCTTCCAGCGTTCGACGCGCTCGGCGCCGGTCTTGGTCATCGCCCGTACGAGTGGTGCCACCACGTGGGCGTGGGTCTGCACGTGGGGGGCGAGCGCGTCGCCTAGCTCTCGATGACCGCCAACATCCAGGAGGTAACCCAGACGTTGGACCCACGCGACAGGGCAGAGCGCGGCGGCGGCAACGAGCTTCTGCGGGTCGACGGCCTCGACCAACTCCTCGAGCACCGAAGCGACGTTGTCGAGTCCACCGCATTGATCGGCGTAGCCCACGATCTCGAGCGCGGTCGCCTCGGACGACGCCACGCGCAGGGGTCCGCGTGGCGTGTTCTTCTCGATGACAGGGGTGCGCTCGAGGTCCTTGCGGGCAACGAACTGCACTCGCACCTCACCACATTCGAGGGCTCTGCGGTTTACCTTCACCATCACCTGGAAGCTCTGGGGCCGCTGATGGGCGGCGCCGTGGAGCTCGGCCGCGCTCAGAAGAGCGACGTAATACGCCCCACCGAAATGCTGCATGAGCTGCGGCACGAACTGCTCCGCGGGCAGGCAGCCGAGGCGCCGGTACTCTGGCGGAACGATCACATAGAAGCCCTGGTGAGGGGCAGCGATCTCCCCCTTCGCCTTTAGGCGTCGCAGCGCAGCGCGCACCGTGGGAACGGAGCCACCCAGCGACGCCACAGCTTCGGTCGTGGTGAAGTGGTGTCGACCGCGCGCGGCGAGCTCGAGGATGTACTTTGCGGCACTAGACATGGTTGAGATCTGCAGCCTGCAAAAAGTAACACTGATCGTCGCTTTCTGCTAGGATTGGACTCGCGCTCTAGGCCAGCACCGACGGAAAGTAACGTTGGGCACCACTCTGTGCGGGTGATGGATCGCGTTATCGGGCCGGCCATCACGACGGAGTGCGCGAGCCCGGGGGTGCGAGGACCACCCTCAGCCCCGCCCAAATCGACGATCTCGACCCGTGGTCAAGAAGCGCGCGCCTGTTCAACCCGCTCGACGTTGCTCTCCGGCGGTGCCTGGGCCGCCGTGTTTTGATACCTCGTCATCACGCGGGCGAGGTCTACCGCTCGAATCGCCCCACCCGCGAGGTCGATAAACGGCGTGGCCTCAGGCATTTCGGCGTCTGAAAGATAGTCCTGAGGCCGGCAGGTGAGGATGATGACCCGCGTCCTGACGGCTGCCTTGACTAGCGCCTGGCGAAACCACTCGAGGCGCTTCGGATCACTGTGGACAAGGTGGTCGTCCAGAACGATGGCACTCCCGGACCTGCTCGGCTGCGCGCCAAGACCGTGTAGCTCGCATCGTGGTGGGCTCGAACACCTCCATCCTCGGACTCGGCGCAGACGCAAAGATCCCAGCCTGCGCAGCCTTGACGCAATCCACTTGTCGACGGCGCACAGCATCGCGGCCGACGCGGGTGACGAGTTCGATGCGATGATCACCTATGACAGGCGGCTAGCGGATGTAGCAAAGGCAGGTGGCCTGAGCGTCGCCACCCCTACTTGACGGCGCAATTAGGCTGCGTGGCGACCCACGCTGGCCAGCTCGGCGTCTGGTTTCGGCGGCACCTGCCGCTCGGTCACTTCATCGCCGATTTCGCCGCACCTGCCGCGAAGCTCGTGGTCGAGGTCGTGGTGCGCTATCACGCTCGCATTCGTGACGGGCGCGCACGGCGCTGGTACGCGAGGTGCCGTGCCAATGGCCGACATCGTCTACCTCCTCCGTTCGCGCGCAGGCGCGCAGCGCCGAGCACGGACTTGGGGGAGGTCGGCGCGCGTCTGCGCGCGACGGGTGGGGGCACCCCATGTGCGGAGAGGGCGGGATTCGAACCCGGGAGACTGACAGCGATTTGGCGAATTTATCGGAGTTTTCGTGGATTGAAAGGTGACGTGGGGCCTGCGAATTCCTCGGGAAAGCGTGATGGAGGGGCAGGCTATGATGCGCGTCATGGAGGGTTTGCGGCTGCGCACTGAGAATCGTTGCGACGGCTGGCGCCCGTCACGCTGCTTGCAGCTCGGGTTCGAACAAACGTCCCGCGTGTAACCAGCGCGCCGGGCGCCGGCCCCGCGATCAGTCCGTTTTTTGACCACCGAAACCCGGATATAGCCACGATTCGCTCACTGTGAGCACTCAGTTGTAGATGGCCATCAGGATCCGCGGAAATTTGGTCCACGGGGGTGCGCGCGGACTTGAGGGAGCCGTGTGAGATGGAAAGCAAACGGCCCAGCGCCA
>JAYTOL010000183.1:0-1804 GCA_043747815.1 Deltaproteobacteria bacterium
TTCTTGAATGATTCGGGGCGTGAATTTCTTTTCTGCATTGGCGGATCTCCGAGGAGAGTAGTCCCTTTCGGGGTGTCCACCAAAGCGGGGTAATCTCACCTCGATCGCGACCGCTATCCGTTCGGCGTCGTTGCCGCCTAAGCGAAACAACGTCTGGGCGAGCTCTTCGAGAGCGCTACCGGAATGCCCGAATCCCGCTTCCAGTAACACCTTCCGGCGCGGGTCCAATACGCACACTTGGTGCTGCTCCGACCCCCAGTCGATTCCAACAAATATTGATGTGAGATCCTTTTCTTCGTCTGACACCTCAATCGAACTCCCTTCCGCTCGACCCATCGCAGCACCTCGTCAACCCTGTAATGGCGCTCATGCTTTTCGGCTGGCGCGAACTTCCCATTGGACGTGTGCCGCGACCCACCTCACCCGGGCGCTTGTCCAAATTTGGCCCTCGAGGGCTAAGCGGAGACTGGGCGCTCCGGGTGAGGCGGCCGAGACCCAAACATCTTACAGGGGGAGGTCGGCGCGCTGCGCGACGGGTGGGGGCATCAAAATGCGCGAGACCGGCGCGCGCAGCACGACGGGTGGGGGCGCTCAGAGGTCAGAGCGTGCACGACGAGCTCCTGCCCTCACGCCGATTCAGGGCGCGGAGGTGAGCCCGTCGGTGCAGCTGCTCGAATGCGTCGGGCGGCTTTTTCGCCTCGAAAGCGGGCTGGCTCGTCAAAGGAGCAGCCATGCAACACCCTGCCTCCGGATGGGATCTCGTCTATCGCTCAGTGTGCGTGTAGGGTGCGCCGGTCATGTCGCGCTGCGTCTCCAAGCTGGTCAAGCTGAGCATCGAGACTGAATGACAAGGAGCCCCACGTGAACACCGACGCCGCCTTCTGGAACAATCTAGCCGAGAAGTACGCGAGAAAACCCGTCGAGGACCCCGCTGCCTTCGAGCGCAAGATCGCCGTCACGAAGTCCCTGATGACCCCGACCGACGTCATCCTCGACATCGGCTGCGGAACGGGATCGCTGGCATTGCGGCTTGCTCCGTGCGGCGCTCACGTCCATGGGCTCGACCTGTCGAGCGAGATGATCCGCATCGCGCGAGGCAAGGCAGAGGCCGCCGAGGTCACGAACGCGACGTTCCACGTGGGCCCTTTCGACCAGAGCTTCACCGCGTTCGAGGACGAGAGTCTGCGCGGTGTGTGCGCGTACAGCCTGCTGCACCTGGTAGACGACCTGCCGGCCACGCTGGCTCGAATTTTTCGCTTGCTCGAGCCGGGCGGGTTTTTCGTCTCGTCGACCGTCTGCCTCGGTGGGTCGTGGGCGCCTTACCGGCCGCTGCTGTGGATGATGCGCAGCCTCGGCAAGGCTCCGACGGTGAAAATTTTCAGTAAGCGCACGCTCGAGAGCGAGGTGAGGCGGGCGGGGTTCGCCGACAGCGTCCAGCCCGACGTCGGAGCCAAGCCCAACGTCGCCTTCGTGGTCGCTAGCAAGCCGCGATAGCCGCGGCGGCTGGCGCTCGTAAACCTCGTTGTTCAAGCCCTACACATCGATCGCCCCTTTGCGCCAGATCCACACCTCGCGCACGCGGAGCTTGCGGTAGATATCGAGCGCGTCGATCGAGCCCGACTTCCGGATCACCTCGATCGCCAGGCAGCCGCACCCCGGGCGTCTGTTCCTCATGAACCTGGCAGCGTCGATCTGGCTCTGGCCGACGTGTCGTCGAAGCACCCGCGCGCCCTGCTTCGGTCGCTGATCATCTCGCTTACACGGAGCACGTCGCCGGCCGTTGGGCGGGGGGGGGGGGGGGGGG
>JAYTOL010000184.1:0-11960 GCA_043747815.1 Deltaproteobacteria bacterium
TGCTTCAGCGGAGGCCGAGCTCCTCGAGCTTATTGTAGAGCGTCCTGCGGCTGATGCCGAGCATGCGCGCGGCGAGGCTCCTGTTATTTTTGGCCTTGCGGAGCGCCTCGAGCAGCGCGCTGCGCTCGAATTCATGCCGCTGTTCACCGAGGGAGGGCTGGCCGAGAAAGAGCGGGGCTCCGCCTTCGAGTGCTCTGGCGCCCACGCCCGCCGGGCTCACTCCGCGCGCGAGCTCGCGCTCGACGTCACTCGGCATGATGCGCGGGTTTTCCGCGAGCACCAGCATCCGTTCGATCAAATTTGCCAGTTGGCGCACGTTGCCTGGCCAGGGCGCGGCGCACAGCAGACCCATGGCGCGCGGCTCAATCTCGAGCGCGGGCACGTGGTGCGCCAGGGACAGCGCCTGACTGAAATGCCGAGCCAAGGGCGCGATATCGGCGCGCCGTTCCCGCAGAGGTGGCACCTCCACCGGGATCACGTTCAGCCGATAGAAGAGGTCCTCGCGGAACTCGCCTCGCTCGATCATCTGCTCGAGCGGGCGGTGCGTGGCGGCGATGAAGCGCACGTCTACCTTGATGGTGTCGACGCCCCCCACTCGTTCGATCTCTCGCTCTTGAAGCAGGCGCAAGAGCTTGACCTGGATCGAGAGCGGCACATCCCCGATCTCGTCCAGAAACAACGTGCCTCCCGCCGCGAGCTCCACGCGCCCCGCCTTGCGCGCGACCGCGCCGGTGAACGCGCCTTTTTCGTGTCCGAACAGCTCGCTTTCCAGCAGCGCCTCTGGCACAGCCGCACAGTGTAGCTTGACGAACGGCTGGGTTCGGCGCGGGCTCTCTTGAACGATGGCGCGCGCCACCACTTCTTTACCCGTGCCCGTCTCCCCTCTGATGAGCACGGTGGCGGACGTGGCGGCCGAGCGCCGGATCAGCGCCTTCACGCTCGCCATGGCGCCCGATTGCCCGATCAGCTCGGCGGTCAACGAGCTCCCCTCCGGTGGCCGCCCAGCCTGCGCGCGCGCGAGCGCCTTCTGCACCACGAACAGGACCTCTTCACGCTCGAAAGGCTTGAGCACGAAGTCCGCCGCGCCCCGCTTCATGGCTTCGACAGCCAGCGGCACGGACCCGTGCGCCGTGAGCACCACCACGGGCACGTCCGGCCACTTTTGCACGACGCGCGAGAGCAGCTCCATCCCCCCCATGCCGGGCATGCGCAGGTCGCTGAGCACGACGTCGATCAACTGCTCGTCGAGCTTCTGGAGCGCCGCCTCCGCCGACGCGACGTAGACTGAGCCGATGCCGGCCTGGCCCAGCAATGCCGCTAGGACCTTGCCCAAGGCGCCGTCGTCGTCGACGATCAGGACGGTTCCGGCAGATTCTGGCATGCTGAGTTATACTCGACTTTGATGCAGGTCCACCAGCTGCTGACGATGGTCGCGTGCGCTGGCCACCTCGCGTTCGCGATCCTGGCTTGGCAACGCGCGAGCCAGAGCCGCATCGCGGCCGCGCTGACCGTGCTCTTCCTGGATGTCTTTGCCTGGAATTTCGCCGAGCTGGCGCAAGAGCTCTCGGGCGCGCGGCAATGGGGCCTGGTCGATCGCTTCTTCTCCAGCCTGCTGCCGGCGCTCGGGTTTCAGGTGGTGGTCTCCTTCGTGGGCAAGGCCAAGTCGCTGCAGCGCCTGGTGCTCTTGGCCTATGTGGGCTTCGGGCTCTTGGCGCTGGCGGCCAGCTTCGTGCCCTTGCGGTATGCGTGGTGGTGGCGGCTCCTACTGGCAGGGGCAGGCCTCAGCATGGCGCTCGCGGCTTACTTGCTCGTCGCGCACGCGCGGCGCAGCGTCGACCGCGCCGAACGGGCACGCACGCGCCTGATCCTGATCGCGATCTCGATCGCGACGCTGGTGGGTTCGAGCGATCTCTGGCTCGATAAAATCGGGCTTCCGCGCCTGCGCGTCTCCAGCATCGGTATGTTCATGGGCCTGGCGCTGTTCGCGACAGCGGCTCTCAGGCTCGAGCTCCTGGGCAGAAGGATCCCCGCCCGTCTGCTCTGCTACGCGGCGCTGGGTGGGGTTGTCGGCATCACGGCCTATCTCTCGGCGATCCGCTGGCTCTCGGGGCCGCTGGCGCTCGGCGTGCTCGGCGCGGGGAGCACCGCGTTGCTGCTCGGAGTGGCGCTGGGAGAGCTCGCGCGCATTCGAGCCGCGGCTCGCGACCAGACACAGCGCCTCATGCTCTTCGGGCGCTGGTCGGAGCAGCTCGCCCACGATCTAAAAAATCCCCTGGCGGCCCTCAAGGGAGCGCTTCAATTTCTGAATGAAGAGCGCCGGCTGGGGCGCCCTCTCGATGCACGAGCCGAGTACCTCGACCTGATGCTCGAGCAGTGCCAACGGCTCGAGCGCGAGCTGGATGTCTATCAGCGCCTGGCCCGGGTCGAGCCGGTGCTCTCGCAGGGCTCGTTGAACGACGTCGTCGCTCAGGTCCTCGCGTTACAGCCGTTCGCCAAGAGGCCCGACATCTCGCTGCGGCAAGAGCTGGCTCTGGACCTGCCCGCCTGCCTCATCGATCGAGACTTGGTCGCCAGCGCGCTCGAGAACGTGCTTCAGAACGCGTACGAGGCGCTCACCCAAGGCGGGGTCGTGTGGGTGCGGACCGAGCGCGTTCTCGAGGGGGTGGACGCGTTGGTGCTCAGCGTCCAGGATGATGGGCCCGGCATCGACCCACGCCTCGCCGAGCGCGTGACCGATGCGTTCGTGACGACGAAGCCCGGCGGTAGCGGCCTCGGCCTGGCGTTTGCGGCTCGGGTCGCCAAAGCGCACGGCGGACGGCTGCGCATCGACAGTGCGCTCGGCCGCGGCACGCTGGTCGAGCTGAGCTTCCGGCAGGGCGGCGAGGCCGCGCGTGCTGCCCATGTGGGCGACGTGCTGAAGCCTCGCAGGTTGTAGGCGAGCTTCTGGTTCTGCTCCGGAGCAGTCGCCGCCACAAAGCCCGTTCGCCGGAGGGAACCCGGGTGACAGCCTCAAGTCCACGGCCATCGCACCGTTGTGGACGGGGTGGCGCCCTGTGCCGAACGATGACCGACGCTCCTTCACTCCGCATCGCCGTGCTGATCGACCACGTGGAAGCCGACTACCACACCGAGATCATCTGCGGGGTGCTGCGGTCAGCGAGCGCCGCGCGCGTGCGGACCTTGGTCGTTGCGGGCGGCTGGCTCGGGCACTTGGGTGGCCCGCCGATGACGCGCAACTTCGTCTATGACCTCTTGGAGCGCGCGGCCGTGGACGGCTTGGTCCTGCTGGCTGGTAGTCTCAGCAACTATTCCGGCCTGCCCCGCTTCAACGAGTGGGTGGCGCAATTTTCTCGCATCCCCAGCGTCAGCATCGGCGTAGAGCTTCCCAGCTTGCCGACGGTGCGCGCCGACAACGAGCACGGCGTGTACGCGGTCGTGAGTCATCTGATCGAAAAACACAAGCGGCACCGCATCGCCATGCTGCGCGGACCGGTCGGGGCCATGGAGGCCGAGGCTCGGCTCCGCGCGTACGGGAAAGCGCTAACGGACCACGGCCTGGCGCTCGACGAGCGCCTGATCGTGCAAGCGGGCCTCGATCGACATACCGGGATGGCCGCGGCGGCCCAGTTGCTCGGTCACAGTCGCACCACCGTCGCTCGTCTGGATGCGATCGTCGCCGTCAACGACGAGGTCGCGCAGGGAGCGCTCGAAGAGCTCAAGCGCCGAGACATCCGCGTTCCAGAGCAGGTCGCCGTCGTCGGCTTCGACGACTCGATCAGCGCCAGCTCTACCACCCCGCCGCTCACCACCGTCAAGCAGCAAGTCGAGTTGCAGGGTTACACCGCGGCGCAACATTTGATTGAAGCGCTGCTGAGCGGAAGCCGCCCGAAGAGCACGCTCTTGCGCTCGGAGATGGTGCTGCGGGCGTCCTGCGGCTGCGTCGCGCCGCTCGCGAGCGATACGCGGAACATCGGATCAGGCGCTTCAGTCCGCGTCAGTTACCTCTCTCTCATGAACGAGCGCAAGCCCCTCATCGCGGCGGAGCTGGCTCGCACGGCGGCGGGGCGCATGCTGCAGGCCTCGGGCTGGGAGGCGCGCCTGATCGACGCGCTCGTACGCGACGTGGTGACGCCGGACAGCAAGCTGGTGCGCGCCTTCGAGATCCTCGCGCGCCGTCAGGTGTCGGTCGGAGCCAGCATGATGGCGTGCCACGACGTGCTGACGACGCTGCGCTTTCAGGCGCTGTCGTGCACCGTCTCCGACCGCGACTCGCGCTCTCGCCTCGAAGATCTGTTCCAGGAAGTGCGGCTGGTCCTGGCCCGCATGGGCGTCGACGTGGAGAAGCACCGCCAGGGCGTGCTCAATCTCCGCCTGCGCATCATCACCAGGGCCTGCCAGGCGCTGGTCGGCTCTGGCACGCTCGAGGAGCTCGGCAAGGTGCTCGAAGAACAGCTGCCTGCGCTCGGCATTCGCTCGTTCTCCGTTGCCTGCTTCGAGGACGAGTCGCTACGCACGCTGGTGCCGATTGCCAAGAGCTCGCGGGGCCTCTGGCGGCCACAGAGTCCAGGCTTGCCCGCGGAGAGCCTGGGGCTCGATCCGGTGCTCGAGCAGGAAGGCGTGATCGTCATCGAGCCGCTCGAGTTCGAGGCTACACCGCTGGGCATCGCAGCCTTTGGCTGGGGTGCGGAAACGCCCGCGCACTACGAGCAGCTGCGCGAAGCCCTGAGCCAGGCGCTGTTCAGCGCCAAACGAGCGCCGCGCGGCCGGGCCCGGGCCTTCGGGGTCGTGCGCGACACGAGCCCCGCGTCCGCGCCGGAGCCGCTCGAGCCACAAACGCGCCGCAGCGGGCTCCGGCTATGATGGGCATCAGGCCCTGGGCCCGCTCGCCGTGTCAAACGTCTACGCCTCGGGGTCACCCGGATAAAGCGCCAGCAGTACGCGAGCCACGCTGTCCTTGTGCTCGATCATCAAAGCGCGGACGACCCCGGACGCCTGAGGCAATACCCCGGCGAGCTGGCTCGACGCCGCCTTGACCCGGATCACGAGCAAGCGCGGGCCTTGCTTGCACACGAGCCGTTCCACCTGCCTGTAGAAGCGCTCGGTGCCGTCGTCACTCACGAGCACGAGCCGCGACACCCTGGCGCCGCGCTGCGTCCCGCTGCGCGCATCCGCCAGCGAGAGCCCGCGCGCCTCCCGATCGAGCGCTTTTTCAACCGCCTCCAAGCCTCGTACCAGGTGGCCCTCTCGCTGCACGCCCTCGAGCGCGACCGCGAGCGAAGAGCCAAAGCTCGCGGTCGGAACCACGACCGCTCCGCCTGACCAGAGCTTCTCCGAACGCGCGCGCAGCGCCGCGTGCAGCGCGGGCCCCTTCGGGTCATTCTCGATGGACTTGGGCAGCCGCAAGCTCTCGAGGCTGTAGGCAGGCGTGGGTTGCGGCTCTGGCATCCCCCCCAACATAGCGCACGAGCGGCAGCGCCATGCTAAGTAGTTGTAAGCAGACCCATTAATGCGCGGGCCGGAGTGGCCGGAGGGCAGCGCACGAGGCCCTAACGAGAAATATTGGGGGCTCGGTCTAAGAAAACTCCGCCTGGCGCGTTGTCTGCCAGCGAGGCTCGAGCGTGATGACGATACGGCGCAGCACGAGGGCAAGGGAGCGCAAGCTGCATGGCGTTTGATTCGGAGAGAGCGTGGCTCGAAGGCGCCCTCGGTCGGTTCGAGGCGCCGCTCTTGCGGTATGCGGCGAGCCTGGTGGGAGCCGCGGCGGCGCCCGACGTCGTGCAGGACACCTTTCTGGCGCTCTGCCGCGCACAGCGCGAGAAGGTCGCGGACCACTTGGGGCCTTGGTTATTCGTGGTGTGCAAGCACCAGGCTTTGGAACTGCTGCGCGATCGCCGGCGGCTCGAGCCGCTCGAGGAGGATGAGATGACGAACGCTACGAGCGACGAACCCTGGCTCGGGCCCGAGCAGAAGCACTCGCTCGAGCGCGTGCAGGTGCTCTTGAACGAGCTGCCCGAGCGGCAACGCCAGGCCGTGATACTCAAGTTTGCGGCCGGCCTCAGTTACAAAGAGATCGCGGAGGTCATGGACGTGAGCGTGACGCATGTGGGGGTGATCCTGCATACGGCGCTCGGTCGTCTGCGTGACCGTTGGGCAGAGCCAGCAGTGGCTCTTTCGGCGAGGAGTTTATGATGACCATTGAAGATAGCGATCCCCAGCTCACGGCTTACGTGCTTGGTGAGCTGAGCCCTGACGAGCTGGCGGAGCTCTCCGCAGCGCTCGACGCCGATCCCCGCGCTCGGGCACGGCTGCAGTCGCTGTTCGAAACGAGCGCGCGGCTCGAGCAAGCGCTCGGCGGCCACGAGCTCGCGCTGTCCGAGGCGCGGCGCGAGCGGCTTCGCGCGGCGTTCAGCGAGCGCGGCGCGGGCAGCCAGGGCAAACCAAAGGCTAACGGCGCCCAGCCTGCCAATGACCAGCCTGACAATGACCAGCCTGCCGATAACCAGCCTGCCGATAACCAGGCTATCGATCCGAGAGACACGATCCCGGCGCCCGCGCCGAGAGCGCGGCTGGTACCTGCCCGGAAGGCGCGCCGGCGCCTGGTCGGAATACTGCTCGCAGCGCTGGTGCCCTCGATAGGTGCGGCGCTGCTGGTCTTCGGGCAGTCGCCGCCCGAGCACGAGCCGAGCGCTGCGCCGATGCGCGGGCAGGTGGCAGCCCTGGTCCCCGCGCTGGAGGCGCCGGTAACGCACGCGCTAGTACCGGCCGACCTGCGTCACGCCGTCGCGGACCGCGGGGGGCCAATCGTTGCCGACGATGGCTACGCCCCGACGCCGCAGAGGTTCGTCCTGCCGCAGGGGTTGGGCGGGGGCGAAGAGCTCGACCGCTCACGTGGGTCCCGCTGGGATCTTTTAGGAGGCCTAGCGAGCCTGGCGGACCGCGGCGAGCAGCGAGAGAGCTACGATGCCATCAGCGACAACCCCTTCGTGCGCGTGACGACGGACCCGCGCTCGACCTTCTCGATCGACGTCGATACGGCGTCGTACGCGCTCGTGCGTCGCTTTCTGCAAGCGGGGCAGCTGCCGCCGCGCGGCGCCGTGCGGATCGAAGAGCTGGTCAACTACTTCGCGTACGCCTATCCGGAACCGAAAGCGGACGACCCCGTCTCGATCGTCGCCGACGTCGGGGACGCTCCCTGGGCCCCCAGCCATCGGCTGGTGCGCGTTGCGCTGAAGGCGCGTCACGTCGCTCAGCGCGAGCGGCCCGCCGCCAATCTCGTGTTTCTGATCGACGTCTCCGGCTCGATGAGCACGCCCGACAAGCTGCCGCTGGTCAAATACGGTCTGCGCCAGCTCATCGGGACTCTAGAAGCGCGTGATCGCGTGGCGATCGTCGTCTACGCCGGGGCGTCGGGCGTCGTGCTACGGCCCACGCCGGGTGATCGCCGAGGCGAGCTCGAAGCGGCCCTCGATCGTCTGGAGGCGGGCGGCAGCACCAACGGCGGAGAAGGCATCGAGCTTGCCTACTCGCTCGCGGCGGAGCACTTCGAGCGGGGCGGCGTCAACCGGGTGCTGCTCGCCACCGACGGCGACTTCAACGTCGGCGTGACGAACCAGAGCGATCTGGTCGACCTCATTTCTCGTCAGGCCAAGACGGGCGTCTTCTTGAGCGTGCTCGGCTTCGGCCGTGGCAACTATCAAGATTCTACCTTGGAAAAGCTCGCGGCCAACGGCAACGGCAACTACGCTTACATCGACGATCAGCGCGAGGCCGAGAAAGTGCTGGTCGAACAGGCCAGCGGCACGCTCCTCACGCTGGCCAAGGACGTCAAGCTGCAACTCGAGTTCAACCCGGCCCAGGTCGAGGCCTTTCGCCTGATCGGTTACGAGAACCGCGTGCTCGCACATCGAGATTTCAATGACGACGCCAAGGACGCCGGGGACATCGGCGCCGACCATCGCGTGACCGCCCTCTACGAGGTCGTGCCCGCGGGGCTGCCCGTCGCGGGGGCGGACGTCGACGCGCTCAAATACCAACTACCGGCCAGCAGCGCCGAGCTGGCCAAAGGAGCGGAGGCCGCAACAACGCCTGCCACGAGCGAGCTGTTGACCGTCAAGCTCCGCTACCAGCCGCCCCAGGGCGGGCCAAGCCGCTTGCTCGAGGTCGCCGTGAGCGGACCGACGCGCCGCCTGGAAGGCGACTTCGCCTTCGCCGCTGCGGTCGCCGAGCTCGGCATGCTGCTGCGCGAGTCACCGCACCGCGGCAACGCGAGCTTCGAGCGCGTGCTGAGCGCCGCGCAGGCCTCGCTCGGGGATGGCCCAGACCGGCAAAGCCGGGCCCAATTCGTCGAGCTCGTCGCAGCGGCGCGCCGGATCCCCCGCGCCCCAGGCAGGCCGTAGCGCTGGGGAGTGGCATCGGACTTCGCAATATTGCTCGCGCCGACGCATTCCTCGCCGAAGGGCATCGCCCTAGCAGGCTAGACCCACCGGCTTCGCCGTAAGCGGCGCCCGAAACTGAGTTGCTCCAGAAAAACGTATGTTAGATAGGAGCCGTTCGAGACTGGGAAACGGTTCCTTTCTCGCCGGGCGCAGCAGCGCGCGGTGGTCAAACTCCTTATTGCCCGGATGATCTCCCCATCATGATGCTTCACGCAGCGCGTGCTTTTTTTGCTCTCGGCAGCGTAGCAGCCCTCCTGCTCAGCGGCTGCTTGACGCCTCCACCCGTGCCCGGTGCTCCCTCTGCGGCAGCTCCCGCCGGCGCCGCGGCGAACCTCGAAAAGCGGCCCGCGCGCGAGTTCTCCGGGACCTCGGTCGAGTTGATCGCCAAGCTGAAGCTCGGGTGGAACCTCGGCAACAGCCTCGACGCGCCGGGGGGTGAAACGACCTGGGGCAACCCAGCGGTAACGCCCGAGCTGCTCGCCTCCGTCGCCAAGTCCGGATTCGATCTCGTGCGCATTCCGGTCACCTGGACCAAGCACATGGGGCCCGGCCCGGGCTTCATCATCGACCCGAGCTGGCTCGCGCGGGTGGCGGAGGTTGTCGACTACGCTCGAGACGCAGGCGTGTACGCGATCATCAACCTCCATCACGACGGCGCGGACGGCTCCAAAGAGGCGGAGTGGCTCACGCTCAACGACGACACCGGGGCCATCACCGACGCCAACAATCAAGCCGTGCGGGCCCGCTTCGTCGCCGTCTGGGCGCAGATCGCCAAGCACTTTGCCGGCTACGGCGAGGAGCTCCTGTTCGAGTCGATGAACGAGATCCACGACGGCTACGGCCAGCCCAATCCCAAATACTTCACGTTCATCAATGAGCTCAACCAGGCCTTCGTCGACCTCGTGCGAGCCAGCGGGGGCAACAACGTCAAGCGGCACCTGGTCGTGCCCGGCTACAACACCAACATCGACCATACGATCGCCGGCTTCCAAATGCCGACCGATCCGACCCCAGGGCGCCTGATCGTTTCGGCACACTACTACGACCCTTACCTGTTTGCGCTCCAGGGGAAGAAGCAAACCTGGGGCAAGGCCTCCCCGGGCAACGACGGCTGGGGCCAAGAAGACTTCGTGGTCACTCAGTTCGACAAGTTGAAGGCGCACTTCGTGGACAAAGGGGTGCCCGTGATCATCGGTGAGTACGGGGCCTGCCATCAGCAAGGCTTCGAAGACTACCGCCGCTACTATATGGAGTACGTGACCAAGGCCGCGGTCGACCGTGGCTTCGTTCCCGTCTACTGGGACAACGGCGGCGAAGGCAGCGGCGGCGAGAAGTTCGGGTTGTTCAGTCGCACGAGCTACACCCCACTACACCCGAAGGTGCTGGACGCCATGCTGCGCGCGGCCAAGAGCTCATACAAGCTGAACGAGGTGGCTCTGCCCAAGCCGTGAAGGCAGAATGGGCGCATGACCTCCTCGCAGCTCGAGCCCACCCTGCGCCCCGCCACCGAGGCCGACCTCCCGTTCCTGCTCGAGCTTCGCCGCCAGACCATCACGCCTCACCAGCTCGCGTCGGGCGCGGACGCCTCGGAGCGCACACAGCGCAAGCGGCTGCTCTATCGCTTCGAGTGCGCCCAGGTTGTCGAACACGACGGAGCCCCCGTCGGCATTCCCGCACGCCGGCTATATGAACGGCTCGGGTTTGTCGTGGTGAGTGAAGGCCGCCACGAGCTCGAAATGCGCTTGCCTGGCTGATAGAGCAGCCCGCCCGTCTGCGCCTGATCCGATTTGGGGTTTTGGTCGACGCTCGCCGTCTCGGCGGCTCAATCCGGCGCTGCGCCTGGCTCGCGCGACTCCGCCGAGACGCGGGATGCGCCGGCCAGGGCGGTTTCGACAGCAGACGTCTGCAAACGAAAACTCGTCAGCGCCGCCTGGCTCAAACCGGCTTGCTGCCGCGTCGCGTCCCCCGCAACGAGCTCCGCCGACGGGGGCCCGCCTGCATGGCACGACGCGTGCTCTCCGTCCCCGCCTGATCGGAATCGGCCCCCCCCACGGAGGAAAGCATGAAGAATTTTATGCGCGAAGCACGGCGCAGCAACTCGGCACCTGGGCACCAACACCTCGCACGCAGCATGTACCGGCGCTCCTTCGTTCGAGGCTTCGTTACGGCCTCCGCGGGCCTAGCGGCAGGCCTCGCCGGCGGATGTGGCTCGGAGGACCAGGCCACAGCCGTGCTGCCCGTGACGCTCCGCAAGAGCGTGAGCGCGATGAGCGCAGAGGAGATCGACAGGTTCTGCCGCGCCTTCGCCTATGCGGTCGCGCAGGGCTTCTTCGACACGGGAGCGCAACCAGGAAGAAGGCCGCGACCTGGACGAAGCGGACCTCCTGCGGCTTCACTCACGTCGCGACCGGCCCAGACCTGTTCGGCCTGCTCGATGGTGAGCTGCGTGCCCTCGATGTGCGTCGTGTGGTGGGCTTCCAGCAGCAGCGCCCGCTGGCTCATCCGCCGCACCCAGTCCTCCGAGAGCGTGGCCGCCTCTAAGAAGCCCCGGGCACGCTCGATCGTCGTTAGAGCGCTGGTGATGCGGTTGGTAATCGTGAAATTGGGGGCGAAGGAGGTCATGAGATCTCCTTGGCGCGAAGCGTGACGATCATTTGGAGGCCAGGCGCGACTTCCGCGACAACTTCAAACACGGGACCGCACATCCCTGAGGTCTCGAGCGAAGCGCGGAGCCGACCCAAATCGCGCCCAATGTTTTCGTGCTTGTCCCGCGTCCGCGGCTCATGACGGTATTCCCATATTCTGAAGCGGGTGCGTCTTGCAAGGCGTGGCTGTTTGCGGGCTCCCCGCCGGTGCTACGCGCTTTCCCAACCAGCTCTTGCTGATCTCCACCCCCGACGCCGCTGGCGTCAATCCGGGCAGCTACATCGCCGACATCCTGCCGCGCATCGACACCTGGCCCAAGCGTGGGCTCGACGAGCTCCTGCCGCACGCCAAGGTGGTTGCCGGGCGAGCAGCCCGACCAGTCATCGTACTCGATCACGTGGTCGTCTACCAAGACGTCGAGCTGCCCCATCTCCGCCTCCTCTGGGCCATCGGCGTGCTCCTGGGTCCGCGAGGCGAACGATGAAGACATCGCTCTTGGGCATGTTTTTCCAGCGCAAGACGATACAGGGCGGGCGGTCCGCCCCGCAATCGGGCTTGTAGTAGGCGGCGAGCATCGCCTCACTGGTGCCGCTCTGCGGCGACCACACGATCTGGCCTCGCTCGAAATCCTGAAATGCGCCGTCTTGATCGAGAAAGGGCTCCTCGAGCGCGAGCGGGCACTTCAACGGGCCGACCTCACGCTCCAGGCGCGTGTACTCGGCATTGATCAGCCCCTTGGGAGGCTGCAGCAGATCACAAGACTGCGACGCGGCGTCGGTTGCAACTAGTGCCGCCCGGCAGAAGTTGCACTGGATTTAGCTTTAGCCCACGACTTGGGGCGGTACGACCACTTGAACGGGCGATCGTTCTGAAGGTACC
>JAYTOL010000185.1:0-68324 GCA_043747815.1 Deltaproteobacteria bacterium
CGAGATGACGATGCTGCTGCGGAAGGCGATGGCGAAGCCGCGCTTCTCCTCTTCCGTCGGCTCACCGGTGATGATGACGACGTTGTCGTGCGTGAGCAGCCGGGCGTAGCCGACCGCGCTCACCAGGGTGAAGCCGTTGCGGCTCGTCCAGTCGAGGCCAGCGACGGTCTGTAAGAACGCGGAGGGCTGGAGCTTGATGTTGAGCTCGCGGTTCTCATCTTCGGCGGCGATGTCACGCGTGGGTGCGTCGAAGCCGGTCGCGCCGAGCAACCCGACCCCGACGAAAGGGGTGACGGGGCTGTCGAGCAGGTTGTAGCGAGCGCGCAGGCCGAGCTTGCCACCCACCACCGCCAGGCCCACGCCGAGGTCGAAGCTGAGCTGCGGGTGGGCGTGGTATGAGACATTGAGGCCGAAGCCCGCCAGGCTGTTCCAGCCGAGCTCGCCGAGCAACGCCAAGCGCCGCTCGGCGCGAACCGGGGGCAGGGGGCGGCGGGTGACGCTGACGACGCTGACGACCGGCGGGGTCGGCGGAGGGGTCAGCGCCTCCTCCAGCGGGGGTAAGGTGTCGGGACCTTGGTCGAGGGGGGGAGCTTGCGCTTCTGCAGCTGGGCTCACGGAACGCGCCGCCTCCGGCGGCGGCGTGACGCCCGGCGGCGGGGCGGGGGGTGCGGGCGGCACCGATGGAGCGGGTGACGGGGGTGGCTGCGGCGGCGCCTGACCCGGGGCCAAGGTCGACCAAAAGACCAGGGTCAGCGGGGTGCAGCGCCAGATCGTTTTCATCAAAGCTCCTTCGGGCGCGCGTGCCGCGGTCAAAATGTCCCCTGCACGCTGGCGCCGAGCTCGCCAGCGCCGAACAGCGCGGAGACGTCGAAGCCTGCTCGACTCGAGTCTTCGGGGCGGGGCTGGTCGAGCTCGTGGAGGAACAGGCTGGTGACGACCAAGCCGAGCGAGGCGCCAAAGCCGGCACCGGCCATCATGCGATAGCGGTTGCGGCGGGTGACATCCGCGTCGTAGCGGACGAGCTCCGCGTTGCTGACGTTACCGGTCTGGCTTTTTTCGAGGAAGGCCTGCGCCGCGTCTTCGGATTGCACGGCCAGGACACTGAGCGCTACGCCACCCACGAGTGCAGCGCCCCCGGCGATCAAGAGCACGTGTGAGGTCATGCGTTGGGTGGTGGGCTCCAGCGTGAAGGCGACCTTTTGACGGCCTCCGCGCGCCAGGTCGAGGTTCTTCACGGCCAACCGGTGGCCGTTCTCCGCGACGCTCACGCGATGGCGGCCACTGGGCAGCTGGAGCACGACCCGCTGCCCTCCGAGGCTCACGAAGGCGCCGTCCACATACAGCTCAGCGTCGTCCGGGGCGGTCACCTCGAGCCTGCTGGGCTGCTCGGCGAGCGGCATCGAAATCGGGATGAGCTCACCCGACACTGCCTCCACCTCGCGTTCGCTGTCCAGAAAGCCCGGCGCTCGCACCCGGACGCGATGCTTGCCTGCCGTGACCTCGCGGATCAAAGGCGACGCCGAGAGCTCGACGCCGTCGATCCAGATGCGCGCGCCGGGGGCCTCCGAGATCACCATCAGGCGCGTGCTGCGCCCCTGGCCCTCCTGTGGCGTGGCGGGGTTCGCCCTGCTGTCGACGTGAGCGGCGAGCGGCTCGAGCTGGGAGAGCGCGTCGAGCGCGTCCGCGCGCCGGCCGCCGCTCGGCAGCTGCGCCACGTAACGGCGAAACAGCGCGATCGAGCGCAGCAGGTGCTCTGGGCCGCGATCGACGAAGTACTGGCGCCGCTCGGCTTGAGCCAGCGAGAAGGCGATGGCCGGCAAGGGCGCGAGCGCGTACGCGGCGTCGAGCGCTTGAATGGCCGCCTGATATTGCCCCGCCGCGTACGCCGCCGCCCCGGCCTTGAACGACTCCTTGGCGCGATCCACCTCTCGGGTCGTGGGCTGGGCGGTCTGGGGCACGTTCGGTGGCGCCGAGAGAGCAGCCGAGGGCACCGCCCGGGACGGCGCAGGACCGACGGAGCTCGAGGCCTGCTCTGCGGAGGCGGTGAGCGACCACGACGAGAGCAGCGCAAGGCCAGACCACAGAGCTCGCTTCATAGAGATTCCAAGGTGGCTTTCAGCACGTTCAGGTTGCCTCGCCTCGCCAGCACCAAGTCCGCGGCGCCGTCTCCGTCCAGGTCTGCTGCCGTCATGCCGGTGCAGCCGTCGAGGGGCAGCAGCTCTTGGCGAGCGTCGAGCTGACGCGGCGCGCCCGTCGCGCTCACCAAGCTCACCCCGAGCGCCGTGGCGTAGGCGACGCTGATGCTGCGCGCGGGGGTCGCCGGCAGCACCGCAAAGGCCTGCACGGACTCCCCCACGCCCAGCTGTGTCTGCGCCTCGATGTCGAAGTTACCCGCGCCGTCGTTCCAGAGCACCGACAGTTGCCCGCCCGTGCCATCGGCGCGTCCGGTCATCAGCACGATATCCTCGAGTCGATCCTGGTCCAGATCAATCAGCTCGAGCTCCGGGCGAGCGCAGGGCTGCGCCAGCACCAAGCTCGTTCGCGTCAGCACGCGCGCACGCTCGACACCGAGCACGACCAGCCCGCAGTGATCGTCATCCCTGCCGGGCATCGCCAGGATGGCCTCGTCACGCCCATCGGCGTCGAGGTCGGCGGTCGTCGTTGCCAGGCGCAGCGCCCGCCCGTCAGCAGCCACGGGATGCAGCTCGGGATCGAGGCGCCCGTCGAGCAAGAGCGGTGTGCCCGCGGAGGTCGCGAGCGCGGGCAGCAGCCAGAACTCGAGCGCCGCGTCCGTGAGCGGCGGCTTGAAGGCCACTGCCAGCACATCGTCGCGCTCCGAGCCCACGAAGCCGCCTGCGACCACGCGCACCGCGCTCGAGCCATCGACCGCGCCGTCGGAGGCGAACGTGGTGAGCTCATACAGCGCTACCGGGATGCGATCGCCGCTGCCGGCGAGCAACGTGAGCACGCCTTGCGGTTGCTCGGCGATCGTCTCGCTCGAGGACAAGACCAGGTGACTCAGCAGCCCCTCCTTGTAGCTCATCATCTGCGCCACATTTTCCAGGCGCGCCACGGCGACGGGGAGCGCGGGCGGACCGAAGGGCTCTCCGAAGCCAATCAACACCGCGTTTTCGGCGCCGACCGCCGCGCCGATCTGGGTGATGCCCAGGTCCTGGATGAAATCGCCGTCAAAATCCCCGACCGCCAGATGCAACACGGGGCGGCTCGTGGGGACATCGAAGTACGTGAGATCCCGCCCGCCGTTGCCGTTGAAGAAGCTGATGCCGGAGCGATCCTTCGAGGCCCCGACCACGTCGAGCTTGCCGTTCGCGTTCAGGTCCGCGATCGTCGCGACGCTCCAACCCCCTGCGACCGCGCCTCCCGAGAAGTAGTCGTACTGGTTGGGCGCCGAAGAGGGCTCGGACAACAGCAGGCCCTCCGAGAACACGAAGTCGATTCCCCCGTCTCCCGTGACGTCACCGGCAGCCAGGGGCATGGGCAAGACTCGAGCTAGCGCCGCGGGGTCAGACGAAGGCAACACAAACGGAATCGCCGTAGCCAGGGTTTGACCGTCACCGTACGCGACGTAGACCTGCTCGGCGCTGCCGACGAGCACGTCGAGGTGGCCATCGCCGTTGATGTCGGCCACGAGCGGCGCAAACTCGATGGGCGCGGGGGGCTCGAGCCCGATGCTCCAGCGCGCCACTTCGGAGCGCCAGGCTACCTCGCCCGCCGCGTCGCGCGTGCAGGCGTCGACCAGCCAAAATTGGCTCGCGCCGCGCACCGCGAGCGCTACCTGCCGGCACGGCGCGCCCGCATCCTCGATCAGCTGACCGCTCACCGGATCTCCCGCCAGCTCGTCGATGGGGCCGTCGAGCCCGCCCAGCAGGCGCGGGACGCCGCGATTCCGCGAGTCCGGAACGTAGATCCCTGGCACACCGTCCAGCACCGCGAAGACCAAGAACGCCACGGTGTCCTGCACCGGCGCGTCGAACACGCTCAAGGTTCGGAGCGCCGTATTGGGGATGCGGTAAGAGCTAAACGTCTCGGGCACCCAGCTGCGATCGGCGCGCCCGAGCAACATGCCAATGCGCGAGTCGGTGAACAGCAGGTCGCTCGCGCCGTCCCCGGGCAGTAGCGTCACCACGGGCGAGATCAGAGCGCGCGGGAAGGTGCGCGTATCGAGCAGGGCGGCGCGCTCGTCGAAGTAGTGAAACTTCACGCGCGTGACGCCGAACGGGTCGGGCGTCTCCAGGCTCACCACGTCCATTTTCCCGTCGCCGTCGAAGTCGCCGCTCGACAGCGCCGCGGCGCTGCCCACCTCGAACTCGCGCAGCGGCTCGAACGCGCCGGTCGGGCGGCGACAGATGCCGCCGAGATCGCAGCCCCAACCCAGAGGACAAGCGATCGGGCTATTGTCGGAGCGCGTGCAATCCAGGTGGCACTCACCGACGGAGCCCCTGGGACGGCACAAGGCGCCGCTCGCTGCGGGAAAAGTGTCGCAATCTTCGGGCGCCTCGATCGCGCCGTTACCGCATTCGTTGCCCGCGATATCCGGCAAACGGGCGCACGCGACGAGAGCCAACAACGCGGCTCCCGGAACGCGCCACGTCAAAACGGGCTCTCCAGATCGCTCGGGATCGTGCCCACGGACTTGGGCCGCGCCGCCCGCTTCTTCAGCTTCACGTCGCTCGCCCTGTCCTGATCGGGGACCACGCTGAAGGTCGACGGCTCGTGCCCCGGTGCGGTCACCGTGAGCTCCAGCGGCGCCTTGCCAAAAGGCAGCAGCACGGGCTTGTCCGCTTCGCCGAGCGCCTCGCCGGCGTGCAACACCCGGGCGCCACGCGGAGCCCCCCGCACGAGGAGCTCCACGCTCCGTGGCGGCGAAGCGACCGGCGCTGGCGAAGTGACCGTCTCGTCATTGAGCTTCGTCGGCGGCTCGGCCACGACTGGAGGTACAGCAGCGGTAGTTCTCGCGGCAGCTCCGGCCGTGGACAGCGCCGCAGCCGGCGCCGCGGGGACCTTGGACGTGCCTTGCAGCGCGCTCCTGCCCAAATACAGTACGCCCGCCGCGAGAGCGACCAAGAGCGCGATCAGGGGCCAGCTGCGTGTCGCGCTCGAGGAGACCGTCCTGTCGAGCGCCCCGTGGCGCGCGGCGTCTCCGGCGCTCGGCGTCGTCTCGGCGACGGGCTCGGGAGTGATGGGGTGCGGCGAAAACGTGCTGGGCCGCGACGCGGGCAGCTGCGGGGGCCGCGGCAGGTGCGGCATGCCGTCGGGGACCACGATACCCGCCCGCTCTGCCGCTAACACGAGCGCATGGATCGCGGCTCCTGCGGTCGCCGGACGCCCACTCGGCTCCTTGTGCAACATCTGAAGGATCGGCTCGTCGAGCTCCACGGGCAGCTCCGGGTAGACCTCGGAAGCGCGGGGCGGCGCCACCGTCAGATGGCTCACCAGCACCGCCAGCGGCGACTCGCCCGTGAACGGGACGCGACCCGTCAGCATCTCGTGGCAGAGCACGCCGAGCGCATACACGTCCGAGCGCCCGTCGACCTTCTCCCCGCGCGCTTGCTCCGGCGACATGTAGAGCGGAGTGCCGATGGGGACGCCGCTCACCGTGTGCACCACGGAGTCCCCCAGCAACTTGGCCATGCCGAAGTCGAGCAACTTGGGCACCGTCTCGCCGCTCGCCTCCCAGGCGAGGAAGACGTTCTGCGGTTTGAGATCCCGATGCACCACGCCCGCGGCATGCGCCGCGTCCAGCGCTTCGGCGATCGGGCGCAAGAGCTGCAAAGTCGTCTTCACGTCGCAGCGCTGCTCTCGCCGCAGGAACCGGTCGAGCGGGTCGCCGTCGAGCAGATCCATCACGTAAAAATGTCGCCCGTTCGGCAGCTTACCGAAGGAGAACACGTCCACGATGTGACGGCTGCGGATGTGGTTGGCCGCCTGCGCCTCGGAAATGAAGCGCAGCACCGCGTCCGAATCCATGCCCGCCACTTGGTGCAACACCTTGACCGCCGCGCGGCGCCGGAGCAGCGGATGCTCGGCTTCGTAAACGGCGCCAAATCCTCCCTCGCCCAGCTTGCGAATCAACCGGTATTCACCCGCCATCCGGCCGACAACGTCCTGGCCAGGGTGACCCCCAGGATTGGAGTCAGCACTCGGGGAAAAATCCGACATCGTGAACCTGAGCGAATCTGGGGGCGGCGGATGCTAGCACGCCAGGACTAGCCGGTAGCGGGCCGAAAAGCTTGCACTATCGCGACCTCCGTTCCTGCGCCCGAGCGCTGCCACACGCGATTGCAGCCAGCGAAACCGGAGTCGTTTCACAATTCGGACACCCGCTCTACAGTGGCCTCGTGCCACGGACCACCGTCCCAGCGCGGGGCCCTCTCGTGCGTCCTGCCGCTCTGGCTTGGGCGGTGCTGAGCGCGCTGACGGTGAGCAGCAAGTCGACTCGCGACGCGCTGTTTTGCGCGTACTTCCCCGCGACGGAGCTGCCCAAGGCGATGGTCGCGGGCGCGGCGCTCTCGGCGCTGTTTGCGCTCTCGACGGCGCGCCTGTCGAGCCGCAGGGGACCGGCGCGGGTGCTGCCGCCGTTTCTCGTGCTCAACGCGCTCGGTTTCATCGCGGAGCACACCGCGCTGTCGGCTGCGCCGCGCGCCGTCGCGTTGATCTTATATCTGCACGTCTCGGCCGTGACGGGCGTGCTGCTCAGCGGATTTTGGTCGCTCGTGAACGAGCGCTTCGATCCGCGCGCGCTGCGCCTCTCCATTTCGCGCATCGGCCTCGGCGGCACGCTCGGTGGCTTCGTCGGCGGGCTCACCGCCGAGCGCATCGCGGCCTGGTCGGGCGCGCGTCACACCTTGCTCGAGCTCGCGGTGCTGAGCGTGCTCGCGGCCACCACGCTGCGCGCGCTGAGCTCACCGGAGACGCTGGAGCCGGTGCAACGAGGCATGCGGGAGGGTGCTCTCGCGTCGAGTTACCTACGCCAGATCGCGCTCTTCATGGGCCTCACCGCGCTCGGCTCCAGCGTCATCGATTTCGCGTTCAAGGCGCGCGCCATGGAACGCTTCACGAGCCCGGAAGAGCTGATGCAGTTCTTTGCGCTGTTTTACACAGGTACGAGCTTGCTCAGCTTCATCGTGCAGGCCACGGTCACCCAGCAGCTCCTCGATCGCAGAGGCCTCGGCGCCGGGCTGGGTGGTTTGCCCGCCACGCTGGCGGCGTCGGGGGTGTTGGCGCTGGCCTGGCCCGGGCTCGCGACTCAGGCGCTGCTGCGGAGCGCTGACGGGGCGCTCGTCGGCTCCTTGTTCCGCTCCTCCTACGAGCCGCTGTACACGCCCATCGCCGCCGAGCGAAAGCGTGAGGCCAAGGCCGTCATCGACGTGCTCGTGAACCGCCTCGGCGACGGCATCGGCAGTCTGCTCGCCTGGGGCCTCGTCTTGCTGCTGCCCGGGGCGGCCGCGGTGGGGGCCAACGCCGTGATCCTGGTCGTGGCCCTCGCGGCGCTGTTCATCGCGAGCCGCTTGCGCAAAGGCTACGTCGCCGAGCTCGCCGAGAGCCTGCGCTCCGGAGCTCTGATCTTGGATGAAGCGGGCGTAGCAGATCAGACCACGCGCCTCACGCTGTCGCGCACCATGAGCGATCTGAACCGCGAAAAGCTGCTCGCGGAAATCCAACGCCAGCGCGATCTCGCCGCCAGCGTGAACCTTCCGACTCCGAACCTGAGCCCGCTGCCCGCCGCGGGCGGCGCTGACCCGAGCCGCTCGAGCGACGCCGCTCCGCATCCGGAGCTGCCGAGCCAGCGCCAGCCCAGGCTCGTATCGGACCTGCTCTCGGGGGAGGCCGCGCGCATCCGCCGCGCGCTCGACGTCGCGGAGCCAAGCCTCGTCGCGTTCGTGATCCCCCTGATCGCGCGCGACGACGTGGGCGCCCAAGCCATGAACGTCCTCGGCGCGTTCGGGCCGCGCGTCATCGGTCAGCTCGCCGACGCCTTGCACGACGCGCAGAGCATCTCGCCCACAGTTCGCCGCCGCCTGGTGCGAGTCATCGCCACCTCGCAGAGCGCGTGGGCGGCCGCCGCGCTCGCTGCCGCGCTCGACGATCCCGATTTTGACGTGCGCCGCCAGGTGGTGCGAGGCCTGGAAGAAAATGGCCGAGTCCGGAGTGATGACGCCGATGGCGAAGAACCCCGTCATCGCGGTCGCTTCGCGCGAGCTCGGTGCGTCGGACGACGTGCCGGATGACGAGCGGGTCGAGCACGTGCTGCGCCTGCTCGGCCTCGTCTTCGATCGCGAAGCCTTCAAGCTGGCCCGCGCGGCCCTCGGCAACGCTGACGCCAAGCTACGCGGTACTGCACTCGAATATCTCGACAACGTGCTGCCGGCCGGGATCAAAGGCACCCTCTTTGCCGTGCTGCCGACGCAGCCCACCTTCCGCTCCGAACGCGTCGCGCACGAGCTGCTCGACGAGCTCAGGCGCACGCTGGCCTAACCAGCAGATGGGGCGCGACCCCCAAGGTGCCCGCGTGCCGGCCGCGATCGTTTATTGCGGGTGGTGGTAGCGCCCCGTCGCGGCCTGTGGGATGAAGGGGGTGTCGAGTGACAGAACCCTTGCAACGACGCTGGCTGAATCGGAACGCGCTCCCGTTTGGTCTCGTTCTACTCGCCGCCTTGGGTGGTGGAGCGGTATGGCTACGCCTGCATTTGGCCATCGATCGCTGCGTGGATGGGGGCGGCAAATGGGGCTATGCCGATCGCCGCTGCACCTTCGTGGAGCCAGAGATTGCGGTCCAGCCAGCGGCCGTTACGCCAGTCCCGGAGCTCGGCAACACTGCGCCGATCACGCCCGTCACGGCGCCAAGCAACGCGGTGGCGGTCACGCCAGCCCCTGCTGTGGCCCCCGCTGTGGCCCCCGCTGTGGCACCAGCCGTGGCACCAGCCGCCGTCGCGCCGCCGGCGCCCGAGCCCACCTCGGAGCTCGTCGAACCGGAGTCACCCTCCGTTACGGCCGGGTGGCGCTGAGGCGGGTGCCTTCGGTTACTGCCCCGCCGTGAGCCAGCGGTCCGCGCTCGCAGCGTCGGCTCAGCGTCAGTAGGGGTTCAGAGCGGCGCACGGATCGTCGTTGATGCCGGAGCACGCTCCGATCATGCCGACCGCCTCTCGTCCGAACTCGTGTCCCGCGTGGCTGACGGTCGCGTTCTCGCTCCTCGGCTGCCCGCAGCTACTGACGGACGATTTCGACGCGCGCGGCGTGTCGGCGGGTGGAGCCGCTGGGCTTACTCCAGACCAGAACGCAGGTGGCCACGATACAGCGGGCACGGCGGTCGCCAACGCTGGCTCCGGGGGGCGTGCTGGCGACACCTCACGAGAAGCAGAGCTGCAGGCCGCGCTCGTGCACCGCTATCGCTTCGACGGCGTTGGAGCGCGCGCCCTCGACTCCGTCGGCAGCGCGCACGGCAACCTCATCGGCGCCTCGCTGCTCGGTACGGGACAACTCGAGCTCCCGGGCGGCCTCGCGCAACACTACGTCGACCTCCCGAACGGCATCATCTCCAGCTTCACCGACGCCACCTTCGAAACCTGGCTCGTGTGGAAAGGGGGCCCGACCTGGCAACGCATCTTCGATTTTGGCACCAGCTACGAAGGGGAAAACCAAACGGGAGCGGGCGAGAGCTACATCTTCCTGACCCCCATGGCCAACGTCGATGGCAGCGCCGACTACCTGCGCGCGTCATATAGCCTCGACGGCTACACCATGGCCGTCGACCTCGACGCCTCTGCTGCGCTGCCCAGAAATGTGCTCGTCCATGTGGCCGTCGTGATCGACACAAAGACCGACCTCATGTCCTTGTACCTGGACGGGCGCCTCGCCAATTCGGCCCCGTTAATCAACCGGCTGAGCGCGATCGCTGACGTCAACAACTGGATTGGCCGATCCCAATTCCAAGACGCCTGGCTCGCCGCCGACATCCTCGAGTTCCGCATCTACCGGGCCGCCCTCAGCGCCACCGACCTCGCGTACACTCACACGGCAGGCCCCGATCCACGCTTCTTGGAGTTTTGAGACGCGCCACGACGGGCGCTAAGCTCCGAGCCCCGACACGCCGCGATCTTGAAGAGATCGTGACGGCCACCGCCATCCGCTCCGTGAGCTGGCTCGACGAGCACCGCTATCTTTAAAGAGCGGGCGAGCGGAAGCCGGCTTCGATCACCGCCTCGTCAAGCCGGTCGAGCCTTGGGCGCTCCCTCACAGGCGTTGGGCGATGGTGTCGATGGCCTGGGAGATTGTGGCGGCGTGTCGTTCGCAACGGGCGAGGCATGGGGGGTGGCCGCGCCGCCCGCATTTGGTGGGTTTGCTGATGACGGCGGAGAGCTCGTTGATGCTGCGTTGGTCGCCGACCGCTTTGGCTCGTTCGAGCAGAGCGACACGAGATCCACAGCTCGGCGCGAAGCGGAGGTCGTAGGCGATGGAGAGCTCGGGGGCGAATTTCTCCTGGACGCTGAATCGGGTCAGGCGGAACTTGGCTCGATCGGCGAGGCCGGGCTTTTTGAGCATCAGCTCATACAACAGGTCTGGGCCGGCGCTGCCCATGCTGCGGCTCATGACGCTGAACGCGGCTCGGGAGGCCTTGCCTTCAACGCTGGCGGCCTTGCTCAGGATGTTGCGGAGGTCACGGTCGTGGGCGCTGGCGGGAGACACGCTCAAGAGTTGCTCGATGGTTTGGACGGCCTCGGTGAGCTCCGATGAGCGGCTGGCGTAGGCGAGCGCCAGCGCTTTGAGCACCTCGGGGTCGCTGCGGTACGTTCGAGACAGGTTCTCTAGCCCGCTGGTCCCTTGGGCGATCGCGGTAGTCAATGCACCGGGTGGCGCCAGCAGCCCCGCAGGCGCGGACGCTGGCGCGTGCAGCGGCTCGGCGTGCAGCGGCTCGGCGCGCTGCGGCTCTTCGCGCGGGCCAGCCGTGGGCTCGATCGTGACGGGAGACTCGCTTGATACCGGAGCGAGGGCGGCGTCCCGGACGCCTGCGTCCGCGACGGCAGGCGCGACCGCTGCGTCTGCCAGACCCAGGTGCGCCCGTGGCGCCTGCGTCCAGCCCTGAGCCAGGCTCGCGTTCGCGCCGGCAGCGTCGCTGAGCGCGGCGGTGTCGTGCGATTGCACGAGTGCAACGCTGCCGGCGCTGCGCCACGAGAGGCCCCAGTGCACGATCAGCAGAGAGGCGAGCACGACGCCGGTCGTCAGAGCGGGCCCGAGGAGCCAGCGCCGGAGTGGGCGCATCGGCCGCGACAATGCCTGGTGCACCCCCGTGGCGAACGCAGCGAGCAACCCGAGGAGGGGAAGCAGGGCGCTCCAGCCGGGCCAGGCGACACCGGGGGCACGCCCGAGGACGTCTTTGAACGCATAGCGCGCGATGACTTCGTCGCCAAAACGCAGCGCGAAAGAGGCGGCCCCGTAGGCGACGCCGGCAGCCACGATCGGAGCACGCAGCCTGGGTAACCAGCTCGCCAGCTTGGCGGTGTTCTTCCAGGAGCGCAGCGCAAAGCGGCGCACCAAAAACAGGAGCAGGAGGGCAAGGCCGAGCAGCGCCGTGAAGGGCACGCCGGACGCGAGCCGCTCGAGCCGCTCGCCAGCGACCGCGTCGAGCCCGACCAGGGTGCTCGCGATCGCACCGGCGACGAGCAACAGCGCAGCGCAGGCCAGCCCGACGAAGCGCAGGCGCACGCCGCGGGTTTCACCAGCGTGCGGCCGACCGCTGGGAGCAAACGCGCTGGCCTGATTATCGAGTGAGGCGAGCGCCGCGCACAGCGCGCTCATGTCGCGGTAGCGTTCCTGCGGCTGCTTGGCCATTGCGCGCTGAATGACGAGCTCGAGGCCCTCCGAAATCGAGGCGCGCCGTTCGCGCGGGCGTACGGGGTCCTTATTCATCACCGCCAGCAAGGTCTGCTGCTGAGTCTGTTCGCGAAAGGGGGGGCCCCCCGTCGCAGCCGCGTACAAGACGGCGCCGACGCCGTAGATGTCCGTCAGGTGATCGGTTCGGCCGCCTCCCGCCTGCTCTGGCGACATGTACGCGGGCGTGCCCATCACGAGCCCGGTCTTGGTCAATTGGTCGTCCCTGCCCACGAAGCGCGAGAGGCCAAAGTCGATCAGCTTGACGTCATCCCATTCGGGGCCGAGCGGCGCGAAGGCGCCCATCAAAAATACGTTGCTCGGCTTGACGTCGCGGTGAATCACGCCCTGGGCGTGCGTCGACTCGAGCGCTTCCGCGAGGCGCCGACCCATGTGCACGACGCGGTCATTTTTCAGGGCGCCAAAGCGGCGCAAATAGGCGAGCAGGTCGAGCCCGCTCAGGTGTTCACACACCATGTAGGGCCAGCCGAGCGGCGTCGTGCCCACGTCCACGATCCCGAGGACGCCGGGGTGGTTGACGCGAGCGACGGCCTCGACCTCTCGATCGAAGCGCGCCCGAATGTGCGGGCTCGGCACCAACTCAGGACGCAGAACTTTGATCGCGAAGCGCTTGGCGGGGATGCGGCTGTGGTGCGCTTCGTAGATGCGGCCCATGCCGCCTTCGCCTAGCGCTCGGTCCACGAGGTACGTATCGAGCAACGTCGTGCCGATCAAGACGTCGTCGTTCGGCCTCGCAACGGGGTACCCCGACCACGAGTCCGCCGACTCGGGCGTGAAGAGCGTTTCCGCAACGGAGGAGGGAGTCGTAGGGTGTCGCGTAGGCATGGCGTCCGCGGACGGCGACGTCCCGGCTCGAGAGGCGCCGAGCTTACACGCCATGGTCCGCCGTTTCGAGCGGCGTCCGTATTGTCTACGCTTCGGACTGAACAAAAAATGCGCTGCAGTGCGTGATCGAGCAGAGCGCCTGCTTGGCTGCGCGGGTTGTCGCATTGGTCAACCGGGCGAAAGGGCTTTTGGGGTGGAGCAGCGCTGCAGGTCGACTCGACGCAGCATGGATGTCTTGCGTCGAGCTGGGCGGCGCGATGCGAACAGCGTCCAGTGCCCCAACAGCCGAGGGCCTGGGCCGTGCGACAACCTCGCGGGGACCGCGCCGTGGCCCCGATGCAGGCCCGCACAGAGCCTCGCGCGAAAGGCTGGTGCACCATCGAACCATGATCGGTCAGAGCGCCCGCGCGCGCCAGTCGAGCGTGCCTTAGCGGTTCGCGCGTGGCGCGCCTGACCGCCCCGTGACCCGAGGGGGCGCGCCGGGCGCTTGGCCTTTGCCGTCTACCCCGAGCCGCTCCACTCGCGTGCTCTCGAAGCGCAGCGCCGGCAGCGTCTTCACCGTGTAGAGCTCATCGAAGCCCTCGGCGTACGTCGGTCGGAGCAGCCGCTTCGCGGCAGCGAAGATGCCGACCACTGGGATGCGAGCCCGGCCTTCGCGGCCGAAGTTGCGGTTCACGCACTCCTGAGTCGTAGCGTCGAAGTAGTAGCCGATGACGCGAGCGCCCGCGAGCCTGGCTTCTCTCATCAGCGCCGCGCGTTGCTCCAGGCTGACGTTGGTGTTGTCGACGACGACGGACTTTCCGAGGCGAAGCGCCTGCTCTAGCAGCTGCCTCTGCTGCTCGTCGAGCCGCCGGCGATCTTGCAATCTATCCTTGCTGACGAGCGTGTGGCTGTCCGCGAAGCGCTGCTCGAAGAACGTGCTCTTGCCCGCTCCGGGCAGCCCGACGAGGAGCACCACCTCCTGCCCTTTCGGCGCCTCGGGTTCTGCCCGTGGCACCGGCCCGAGCCGCGCCGGACGCGGGCCGTGGCGCTCGGCGAACGCGAGGGGCCCATACTCGAGCTCACGGCCCTCGCGGGCGGCGCGCAGCAACAGGCCGCCGCGGCTCATGTCTCCGCGCCCAGCGAAAGCCGGAGGAAAGAGCAGCCGTGCGCCGAATACTGCCAGTAGCGGACGCACGTATTTGTCGGTGGCCACGCTACCGAGCAACACGAAGCGTGCCGTGTCAGCCAACGCCGCGTTCAACGTTTGGGCGTGCTCGATCAACGGCTCGGTAAAACGCGGGTTCTTGGCGTCAATGTCCACCTCGCCCCAGGCGCTCAAGCGCGCCAGCGTGACCCGCTCCTGCAAAGACCGGAGGCCGTGGCCGGCGCTGATCACGAGCGCCCCCGGCAGCCCCTCCGGCCCTTTACCGAAGGCCTGCGCGTAGGTCATCTTGCCGCGAAAATACAGGCCGCTCACGAAGCTGAAGACCTCACCCAGCGCTGCCCCCTCGGGCGAAGCCAGCGCCCGGGCCAGCGCGAACGTCGCGTTCGGGTTGAACAGGAGGGCCGCCCGCTCGCCGCCGACGTTCGCAGGCGAGAGCAGGAAGATCGTGTATGGCGGCGGCGTTGCCATGCTCGAACCTAGCAGCTTCCGACAAACTTCGGGAGCGGGCGGGCCAGCCTCGGGAGCTTGCTGGCACGGTCTGGCATGACGCCCACGCCCGGTCTGGGCCATCCGGCAATTTTCGACGTGGCACAGTCGTTGGGCCGCGAGCGTGCCGCCGCCCCCGGCGACCGACGCGAAGCGCGAGGTGTCTGCAGGCCCCCCATCGAGAGAAAAGCTGGAGCGGGGGACGCCCGCGCCGGGCGCCGAGGGTCTGTGCCGTTCTGGCACTCTCGTTGCTAGTGGCGCGGTCGAGGCTGCTTCCATGAAGGAAGCCCTCGAGGAGGAGGACACCATCATGGTTATGTTGCGATCGGGAGTTGGGCGGAAGCGCGTCTCGTGGCTCGGGTGTGCGTACACCCTGGGTCTTTCCGCGTGCGCGGGCCAGGCCACGCCGGACGAGGGCTACGCGCAAGTGCATAACGACCTCTCGAGCTCCGAGGCGTCAGCGCTACGCGCGGGAGTGGACTGCGACAGCTTGCTCGATCACCTGCAAGGCGAGCTGCGCGAGCAGGTGAAAGAGCGTGCGGCACGCGCGCGCGTATCGGCGGACTATTACTACTATGGCGGCGGGGCCTTCATCGATGACAGCGCGCCGCTGCTCTCGTCGAGCGGGGCTCCCGGCAGAGAGGGCGCAAATTTAGTGAGCGGGGCCGCGCTCTCCGGCTTCTCGGAGACGACCGTCCAAGTGCAGGGCGTCGACGAAGGTGACTTCGTCAAGGCCGAAGGCGATCGCATCTACCTGATCCACGGCTCGAACTTGTTCGTGCTCGGCGCCCAGGCTGCCAACGCCACCGAGGTGCTGGGCACGTCAGCCATCGAGGGGCAACCCTCGGACTTGTTCGTCCGCGATGGCAAGGTGCTCGTGTTCTCATACGTGTATGGGCCGCTCCCCGGGACCTTCGACCCTTCTTCGCCCTACTATTACTACTACCCGAGCTACACCAAGCTGACCGTGCTCGATGCGGCGAGCGGCACGCCCGCCGTGCTGCGCGAGTCCTATGTCGAAGGCAACTATGTGTCCTCGCGCCGCCACGACGGCATCGTGCGCGCGGTCGTCTCGCAAGGCTCGAAGGCTCAGCTCGACTACCCGAGCGTCAGCTACGTCGACATCTTCGGCCGCCCGCGTTCGCAGGCAGAGATCGACCTGCAAGTGGACCTGTGGGTGCTGCTCGCGGAGGACAGCATCGAGAGCTCGATCATCGAAGACTATCTGCCGTCCGGGTTCGAGCGTGTGGCTGGTCAGCTGGTCCCGCAGCCCATCCGATGTGGCGACTACTGGCTACCGGGTGACGAGGGGCTGACGCAGGCGGGCTCGACGGACCTGGTCACGTTCGACCTCGACGCGCCCCAGTCGTCCCTCGGCCACGCCACGGTGCTCGGCTACGCGGAGCGGGTGTACGCCAACGACGACGCCATCATATTGAGCCAGACCGACTATGACTACGACCCGGCTGCTGCGCCCACCACGCGGACCCTCCTGCATCGCTTCGATCTCGATGGCGCAGCGTTGAATTACACCGCGTCCGGCAGGCTCACCGGCTATATCCAGAGCCAATTCTCGCTGGACGAGGCCGGCGGCGTGATCCGTGCGTCCACGACCGAGGATCGCTATGGCCCCGCGGCCGCGGATGCAGGCCAGGGTTCGTTCGAGTACCTGGGCGCCGTGAGCCGAGTCGTGACGCTCGGAGTGCAGGGCCGAGAGCTGTCAGAGCTGGGTCGGACCCGCGACTTTGGCGCCGACGAGTCGATCTACAGCACGCGCTTCTTTGGGGATCGCGCCTACGTCGTCACTTTCCGCCAGATCGATCCGCTGTTCGTCGTCGATCTCTCAGACCCCCGCGCCCCCGAGGTCGTCGGGCAGCTGCACACGCCCGGGTACAGCAACTTCCTCTTCCCGCTGCCGAATGATTACCTGTTCGGCATCGGACAGGAAGCGAACGCAGCGGGCGTGGTGCAGGGGCTCGCCCTGCAGATCTTCGACGTGCGTGACCCGAGCGCACCGAGCCTGGCTCACAAGTATGTCTACCCCACCCACACCTGGTCCGACGCGAACATCGACTTTCAGGCCATCACCTTCCATCCCGATCGCGACCTCGTCTCCTTCCCGCTCCAGGACTACACGGCGGGTCTGAGCAGCCTCGAGGTGTTCGCCGTCTCCACCAGCAGCGGCTTCACACCGCTCGGTAGCGTCGTGCCCGAGGCGCCGCCCCTCACCCGAGACGATTGCTTCCTGCTCTTGGGGTATCCCACCAACCCGGAGCTCCTGGCTCAGCTCGAGCAAGACCCGAGCTTCCTCGCGTCGCTGCTCGAACAGTGCGCCTACTACTCGCAGCCGTCTGTGCGGCGCGGGCTGTTTCGAGGCGACGACGTCTTCGCCGTGACGAGCCGCAGCGTGGCGGCATACTCGCTCGATGGCCTCGAAGGACCACCCCGCAGCCAGGTCACTCTGCCCCCGGCGTATTCGTACTATTACGGCGGCATCCCCCTCTCCCCCGTCACCGACGTCTCGACAGAAGCGCCCGCAGCGGCGCCAGCTGAAACCCCGTCGGAAGAAGCCGGGCCCGAGACTGCAAGCGGCTCCTCCAACTGATCACGCCCGTCCGCCTCGACCCAGTGGGTGGCGCCTCCCGCGAGGGGGGCGCCGCGGGCCATCGATCACAACGCGGCAAAGGCCACCATGCCCATGCCGACGACGCTCACCGCGAACACGAGCGTCCGCAGGTACCGAATGCCCGCCAGGTAAACCAAGAGGAATACCACGCGAGCCCAAACGAAGACGTGCGCGCCCACGGCGATTTGCTCCGGAGCAGCACCTGCCATTTTAGCCGCGAGCACCACCGCCAAGAAGATCGGCATATTTTCTACCAAATTTTTGGCAGCCCGATCGGCACGCCCTGCCACCGCGCTCGCCTCCGGCATCCCCTCCCGATTGCCGAACCCGACCTCTCGACCCTCGGGCGTCCAGCTCCGCGCGCGCAAAAACGCCGCAAGCATCAACGAAAACCAAGTCAGTAAAGCCGCGAGCAGCAGGAGATGAATGTCCGTCATCCACCACTCCTCGGGCGTCCAAACCGGATACGCAAGCCCCGGGCGCTCTCCACCGGGGTTGCGCGCTCAGGGCTTGGGGCAGGGATCGTAGCCGAAGCCGCGACAGAGCCTGATAGAACCCCGCGTAGAACGCCGCCACATCGGGCTGAGCGCGCTCGTAGCGGACGGCAGAGATATGAATCCAGATGAAGGCTTTGATGTCGTAGGTGGCCACGGGGACCTGGGCACCACGCGCATGGGCGTGTCGGGTGAGCGTTCGAGCAGCATGGCGGCTCAATGCTGTGTCGGCCAGCGCGATTAGGCTCGACGCGCTCGAGCGCCCGCGAGCGCGCCGTTAACGGAGCGATCCGACCTTCCGCACGAGCGGAAATGGTGACGACTCCGGCCCCGCGACATCATCATCCTGGCGCACGAGCACGCCCGAGTGCTCTTCGCTCGCTACCAACTCGAGCAGCGCCGTGCCATCCTCCAACTCGATTTCGGACAGCGCCTCGAAGCTCTGCGTCGTTACCGAGAGCCTGCGGGGTGTGTCCACGCCGAGGTCGGAGAGTAGATCTGAAAGCAGATCGCCCGTCTCGATCTCGAGCCATTCCTCCAAATCGGAGAGCGCCTCCCGGACGGGGAGCGTTACTGATCCGACGCTGCCGCTGCCGGTCGTTGGAGCACGGTCGAGCAGCGCTGCCCGGCTCGCCCACAGCATGGCCTGGAGCAGGTCGCTCGATAGGATCAGAGGGTTTTCAGGCGCGCGCCGAAGCGCCCGCAGCAAAGCAAAGCCGCTCTGGAACTGGGCGCGAGTGGGCGGCCCGAACAGCCAACTCCGCGCCAGATCCACGCTGTCGGCAGAAAAATGAGCGCCTCGGGCCGTCGTGTCCAGGAGCGCCTCGAGCGCGGGGACGTCGCGCTCCCGGCAGGCCCAGCCGACGTAGATCTGCGGCAGCAGCAGCAAACAACGAATGTCATGACCCGACACCCCGAGCCCCTCGAGCTCGTTCCCGAGACGATCAATGCTCATTGGACTCGCATGCGGCGCCGCATCCCAGACTGAGCCTACCTGTGGCGACAGGTGGTGGCAATGCTCGCCCCGCGCGAAACCGTGCGGAAAAGTCCGAAAACGCGACCTGTGCGATCGCGGAGGGACAAAAGCGCACACTGAGGGCGCCACACGCTCTGCGCCTGCCCCCCCTTGCGAGCCGCTCTAGCGAACTCGCACCGTGCGTTCGGCGTAGGTCACGCCACCACGGTCGTCTCGCGCCACGAACCAGAGGGGGATTTCGCTACCGGCGGCGCTCTTGCGTGAGACCCAGCCGGTGACGGGATCGGCCGCGACGCGGACCTCGAACTCGAAGATGCCGTCGGTCGTGAAATGTTGCACGATGAGCTCTTCGGAGTACGTGCGCCCAAACTCGTCCGTGCCCGTCTCGAAGCTCTCGGGGCTGAGGACGGCGGAGATGTCGTGCCGCGGGTCGCCCTTGCAATCGTCGTAGGCGAACTCGTCGGTGTCGCAGCTGTCGACTTCCTTGATCTCGTCCGCCGGCCAATCCTCGCCGTCGAAGGTGATACGCTCGATGATGGGATTCGCGTTGCGGTCCGTCTGCCGTAAAAAGATGCGTTTGACGCCGACGATGGTGTCGTGCAGGCCGAGCTCGTTGCCCGCGGCGTCCGAGCAGCGGATCGGCAACGGGGAGGCGTCGCTCGGTTGGGCATTCAGGTCGAGCGTGCCCGGGCAGGCGACGCTGAGCACCCCGAGCAGGGCCTGCGGGCGAGCGCTGGGGGCGATGGCGTCGAGGGCGTTCTCGGGTATCGTGAGCTCTAGCTCATTCATACCCACGCCCGTGCCGAGCAGCGGAGCGCTCCCGGTCGACGCGGCCGTCTCGATGACGTTGAGCAGGCACGCTTCGACGCTGGATGAGCTCGGGTTCGGGCACAGGGCCCAGGCCCAGGTGATCGGGCGACCGAGAGGATCGAAGCTCAGCGCCTGCAGGCGCACCGTTTCGCCGGGAGCCGCGTACGGGCTATCCGCCTGGACCGCCAGCACGCGCAACGAATTGACTTGAGAGCCTGGATCGAACTCCGCGTCGCAACCCGTCACAGCAAGCAAACTGGCCGCTAGCACGCAGAAGACAGAGCCCGAGCTCGCGGAACAGAGGTGGCGTAGCGTTGGCGTTTTCATAGTTCACCTCGGATGCCCAAGATGGGCAGAATGGGCAAACCCGCCACGGGTTTGCTCTGCGAGTAGTCGTAGTTGTAGCCGATGTCCTCGGTATTTGCGCGGTTGTACACGTTTTGCACGTCGAGATAGGTGGAGAGCTTCCAGCTCTGAAAGGTCCAGGTCTTGTCCACCCGCACGTCGAGCTGATGGCGCGCGGGCAAGCGGCTCGAGTTTTTCTTCGTGGCTTCGAGCGGCGCGTACACGCCGGCGTCGTAGTCGACGACGCCGCCGACATAGGGCGTATACGGCGTCCCTGTGATGTAGCGGAAGCGCGCGCCCAATTGCCAGCCACGGCCGAGCTTCATGCTGCCGAGCGCGGTCAGGATGTGGGTCTGGTCGTAGTCAAACAGCTCCCAGTCTTGGCCCGGGGCGTCTCTGCGCTCGCTCCTGGAGAGCGTGTACGCGACCCAACCGAAGAAGCGCCCCTCGGGCTTGTAGCGCAGTAGCAGCTCCCCGCCGTAGCTGCGCCCGACCCCGATGTTGACGTAGCTGACCCCGTTCTCGGAGCCGGCCGCGTTGGGCGTGGAGACGGCGAGGTCGTCGAGGTCTTTGTAAAAGCCCTCGAGCGACACCTCGAGTGGGCGCGACAGCTCCTGCTCGATGCCCAGGCTGTATTGCGTGGCCGTTTCGCTCTGGATGCCGGGGGTACCGAAGGGCTCGATGCTCTCGTACTCCTCCGGCGGTTTGTGAAAGATGCCCACGCCACCCTTGAGCGTAGTCCGCCGCTCGCTCGGATACATGTCGTAGCGGACAGCGATGCGCGGATCGGCGGTCCAGCTCTCGGTGTCGCGCGTGTAGTCGACGCGCGCTCCGGGCAAGAGCTTCAGGCCCTTGAAGGGCGTCACTTCGGCGAGCGCGTAGGCGCTCGGGCGGAAGAGCTTGCCGGTGGCCCTGAGCTCGGTCACCGGGCGACCGAAGAGCGGGCCGCCGCTGTCGTTGTTTTCGAAGTCGATCGGCGGCAAGCGCGAGCTCACGTCGAAGCTGCCGGTCTCGATGTCCAGGCCGCCGACGAGCGCCAGCTCCGGTATGAGCTGCGAGCGCACTTCCGAGCGCAGGTCGAGCTCGTAAACCTCGACGTCGAAGGCCAGGGTGCCGACGCCGAAGTGGTTCTGGTCTTTGCCCGCGCTGAGGCTGGTGGTCCAGCGCGTCGCGCGAGACAGCCGCGTGTCGGCGCGCCCCTGCACGCGCCAGAAGCCGGTGTGCAGCGAGATGTCACCGCCGTTCGCCGGGTCGCTCGGGTCGGGGCTCGCGACGAGCAGCGCCAGGCGATCGTCGGAGCCATAGCCGAACAGGCGCAGCGTCGTGCTGTCGGACACGTCGTGCTCGATCATGGCCTGGTAGTCGTAATATACGGGCGCGGTGCGCACGCTCGACCCGGCGCTCTCCAGCGCGGGCCCGAGCCACACGTCCACCCAGGAGCGGCGCCCACCGAGCATGATGCGCGTGTCCTCCGTGATGGCGCCTTCCACGAGCAGCCGCCCGTCGAGCAAATCGAACTGCAGCAGCCCGCCATAGCCCTCCTTCTTCGGCGAGCGGACCCCCACGTCGACGATGCCGCCCGAGGCTCGGCCGTACTCGGGTCCGAAGTTACCGGGGTAGAAGTCGATCCGCTCCAGCATCTCGCTGGGGATGACCGACGATAAGCCGCCAAAGTGGTACACGATCGGCACGCTCGCCCCGTCGATGAAGATGAGCGAGTCGAGGGGCGATGAGCCGCGCACGATCAACAAGCCTTGAAGCCCCGGTGGCTGGGCGATGCCCGGCAGGTTCAAGACGCCGCGCAAAGCGTCGCCGTTGGTGCCCGGGATTTTGGTGATCTCTTCGGCTTGAAGCACGCGAACCGTGGCCTCGCGCGGCGGCCGCTCACCTTCGACCTCGATGTCGAGCGACGGTTCGGCGTTTAGAGCAGTAGGGGGCGCAACGACGGGCGCGGGCACAGCCACGGGTGGCGGCGCGGGCGTGACGGGAGGCGCCAGCGCGAACTCGAAGCGGAATGGGATCTTGGCGGCCACGGGCGTCTCGCCTGAGAGCGCCGGCGTGAACACCAAGCGTTTGGCGGCGTCGAGCGCGGCGGCATCGAAATCGGCGCCGGCACTCTGTGACACGACGGCATCCGTCACGTGTCCCGTCGTGTCGAGCGTCAACACCAGGCCCACCGTCGCGGCTTGCCCGCTCTGGCGTTGCGCTTCGGGGTAAACGGGTTCGACGGATTGCACGAGCGTGGGCGGCGTCATGCGCCGCTCCGAGTCCGCAGCGGCGGGCGCTGCTTCACTCGCGGGTGGTTGTGCTCCTGGAGCAGCAGCTTCGGTGGGAGGCGCGTCAGGCGCCGCGGGAGCTTGTGCACGAGCGATGGCGTGCGGATATAAAAGCGCTCCGCAAGCCAGGGCGGAGAGCGTGAAGTGTCTCATGCGGTATCTCACAACGAGGGGTTCCAAGTTGCCGAGCCCAGAGCAAGGGCTGCGCCAACGCGAGCCCGAAGGCGCAAGGGTACACATTTCTCGGGTGAGCGCCGCCCGGGGCGCCGCTGCGGGCGGGCCGGCGGTGGAGCGCCAGCGGACAGGTGTCCGCTAATGGGCGAGGTGTCCGGGTAGCGTTCCGCGCGAGCTCGGACAGTCTCCAGGGGCGCGGCCGGGAGCCGCGCGCATTTGGCTCGAAAGGGCGCTGTCTGAGTCCACTCACGCCCCCGGGCCGGACTTGCCATGGCCCGATTCGACTCGCCTTTTCGCTGGCACGGCAACTGCTACAAGGCCGTTGTCCGCGGGCTCCCGCGGCGGTGGTATGGCGCAGCGCCTCGCCCCTCTTCCCAGGATACTTCATGAACATCGTCGAACGGTCCAAAGACATTTTGCTCCAGGTCGGAGCGGCTCCGGTCCTCTATCTGATGATCGTGCTCAGCGTCATGAGCATTGCGGTCATGCTCGAACGCGCGTGGTTCTTCGTGAGCAACTCCGAAAATGTGGGGCGGCTCGCGCGCGGTCTCGAAGAAAAACTGAGCCTGGGGGATCTGAACGGCGCGCGCAAATTCGTGTCTGCGTCGCGTTCGGTGGAGGCGGCGATCGTGTCTGCAGGGCTCGGGCATGCGGAGCGCGGCGCAGAAGCAGCGCGTGAAGCGATGGCCAGCGCGACGGCCCTAGCTCGGCTGCGCCTCGAACGCCGGCTGTCTTTCCTCGGCACGCTCGGTAACAACGCACCCTTCGTCGGCCTACTCGGCACCGTGATCGGTATCGTGCAAGCCTTCCACGAGCTCGAACGCGCGGGCCTCGGCGGCTCAGCGAGCGCCGACATCATGGGTGCGATCTCCGAAGCGCTCGTGGCAACCGCCATCGGCCTCGCCGTCGCCATCCCCGCGGTGGCGGCGTTCAACTACTTTCAGCGTCGCATCCGCACGACGCTCGGTAACGCGGAGGCCCTGGAGCACATCGTGCTGTCGCACCTGAAAGGCGACGCCGCGCTCGCGGGCGATCGCGCGGCGGAAGCCACGCCGCGAGCGCTGCGCATGTCACTCGCCTCGCTGCCGCTGAAGAGCGCGCCGTCGGTCGAGAGGTGATGAGGTAATATGGCCAGCAGCGCATCTCGACACGACGAAGACATCACCGGCATCAACGTGACCCCCCTCGTGGACATCACGCTGGTGTTGCTCATCATCTTTATGGTCACGGCCAAGCTCATCGCCGGGCAGAGCGTGCCGCTCGATTTACCCAAGGCCGCCACCGCAGGCACCCTGCAGACCGTATTCACGCTCAGCATCGACGACCAGGGTCACGTCACCGCCAACGGGCGGCCCGTCGAGGACCGCGCCGCCTTGAAAGAGCAAGCCAAGCTCGCCTTGAAGGAGGACCCCGCGCTCCGCACGTTGATCTCCGCGTCCACCCGCGCGAGCCACGGCAGCGTGATGCAGGTCGTAGACAGCGTGCGCGAAGCCGGGCTGACCAAGATCGCGTTTGCCGCTGACAAGGCCGAGCCTGCGCAGAAGTTTGGCGAGGCACAGCCGTGATGAGCGGCGCCCTCGGCGGGCCACCCAGCACCGGCGCGGGCGTAAACGAGCTGTTGAAGCTCGTCGAGCCTCAGCGCGATCGGCTGCTCATCGCAGCGCTGGTGGCCCTGGCGGCGCACGCGGGCCTCGCGCTCTTCGCGTCGACGCGCGAGCCGAGCCTGGATTTGCCGCCGCCGCCGGTCGACGTCGAGTTCACGTTTCGCGAGCCCCCGCCGCCCCCGCCCGAGCCCAGCGTGGAGCCCGCCGCGCCGGAGCCACCCAAAGCCATGGAGGCGCCCAAGCCGGTGCTGGCCAAGCTCGCGCCGCCGCCACCCGCCGCGGCCGCTGGAGCCGTGCTCACCGCCGCCCCAGACGCGGTCGAGCCCGACAACGCCGAGCCCTTCGATTTCACCAGCGACCCCAACAGCACCGTCTACGGCAGCGGCGTGGTCGCCGTCGGTGGCACAGCGCAGCACGGCCTCGCCGGCGCTCGCGTAGGCGGTGAAGGGGTCGCTCCCGCGCGTCAACCGGCCGTCGGCGACGGCCTCACCGCCATCGCCGACCTCAGTGAAAGGCCGCGGCTTCGCAGCGCAGACCCGTGCAAAGGCTTCTTCCCAAACGGCGCTACCGATGACGTGGCGACCGTCTCGGTGCGCGTCGTGATCGGGAAGACAGGCAAGGTGTCGACCGCCAACGTCGTCTCTGAGTCACCGCTGCGCCAGGGTTTTGGAGCCGCCGCGCGCGCCTGCATGCTGGACCAGACTTTTTCGCCCGCGCTCGATCGCGACGGCAACCCCGCTGCGACGGCGCTGGCCGTCAACGTGAGGTTCAGTCGCTGACGCGCGGGCGTCCCTCGCGCTCATGGTCGGACGGCGCCTAACGGCGCAGGTTTCTCAGAGCATCTGCGCGCTCGATCGGCGCTCCATCGAGGAAGAACTCGATGTTGCGAGCCAGAATGTGTTGGATGCGTTGGCTGAGCGGCAACATGAGAAACTCCTCGGCCGAGTAGACCTCTCGGGTCCCTGCGTTGACGATCACTACCCGATCGAACGCAAAAGGAGTCACGGGTCCTGGCGCCGACCCAACACAGCCTGGCGGGTCGTGCCAACCACGACGAGAACTTCGTCGATCAGATCACGCTGTATTTCCAACTCAACCAACGCCTGCTCTAGGCTGCCCACGACGGCATCGAAGTGACGGTCATCAAGGCCTCTGTTTTTGACGAGGTTGGCATGCGCAGCCGCGAGGTCGCGCCCCTTGTACGACTCCGGACCCCCGAAGGCCCAGGTCATGAAAGCGATCTGCTTCTTTATCTGCGCGTCCATCGACAAGGCGCTGAAGAAGGGCCGCGTCAGCTCGTTCTCCAGCACTTTGGTGTAAAATAGATCGACCGCAGCCATCAAGGCAGGCTCCCCGCCGATGCGCTCGTAGAGTGACTTGTTCATCGCCTTTTCCTACGACGTCTGAGTACGCTACGGCAATGCTGCGCGGAAGCGAAGGGCGCTCAGGCCGCCTTTTTCCGCCTGCTGCGCGGCCTCACGAGCCGCGGGGTCGGGTAGCGTACCGGTTCATGTCACGTGTAGGGCCTTATCGCCCACGCTCGGGCAGCAACCTCGCGGCGACGGCGCTGGCCGTCAACTTTGCGGTTGGGTCGCTGCTGCGCGCGGGTGAGGCGCGCATCACTCGCCGGCGAAGACGCCGATCTCGGCCACGACCTTCGGGCGGTCTACGGTGAACGCAAAGGTCTCGTCCACGAGCTGACCGCCGAGGGTGCGGATGATCCGCACCTTGCCCGTGATCGCGCGGGGCCTGCCGCAGAAGAACTGCACCTTGATCGTGAAGGGCCCTTGCGAGACCTCATCGCTCTCGAATACTTCGGGCCCTGGGCTCTTGCCGTCTCGCAGCTGACCCCAGGCGGACTGCTTGCTGCCGGTGCAGAGCACTCTGCCGTCGCCGTTCCAGATGCCTAAATCCAGATCCGCTGGCTCGCCGACCCCGGCGTCCCAGGTGAGGATGGCCGTGAATTTGTGTGCGGGCGGCGCGCAAGGCTCGCCAATCTGGATGACGAAGCTGCGCTCGCCGACGCCGAGCGCGTCGCTGGTCGTCAACTGGATGCGCTGATAGCCGCCGTGCAGGGCGAGCTCGAGATAGTCACCCTTATCGGTCGCGATCTTGCCGTTGACGACGTTCACGGCGATGTAGTCCGTGCGAGGCGGGAAGTTGGCGCAGGCGCTGCCGCCGCTCTGCACCTGAACGAAGACCTTGGTGACGCTGCCGTCATAGTCGCCGTAGACGCGAATGACGCGGTCCCCGGGGATAGCAGAGCCCGAGACGGCGCCGTTTCCGGTGCTGGCATCGGCCAGCATCGAGCCGCTGCCGTCTGTGACTCGACAGCTCGTCCAGCCCTCCGGGACGCGGGGCGGAACGATTTCGGCGGGCAGTGGCGCGTGGCACGCGGCCAAGGCGACGTCGCCCGGGTTCTCACAGAACGCGCCAGGCTGGCCGTCTTCGCAATCTGCGTCAGTGATGCAAGCCGGCAAGGTGCAGCTGCTCGCGTCGGCGTTGCATACGCCGCCCTCCGCAGCGCACGCGGCCGCATTACAGGCGGGAGTGACGCACGCACCCGCGACGCAGGTGCCGCCCGCGGCCCCGCAACTCTCGGTGGTGCAGGTGCAGACGCAGGTCTCGCCGGTGCACGTGCCCTCCGCGGCCTCACAGCTCGCCGGATCGCAAGTCACGACGCTGGGCGGCGGGTCGAAAGCCGGCGCGTCCGGACCGCTCCCGTCCTCGCCCACCTCGGGTGGGGTCGCGCACGCCACGGTGAAGGTCGGGATCTCGAAGTTGAGACCGCCTGAGATATTGGGGGTGAGCAGCGTGTTGACGCTGAGCACGCCCGTGGCGTCGTCAAAGCCCGCAAAGCTCGGGCTGCAGCCTTCTTTGACCGCCACCGCCAGGAACGCATTCGGGATCGCGTCGAGCTTGAAGCGCCCGTCGGCCCCTGTCTGGCCCGTTGCCACCGTGTCGGTCCCGGCGAGCACGGCCTCTCGATCGATGTACGCCCGCCCGGAGCGGACGTCGCCGCCTTCGACAAAGTCTGTATTGTCGAGCAGCCCGAACAGGCGCACCGATACGCCCTCGACCGGCTCACCTCGATTATCGAGCACTCGCCCCGTGACGTCCGTCTCGAGCGCGTCCTCGGTCGCCTCCAGCGCGTCGTTGGTCTCCTTGCAGCCGAAGAGCGCAAGCCCTCCTAGGCTGAGAGTGATGATGAGCCGCGATAAGTATCGCTCATAAGAATATTTGTGCATGGGACCACGGTACGCGGGAATGTCTAGCGGTCAAAGCCGCGAAATGGCGGCTTAACCGTGATGAAACGACGCACAAATGCACTGCTGTGGGCTTTCGCCTCGAGGAGCAGACGTGCGTTTTTTCACGACCTGGGGACCTGTCGGTGTCACGCGGCCACGAGCCCGTTAGCGCAAGCGCGCTAGCCGCTACGCACGCGCTGTACCCGTTGAACCAGCGCGCGTGTGGTCAGCACGCCGTTGCTCCCAAAGCAACTGAGACGGGAGCGCCACGTTCAAAAGCGTGGTGCTGCCGGCGCATCGCCGACCACAGCGAGCCAGCATCCAGAGCTCAGGCGTGTAGGTTGCCGGTGAGCCACAGCAGCACCAGCACCAGCACGATCAAGCCCGCTGGAGTCCAGCCCGCGTACCCGTAGCGGCTGTGACCCCAGCTGCCTCCGCCGAGGGCCAGGACCAACAACACAATCAAAAGGATCATCATCATGGGAGCAGCTCCAGTGTGAGAAAGGACCGCGCAGTGCGGCATGGCCCGACCACGCCGCCGAACGGATATGGGCCTGCACGGTTGCAGCATCCGTACCCGGGGCGCAGCCCGCACATTTAGAGCCAAAATCCCCGTCGTAAGCGGGCTTTTGGCATCTCCGCCACAGCCCCAGGTTGGCGCATGTGGCGGACGCGTGCGCGTCGCCTCAGGGAGAGGTTGCCGGCGAAGCCCCTCGGCGCCAAGCTCGCGAGCCCATCGACAAACGATCGACGCATCGCGTGCCATGAAACCGCCCCCGCCTGATTCCGATGACCCGGTCCCGGTCCTCCCCATCGAGGACGTCATCGACCTGCATGGCTTCCAACCCAAGGACATCCCGTCCGTCGTCGAAGAGTACCTGCGGGCCGCGGCCGAGCAGGGCTTCCGACAGGTTCGCCTGATCCACGGACGCGGCATCGGCTTTCAACGCCAGCGCGTACGTGAGGTGCTCGAGCGCAGCCAGGGTGTGGAGGGCTTCACGGACGCGCCGCCCTCCCGCGGTGGCTGGGGCGCGACGCTGGTCTGGTTGAAACGCGCAGGCCCTCAATCACTTGGGCCTTCGACAACGACTCGCAACTGAGCGAGGCGTCGAGTGCGTGAGCTTCTACGCTCAGTTCGATCATCGCAGTGCGTAGGATCACCGACGGCACGCGCGATCGGGGCGCCAGCCTGATCGGCCGAGCCCGCAATCAGGGCACGGCAGCTTCGCTCGGGGCACGGGCCCTGTGTTGAACCATTTTCGTACGCGGCAGCCCCAGCCGCCGCGGGCGAGCGTGCCGCTTTGGATGCGCGGGCAGGCGTTGCGCGTGCGAGCCAGGATAGTTCCACTAATGCAACATGGAATCAGCGCTGAGCGCGGGTCGGCAAAGCTGCTACGCTCTACGTAGACCACCGACGTCGTCGCTCCAGACGGGAGCCGCGGTAGCGTCAGTCGAAACGGAGCTCTTTGGCTTTACATTCTCAGCCACCACTGCCACTAGAACCTCGGCCCATCGTGTGGGCCCCGATCGGGTCGGCCGCACGCCGGGTGCTCCAGCTCAGCTGGTGGCTGGACGACGCGCTCGCTGGGCAGCTCACGCGGACGCTCACGGCGCTGGCCGCCAGCGCGGGAGGGCTCGCCGCGCTGCTCGAATTGTCGCTGGGGAAGACGCGCCTCGTGGTTCCGGCGTGCTCGCTCGCGGCGTCGCTTTTCATGGCTCTGCTCGGGCTGGTCTGGCTCGGGCAGTGCCGCGAGTGCCGAGGCGGGCGGAGCCGAGACCTCGCTCGGCGGCTCACGACGCTGGCGCGGCTGACGCTCAGCGACCTGAGAGACTTTCCAAGTGCACCCAAGGCCCTGAAGCTGTTCATCGTCACCCGACTGACGGCGGGTGCCGGCTTAATCGCGCTCTCGGTCGCCGCCGTTTTGAACTTGGCGCGACTCTCGTCGGCAGGGGTGGAGAGCTCCCGCCTGCTCGGGCTGAGCCTGCTCGGTGGCTCACTCATCGGCCTGTCAGAGCTCGCGCGCGTCGCGCGCCGCGCACAGACCGGGCAGGGCGACCCCGAGGCGGATCAATGTAGGATCGCGGTGCAAGAGTTCTCCGCGATCTTGGATCTCGGCGAGCCGCTCGTGCTCGAGTCCATCTTCCTCGCCCCCACGTTGTTTCACCGAGTCGTCGAGTCTCTCTCCAGCTGGCGGAGCTCCGCAGGCTGGCCGAGCGCCGACGGTTACGCGGAGGCGCTGCAGCGCCACCTGCAGAGATGTCTGCCGACGTCGCGCGTGGAGCGTCAGCGTTGGCTCGGGGCCACGCGGGCGGAAGGGGCGGCAGCGCTGGTGGTGGATGGTACGGTGCTGATCGAGGTGCAACGGGGCTTCAGCCCCGCGCGTGTGGGGGACGCGATTCAGCAGGCTCGCACCCGCGCCCTCGCGGGCGAGACCAAGCCCATGATCCTCGCGATCTTCGACGCCGAGATCAGCGAGGTCATCAATGGCCCGGCGACGGAGGCCCTGCTCTCGTTGCACGCGAGCTCCAACTTCCTGGCGACGCGGATGCCCGCCACGAGCGCGGCCCCGCACGTGCCTTTCCTGGCGGACGACACCCTGGTCTCGGCGACGAACAGCATGCCGTTGCGCTCTCTGGTTGGGCCTGCGAAGCTTTCCAGAGATTGAGCTGGCCGACGCAACGAACCGCGGTGCCGACGCGAACGGCTCGCTCGAACCGTCGGGGCGCCGGACGACTACGGTGACGGGAAAGCTCCTGGTCGTTCACGGCTGAGCTATGATATCGGAATGCGCTGCGCGTCAGCGAACACCCGGCCCGGCCCCTGTGGTCCTTCGACGATCATGGATGCGGCCACGAGAGCCGCACGGGGGCCCTGTCGAGCCGCCGCGAGCCACTCGACGCCGAGGCTGGCAGAGACGCACGAGAGTGCCAATCGCTTGCTTGGAACAGGCGCCGGGCTCGGGCTCGAGCGGCGCTATCCACTCTCCGAGAGGGGGTGCCGCGCGCCAGGGAGTTGTTTGCACCGCAAACAACAAACACACTCTCCGAGAGGGGGTGCCGCGCGCCAGGGAGTTGTTTGCACCGCAAACAACGGATGCGCCCGTCCGTTGCGCTCCCGGGAGCGCCGAGGCGCGAAGCGCCGTCAGGTGACCAGACCGGCGCCTCTGGGGCGGCAGAGCTCGCGATTGCGGCCTGCCCTCCTCACCCGCCGCTACGGGTCACCTCACGCGGCGCTCGATCGCGATGCCCAGCCGATCCATCCTCCGATACAGGGCTTGGCGGCTGAGGCCGAGCTCCGCCGCCGCTCGCGAGACGACACCGGAGGCCCGGGCGAGCGCGCTCTCGACCACTGCGCGCTCGGCCTCGGCCAGCGCATTTGATGCCGCACCCGAGCTGCTCGGGCCGGCGCTGCGGGGCGCCGTGTCCCCGAGCGCGCCGCTCGCCGGCAAAAGGTCCGCGTTCGAGCCGCGTTCAGTGCGCCCCCGCTCGCTCAGCGGCCGCTCGCTCAAGCCCAGATGGCTCGGTAAGATGGGCCCGCTCATGCAGACCAGCACGGCGCGCTGAATCCGATTGTCGAGCTCGCGCACGTTGCCGGGCCAGTCGTGCTGCTCCAGCGCGGCCAGCGCTTCGGGCGAAAAACGGATCGGCTTACCCCCGGCGTGGCGCTCTAGAAAATGCTCGGCCAAGAGCTCCGCGTCCTCCAGGCGATTGGCGAGCGGCGGCACCGTGAGCTCGATGACATTGACGCGGAAATACAGGTCCTCGCGGAAGCGACCCGCAGCGATCTCCGCTTTGAGATCGGAGTTCGTGGCGCTGATCAGGCGCACGTCGGCGCGGCGCGTCGTGCTCGAGCCCAGACGCTGGAATTCACCCGTCTGCAGCACGCGCAGCAATTTCATTTGCCCGTTCAGCGACAGATTGCCGAGCTCGTCGAGGAACAATGTGCCGGTGTGCGCCGACTCGAAGCGACCGACGCGCAGCTTCGTCGCGCCCGTGTACGCGCCCGGCTCCGCACCGAAGAGCTCCGCCTCGAGCAACTGATCCGGCAAGCCGCCCGCATTGACTCGAATGAACGGCTTGTCAGCGCGTCGGGAGTTCGCCTGCACGATCTCCGCCAGCTTCTCCTTGCCCGAGCCGTTGGGGCCGCCGATCAACACCGCTGCGTCCGACGGCGCCACGTGCACGGCCAGTGACACCGCTTCATGCATGGCGCGGCTTCGATAGACCAGTTCGCAAAGGTTGAAACGACGTGCAAGCTCCTCACGCACGAGCGTATCTCGGCTGGTAAGCCTCAACGCCTCGAAGCGCGCTTGCCGCAGCCTGAGCAGGTTCTGCACGCTGAGTGCCAGCTTCTGGTCGTCCCAAGGCTTGGCGACGTAGTCGACAGCGCCTTCTTTCACGAGCGCCACCGCGCTCTCGAGCGACGTCCACGCGGTGATCAAAATCACCGGCAAGTCCGGGTCGAGCGCTCGTATGGCGTGAAACAGCTCCACTCCTTCCACCCCGGACGTGGTGTCCTTGGAGAAATTCATGTCCTGGATCACGACGCCGACGTCCTCGCCGCGCACGATGTCGAGCGCCTCCTCCGGAGAGGACGCCTCGAGGCAGGCGACCCCATGCAGCTCCAGCAAGACCACGAGCGCGGTCCTGACGGCTTGCTGGTCATCTACCACCAAAACGTGTGTCACGGAGCGCGCTACCGTCGTCCAGCTCGAGCGTGCCGTCAAGCCCCGCTTACCAAGCGTATAGCCGAATCCAGCGCTCTGGTTTAGGCTCGGCCATGTCGCGAAGCAGTGGCAGCAGGCCGAATGATCCGGCAGCTGAAGCCGCGGTCGTTACGGCAGGTGCGTCCGCGCTGGCCGCGGGTGCGGTCGCGGCAGAGGCCACCGAGAGGGGCGCGCGGCTCACGCAGAGCGCGTTCGCCGCCGCTGGCGCCGCGCTCGGCGTTTTGCTCGCGGCTGGGTTCGGTCAGCGCGCGCTCACCAGCGTCGCCTGCGCGGCGCTGGGCGCCTTCTTGGGGGCTGGTCTGTGGCTCTGGGGCCGCCCGCTCTGGACCCGGCAATTGCTGTCCAGGCAGGCGGGCGCGGAGCTCCGGGTGAGCTCGAACCCGACAGAGATCACACGCCGGATTCGCGAACGTATCATCCCGATCATCGCAGACAGCGTGCCCGACGCGGTCGTGCTGTTCTCCGACGTGGGCACGATTGTGTATTCCAACCCCGTCGCCCGCGACCTGTTCTTCGAAGGCCAGAACCCCGAGGGGCAAAACTTCATCCGCCTGGTCTCCGCTGCCTCGGCGCCCCTGCGCGAAGCGTTGCTCGGTGAAACAGACCGGTTCTTCAGCGTCGACGTCGAGGGGCGCCGGGAGAGCTACCACCTCTCGCGCCGGACCTTCATGGTGGAGGGTGAGCCCTTGACCTTGCTGGTGGTAAAATACATGACCCGCGAGATCCAGCGCCGCGAGGTGGAAGTGTTGCAGCGGGTGGTGCGGGTGATCAGCCACGAGGTAAACAACTCGCTCGCTCCCATCAGCTCGCTCATGCACTCCGCGCGCCTGATCGCGACCAAGCACGAGCATGGCGACAAGTACCAGCGTGTGTTCGACACCATCGACGAACGGGCGAGCCATCTGCGGACCTTCCTCGAAGGCTACGCGGCGCTCGCGCGGCTGCCGCGGCCGCGACTCGCGGAGACGGACTGGGGGCAGCTCTTCGCGCAGATCGCGACCCTGTACCCTGAGCTCGAGTTGCCCCACCCTCCCGCGCAGCTCGGCTGGTTCGACGCGGGGCAGATCGAACAGGTGCTCATCAATCTGATCAAGAACGCCTGCGAGGCGGGCAGCCGCGTCGAGGCGATCGAGATACGCGTCAGCTGTGGCCCAGACGGCTCGAGCGAGCTCGACGTGCTCGACCGTGGCCCCGGCTTCTCCCCAGAGGCCATGCAAAATGCACTGCTACCGCTGTACACGACCAAACCGCACGGCAGCGGCATGGGCCTCGCCCTCAGTCGCGAGGTGGCGGAGGCGCACGGCGGCAACCTGGACGTCGCCAATCGGACCGACGGCGGCGCCTGGATCCGCGTACGCCTCGCAGGCCGCGCCGACAAAGCCCCGCCCGATCTCACCCGCTCGCGGCTGACACTGACGCGAGGCTGACACTGACGCGGGCTGACCCGACGCGCGCGGGGGAGGGGGCACCGACGCGGGCCGAGCGGACGCGCGGGGGGGGCACCGACGCGGGCCGAGCGGACGCGCGGGGGGCTCCGACGCGGGCCGAGCGGCAGCGCCTACGCCCGACGCGGGCTGGACGCGGTGCCGCCCGGCGTGACGACCGCTTCTTCATCGACGGCCTCTTCATCCACCGCAATGCGCAGGATGGCCGCTTTGGTCGCGTCGCTGAGCTGGGCTTCGATGCAGCCGCCGTCCCTGCGCTCCATCACGATGCGCTCCATGATTTCGGACGCGCCGGCGCGGGCCTGATACGAGGAGATCACGATCCCGAGCGCGACGAGCGCCCGGTGCAGCGAGCCGATCAGCGGCGAACGCGTGCCGCGGACGATCTCCACGGCAGTGAGACGTGAGCCGGCCTGCTCGAAGTGGACGCGCGCTGGGATGCTGGACAAGGTGGCAAACAAGACGTGCGCATGGCCGCCATGAACGTCAAGAGTTTCACCGTGCTATTTGAGGCGTGGCGCTCGAAGTCGCGCTCCCGTCACCTGGCCGGCATCGGCTGGCTGTGCACCAGCGCCCCGAGGTGACGCGCATTGTCGTAAAGGGGTGGCCCGGCCCTGATCCACCTACATATGGCCCGGCACACCGCGCATGGAGCGATCGTGCAGCTTCGCCAAAGCCAGCAGGCTCAGCATCGAGCCGAGCAGGGCCAGGAGCATGTCCCACTGGGCGTCCCAAATATCCCCTTGCGATCCCAGGAAAGCTTGGCCCACGTCACCCGCGACGAGCAACGTGACCCACCACTCGCAGAGCTCCCAGAAGGCGGCGACGGCGAACACGATGCTGACGCTGATGAAGAACAGCCACTTGCCACGCCGGAGGGGGCTCGTGCGGAGGAGCACCTCACGCGCCAGGAAGCTCGGGAACACGCCGAGGGCGACGTGCCCGACGCGGTCGTAGTGGTTGCGGCTCCAGCCCAAGGCCTCCTTCGCCCAGTTGCCGAGGGGTGTCAGCGCGTACGTGTAGTAGCCGCCATAGATCAGGACCAGCACGTGGGCGAACACGCACGCATACACGAAATGCGACAGCGGTAAGCGGCGGAAGGTGGCGATCAGGATCGCGACCTCGAGCAGGCCGGGCCCCACCTCGAGCCACCAGCTGGTGCGCCCTGCTGGTGGGTCCCAGAGCGTGAGCGCACAGATGCACAGCAGCACGCCGAGCAAGATCAGCGGCAACCGAGCATGCGGCGCCGGCGCGCTCTCCCCGAGCCCAGCGCCCCTCGCGCTCGTCATGGCGTCGCGTAGCTCGCGCGACCGAAGGTCCAGAGTAGATCGAACACGGGGCGACGAATTATGATCGGCGCTGCTGGCCGGCGCAAGCTAGCGTGTGCAAGCCAACGCGTGCCTCGAAAAGTGGGCTCCCCCGTTGTTTTGGCGGGCGCTGCCTGTAAGGTTTGCACGACCGGGAGCGTTTAGACAGCTGCATGTCATGGCATACAGTGAGCGGGAGGAGGGGCTGGGTCCTTACGGGAGCACTGGCTGCGGCCTGCGCCGTCGGGCTTGGCTGTGCGAGCGCCCCACCGCCGAAGCCGCCGGCGGCGCCGCCCGATCGCGCCGCTCTCGCCCGCCGCTCGGATGGGAGCGAGCGGCAGCGGGTCGCCGTAACGGTATATAACTCAAACTTCGCGCTGGTCCGGGAAGAACGCGTCGTCTCGCTCGGTACGGGTCGGGTGGCGCTCGCCTATGCCGACGTCTCCGCGCATATCCAGCCCGAGACCGTGCACTTGCGCTCGCTGGACGCGCCCGATGGGCTCAGCGTGCTGGAGCAGAACTACCGCTACGATCTGCTGACGCCAGAGAAGCTGCTCGAAAAGTACGTGGGCAAGCGCCTGAAGGTCGCGCGCTATAACCAGAAGCTCGGCACGGACGAGGTCAAAGACGCGGAGCTCTTGTCGGTGCAAAACGGGACCGTGCTGCGCATCGACGGAGAAATCGTCACCGGCGGCGCCGACCGCTTCATCTTCCCCGAGCTGCCCGGAAATCTCTTGTCGAAGCCCACGCTAGTGTGGCTGCTCGACAGCACGCTCGAGCGGCAGAAGGTCGAAGTCACCTATCTCACCCAGAACATGTCCTGGCGCGCGGACTACGTGCTGGTGCTCGACGCGAGCGATGTCGTCGGCGACCTCACCGGCTGGGTCACCCTCGATAACCAGACCGGCACGAGCTTCGACGCGGCGCAGCTTTCGCTCGTGGCGGGTGACGTGCAGCGCGTCGCCCCGCCGGCCCCGCCGCCCCTGCCGATGGAGCTGAGCATGGCCGATCAAGCTCAGGGCGCGGGCCAGGCGTTTCGGCAGGAAGCGCTCTTCGAGTATCACCTGTATGGGCTCGAGCGCCCGACGGACCTGCTCGACAAGGAACAGAAGCAGGTCAGCTTGCTCGAAGCCCACGGCATCGGGCTCGAGAAGAAGCTCGTCGTGAAAGGCCTCGACTACGGCTATCGCGCCGAGTGGGGTGACTCGATCAAAAACCAGAAGGTGTCGGTGTTCCTGGTCATCGACAACAGCGAGAGCAAGGGCCTCGGCATGCCGCTGCCCCGGGGCATCGTGCGCGTCTACAAGGCGGACTCCGCCGGCGCGCAGCAGTTCGTCGGGGAAGACGCCATCCTGCATACGCCCCGCGACGAGAAGATCGAGATCAAGCTGGGTGAAGCCTTCGATGTCGTCGCCGACCGGCGGCAGGCCAAGTGGGCGGTGATCAATGGCTGCTCGGGAGAGAGCGATTGGGAGGTCGCCGTGCGTAACCACAAGGACACGGCGGTGCGCGTGCTCGTGGAAGAGCCCGCGAACGGCGACTGGAAGATCATCAAGAGCAGCCACCCCGTCATCCCACGCGACAGCACGAGCTTTGCGTTCGAGCTCGACGTGCCCGCGCGCGGCGCGGCCGAGCTCAGCTACCGGGTGAGGGTGCGCTGGTGTTGAGCCCAGTGAGCGTTGGCGTTCGAGGCCAGGCTGGCGAGGTTATCCGAAGTGAGGTCGTTCGAGGAGCTATGATGAAGGCGAATACACTGCGTCCGGTTCACACCGTGCTGGGGATGCTGGGCCTGTGCGTGCTGGGCTGGCTGGAGGTCGGCACCGCCCTCGCGGCTCCGCCAGCGGCGCCAAAGGTCCGCGCGCCTGTGGCGGCAAAGGCGCGCGTGCCTGTCCTGCGCGTGTCGGAAGCGAGCGAGCGCAAGGCCGTGAGCATCACCGTCTACAACTCGGACTTCGGCCTGGTGCGGGAGGTGCGCGACATGCAGGGCCTGCCCAACGGGCTCGTGGCGCTCGAGTTCCGCGACGTCGCCTCCACCATCCAGCCCCAGACCGTGGCGGTCAAGGCCCTCGGCAAAGGCGGGTTCAGCGTGCTCGAGCAGAACTACCGCTTCGACCTGCTCACGCCGGAGACATTGCTCGAGAAATACGTCGGGCGAAACGTGCGCGCTTACCGCTACCACGAAGCCACGGGCAAGGAAGACGTGGTCGACGCCAAGCTGCTGTCCGTGGCCAACGGCAACATCTTGCAGATCGGTCAAGAGATCACCTTTAACTACCCGGGGCGCTTAGCCTTCACCGAGCTACCGCCTAACCTGATCGCCAAGCCTACCCTGGTGTGGTTGGTTGAGAGCGGCGTGCCCGATCAGAGCATCGAGGTCTCGTACATCGCGCAATCCATGTCCTGGAGCGCCGACTACGTGCTGGTGCTGGACGAGAAGGAGGCCTCAGCGGAGCTCGTGGGTTGGGTTACCCTGGTCAATAACTCCGGCACGAGCTATCGCGGGGCCGCGCTCAAGCTGGTGGCTGGCGACGTGAACCGGGTGATGCCTCAGGCCAACGGCATGCGGCTGGAAAAGAGCGGTCGGGCCATGGTGGCGTCGGCGCCGGCGTTTCAGGAGGAGGGGCTGCTCGAGTACCACCTGTACACGCTCGAGCGCCCGACGGACGTGCTCGATCGGGAGCAAAAGCAGGTCACCCTGCTGGAGGCCTCCGGCGTCGGCGTGGAGAAGAAGCTGATCTTCTTCGGGCAACAGTACTGGTACCAGGGGCGCTACGGCGAGGTCGTGAAAGACCAGAAAGTCAGCGTCTACCTCGACTTTCAGAACAGCGCCGCCAACCACCTCGGTATGCCCCTGCCCAAGGGCACGCTGCGTGTCTACAAGGCGGACAAAAGCCAGGCCAAGCAGTTCGTGGGCGAAGACGCCATCGACCACACCCCGCGCGACGAGAAGGTGCGCATCAAAGCCGGCGAGGCCTTCGACGTGGTCGCCGATCGCAAACAAATGAGCTGGTCCTCCCTCGGCAACTGTAGCGCGGAGAGCGCGTGGTCGATCGAGGTGCGCAATCACAAGGACGAAGACATCAAGGTCGAGGTCCGAGAGCCTGTCGGTGGCGACTGGACGATCGTCAATTCCAGCCACCCTCCGCTGAAGGATGACGCGCAGACGTTTCACTTCGACGTGAGCGTGCCCAAGCAGGGGAAGGCGCAAGTGAAGTACACGCTTCGCGTGCGCTGGTGTTGACGTGCAGCGCGTCACCAGGGAGTGAAGCAGGCTGGCGGGCAAGCTTTTCCGGCGGCGCTCGGCGCCCGGCCACGCTATAACGACCCTCCTCGGTACACCTCCTCGGGCCCCGGATGGATGAGTGGAGGAGGTCGTGTCACAAGTAGGCAGGCGCGATGCTCGGGCCCACTTGGAGGGGGGCTGCTGCACGGGCCCCGGAGCCCCGAGGCGCGCCGTCCTGCTGTTGGGCTCGCGGGTACGCTCGCCGCGCACCTTTGGTGTCGAGCCAGTTCTGCCGATATTGAGCATGTGCTCGATAAAGCGTCTAAACCGAAGCCGAGGCTCCGCGGCGTCCTCCACGCGACGGCGGCCTTTGCCGCGATCCCGGCCACGGCCATGATCGTGCTCCGCGCGCGCTCCGGTGTTTGTACGACCATTGCCGTCGCCTACGGGCTGGCCCTGATCTTGGTGTTCGGCACGAGCGGCCTCTACCACACGCCGATGTGGCCTCTGGCCACCCGGCGGCGGATGCGGCGCCTCGATCATTCGATGATCTACTTGCTGATCGCCGGCAGCTACGCTCCATTCGCCTACCACCTCGATCCCTTGCCGCGCGCGATCGTGCTTTCGATCTCGATCGGCGGCGGCTTCATCGGTTTCATCAAGGCGCACGCCTGGGAGCGCGCGCCGCGCTTCCTGACCACCGGCTTTTACGTGCTCATCGGCTGGTGCATCGCGCCCTTCTTGCCGCAGCTTTACGCCCGCATCGGGCCGTTGCCGATCTACTTGTTGCTCGCGGGCGGCTTGCTCTACACGACGGGTGCGGCCATCTACTGGTTGCGTTCGCCCAACCCATGGCCACGTACCTTCGGCTACCACGAAGTAAACCACCTCGTCGGTATCGTGGGCGCCGTCGCCCACTACGTCGCGATCTGGGGCTTGCTGACCTGAAGCGACCGAGCGGGGGCGCGAGCCGAAAGAGCGCAGTATGCGCGCTGATTGTGCTGCTAGCGTGTCCCGTTGATGCGCGAATGTGCGCGCCGAGCGCCGCGCAAAGCGGCCAAAAATACGGGAGAAATGAGCTCGTGGATTGCCTGCTCCACGCCCGCCCCGGGGACTCAGTGGGAAGGAGCGCGGCGCATCCCTCGCCGCGTCAACTTGCCATGATCACAGCATCACACGCATTTCCGATCGCCGCCTTTGCCCCGTTGGCCCCGCGCGCGCGGGCTCCCTCGGTCTCGAGCTTCAAGGGCGAGCTGCCCCCGCCCTCCATCCGGGGCCGTGTGCTCGCGAATCGCTACCTGACTGAAGAGATTCTGGAGGAGCGGGCCTTCAGCGTGCGCTACCGCGCCTACGACATGGCGCTGAACGAGAACGTCTGCGTCGAATTCTTCCCCCGTAGCGCCATGTCCTCGTGGAACACCGTTCGCCAAGCGGTCGACAAGCTCGCGGCCCTCGGCCACCCGCAGATCGTCGAAGTGGTGGGGCGGGGCATGCTCGCCGGCGCCTGGCCCTTCCTGGTGACCGAGAGCACCGAAGGGGCGCAGAGTTTGCGAGCTCTTCTCGCCGAGAGAGGTGCGCTGGATCTTCCGCACACGTTGCGCATCGGTATCCTATGTGCGAAAGCGCTCGGCGCTGCGCACGGCGCGGGCGTCACGCACGCTGCGTTTTGCCCCGAGCGTGCTCTGTCGAGCGATGCAGGGGGCCTGACCAGCGGCATCGAGATTGGCGGCCTTGGGTTATCGCCGCTCGTCCGACAATGGCACGCGGCGTTGCTCGGCTCTGCCGAGTTCTACAACTACGTGGCGCCCGAACAGATCGAGAGCCTCGCCGCGGATGCGCGCTCGGACGTGTATGCCCTCGGTGCCGTCCTGTACGAGCTCGCCACCGGCACACCTGTCTTCGCGGGTGACGCGGCACAGGTGCTGGAAGCACACCTCGAGACCGAGCCCGAGCCGCCTTCCCGCCGCAGGGCGTCGAGCGAGCTCCCGTTTCGCGCCTTCGACAAGATCCTCGCCCGTTGCCTGGCCAAGTCGCCCGCGCAGCGCTACCCGAGCATGGCGTCGCTCGCCGTCGATCTGCAGCGACTCGACGCCGCCATGCGTCGCGCCAGCTCACCAGCTCCTCACCAGTCCCTGACGAGCCGAGCCGCCAAGAGCCGAGCCGCGGTGAATCGACCCGCGTCGGGCCCTGCGGCTGCGAGCCGAGCCAGGACTCAGATCTGTAGGGCGGCTTGTACGCCCACGGCGCCCACCCTCCACGCGGCCCGCCTACCGCCCCAGAAATCGCGTGTTGGCATGCGCGCCCTGCCAAAAGTCATCGTCAACCCAGGCTGAGCCAACGCCAGCCGCCAGCGTGACGGAGCGGGCTTGACACGCTCGCCTCGAGCGAGCTAGCAGCAGTGGCAACGAGCGCTCCGCAGCACGCTCGCGTTACACAGCCTGCGGGCATTTGCCCGACAGCGGGAATACCTCGGGATTATTGCTGGTTATCGGGCGATGGGTCGCGTCTTGCGCTGGATTGGGCTCAGCCTGGGCGTCTTGCTCGTCGCAGGTGCCTGCGTCCTCTGCGTCGTGCTGCGCGCCCGGCGCGCCGAAGCCGGCGCGGTGGAACAGATCAGCCCCGACGTTTACCACGTCCACAACTTCCTCACGGATATCTACGCGGCTCACGTCGGGGGCCAGGTCGTCTTGTTCGACGCGGGGATGGACCCCGACGGCCTCGCGATCGATCGCTTGCTCGAGGCGCTCGGGGCCGGACGCAACGCCGTCACTGACATTTTTCTCACCCACGCTCACTTCGACCACGTCGCCGCGGCAGACCTGTACCCGAACGCGCGTGTGCACATCGGCGCGGAGGACGCGGCGATGCTGGCCCAGCGCGTGCCCACCGAGCCCATCACGCCACGCCTGTTCGGCGCCATCTTTGGCACCACGGAGGTCGAGGCGAGCGATCGCCTGGAGGGAGAGTCCGCCATCGGCGTCGGAGCGGGCAAGAGCGTCCTTGCCATCCCGTTCCCGGGCCATACCCCCGGTTCCTTCCTCTTCCTGTTCGACGGAACCTTGTTCACGGGCGATTCCATTTTGCTCGAGGCGGGCAAGCTCACGCCCGCGAACCCCAAGTACTCGATGAACGCCGAGGAGAATCGGCGCAGCATCTCGCGTCTCACCGACGTGATGAGAGAGGCCCGCATCGACGTGGTCTGCACGGGACACATGGGGTGCACGAAGGCGGAGCAAACACGCGGCTTGCTGGAGGCGCTGATCCGCAGCGCCAAATCAACCCAGCCAATTTAGATACTCATTATGCGACGGGCGCTTCGGGCGATGGTCTTTGATTAAAAGCGCTGTGACGGCCATACTCTGCGCTCACGACTGACGCAGATGTCGTCGGCCCAGGAGGAAGACACACATGTTTCAATTTGGAAAGCTGATTTCAGTGGCGTCGGTGGTGTTACTCGCGGGCTGTGGCAACGCTCCGCCCGAGCCACCGGATAGCGTGGGCGGAGGCCCGCAATGCGGCATTCCGGAGTGCTTTCGTGCCGTAGTTTGCGTTGCCGACTGCGGCGGCCCCGTCCTCCAGAGCGGCTGCTGTCCCTGCCCGGCGGGCTCGTTTGACGACATCACGTGCCCCTCGGGCCCCGCCACCGAGCAGTAAAGGGTCGCCACACGCGGCAGCTGACGTTAGAGTCGGCTCAGATGATCGACGCCTACGTCTTTACGACTCCGAACGGATTCAAGGCGCTGATCGGGCTGGAGGAATTCGGCCTCCCCTACAAGGCCAACTGGGTGGATATCACCAAGGGCGAGCAGATGTCGCCGGAGTACTTGTCTGTCAACCCGAACAACAAGATTCCGGCGATCGTCGATCACGATGGGCCCGGAGCTAAGCCCATCGCGGTATTCGAGTCGGGCGCGGTGCTGATGTACCTCGCCGAGAAGACGGGCAGGCTGCTCGCGAAGAGCGGTCCGGAGCGCTACGCAGCGGTCGAATGGGTGTTTTTCAACGCCGCGGGGCCCGGGCCGGCGCTCGGTCAGCTCGGTTATTTTTCGAAGTTTGCTTCCGAGAAGGTTCCGGCTGCGATCGAGCGCTTCACGAAAGAATCGGAGCGGTTGCTCCGCGTGCTCGACAAGCGTCTCGGGCAGGTGCCTTATCTCGCGGGCGAGTTTTCGATCGCCGACATCATGAACATGACGTGGCCGCGTGCCGCGAAGACGTTCATCGGTATGGACCTCGGCGCCTACCCGAACCTCACCCGGTGGATCGCGGCGCTGGAGGAGCGTCCTGCCTTCAAGCGTGCGCTGGCGATGGCACCGCCCGGGGCGGCCAAGTAGTTTGCCCCCCAAACGACGGACGCGCCGACCGTGGGAGTAGTTTGCCCCCCAAACAACAGCGTCGCATCTGCGGGGTTACCTGCTCGACGCTCACGTCGGTCACGAGCGCTGAAGCGCCCATGCTCGAGCACACCTCGTGAGCGTACTCGGTTTCCCCGCGATCTAGCTCTACGCTCGCCCGGCGGCCAGCTCCTCCCTCGTCCCCATGTGCAGGGCCAGGTAGATGGCGTCCGGCAGCGCGTTGGCCTCGGCGCAAGCTCCGCTCGAGGTCCCGCGGCACCACCCGCAGCAGCAGGTTCTTCTGCCCGGGGAGGGCGCCCATGCGCGCAATCGCCTGCGGGGGCAGGTCGGCGTAAGGTGTTTCCGCTCGCCTCTCCAGCGCCTCGACGGCGACCGCCCGATCACCGCGCGACTGCGTCAAGGCTGCTCTACGCACGAGCCTTCCGCCGCGTTCGGGTCACGCTCTCGATCGCAGCGCAGCCCTTCGGCGCAAGGGCGCTGCTGCGGGCCATCACAAAAGTCCCCGTTCGCTCCGGGCGCGATGTGTATCGATGGATCGACGTCGCAGGAGCGCCAGTCGGTGCCGAAGCGAAACGCCGTATCCAGATCCACCGAGTCGAGCTGAAAGAACGAGCCATCGGCCAAGAGCTGCGCCGCCACGTCCACCACGTAGCGCACCCGCAGGGAGCCCCCGCATGAAGGGGCCTCGAGCTGGTCGGTGCGGTCGACGATGACGAAGTCCTCGGGCGGCTGCTCGACGACAGCGTGCGTCGCCTCGGCGCCTTCAAAGGCGTAGCGCCGCTCGAGGCGCGTCTCGTCGAACGCCACGCCGCGCAAAATCGTCGTCGGCATGCCGAGCGACAGCCCTGCCGGCACGTCCAGCTCAAACGTGAGCTTGCAGCCGGCCGTTTGCACTCCCGCTACCGATCGCGAGAGCACCACCGTCGCGGCCGCGTCCGACACCACGGCCGCCACGCTCCCCTGAGGACAGAGCAGACCTTCCGAGCTCAGGTCGACGATCCCCGCCTGCAAGCCGTCCGGGTCCACCACGTCCACCCCCGCCTCGGCGAGGGGCCCCGAGCTCGACGTCGTAGAGCAGGCCAGCGCAAGCATGACAGGAGCTGCCACGTGCGGACCCTGGCGAACGATTCGGAAGAACATAAGGCACCGACTCGAGAAATTGCGACTCATCGTTAGAGCGCCACCCCTACCAAACCTTCACCGGATAGGGCGGCCGAGTTGCGAAACCACTCAGTTCCGCCACCCATCGCGCCGCGGTCGCCACCGTCATGCCCTCAGGGGCCGGCGTCAACGCGCTGACGCCCCGGCGCAGAGGTCTCGAGCACCTGCCACGCAAAAGCAGAGCTGACGGGCCTGTGTCCAACCTGGCACGCCTTTCGCTCCGCAGGCGTATGCTCATCTACCTGGCCCAGCTCACGCATGGCACTGGCGGCCAAAACCAGAACCGGCACTTCCCGCTCGCCATCGGTTACCTGGGCACCTACCTCGCGCAGGTCTATGGCCACCAGGTCGAGGTCAAGCTCTTCAAGCACCTCCACAAGCTCAACGCGGCCACCCTGGCGCGCAAGCCAGACGTCATCGGTTTTAGCGTCTACATGTGGAACGAGAAGATCTCGCTCGAGTTCGCCAAGGCCCTCAAGCAGCAATCCCCGAAGACCCTCACGGTGTTCGGTGGCCCCAACGTGACCCTGAGCCAGGCGGAGAGGCGGCAGTTTTTTCTCCAGAACCCATTCGTGGACAAGGTAGTTCACATGGACGGCGAATACCCCTTCGAGCAGATCATCCGTACGTTCCTCGAAACCCAGCGCAGCGTCGACGCCGTCAAGCGCAAGGCCTTCGACTTCACCTCCTCGATGGTCGACGGCGCCCTCGTCGAAGGCTCGGAAGAGAACGAGATGAGGATCGGCCTCAACCTGGACAAGGGGGAGATGGATCACATCCGTTCCCCTTACACCTCCGGCGCACTGGACGAGTTCTTCGCTGACGGGGAGATCGCCCTCTTGGAGAGCAACAAGGGATGCCCGTTCACCTGCACCTTTTGCCAGCAAGGTAACGCCTACTACTCCAAGGTGCGCCATTTTTCGACCGACAGGATGGCGGCGGAGATCGACTACATCGCGAAGAAGGTCTCCGAAGAGGAGCACGAGATGACGACCGTCGAATATGCCGATCCCAATTTCGGCATGTACGTGCGCGATCGGGAGGTGACCCTGGCGATTCGAGCGGCCCAGGACAAATACGGCTTCCCCAAGTACATCTACTCCTCGACCGGTAAGAACAGAGCCGAGCTGATCCTGGCGAACAACGAGGTCTTGGCCCCAGGCTCTACCAGCCTGAGGAGCGCCATCCAGTCCAATAACCCTGACACCCTGAGAGCGATCAAGCGGAAGAACATCAAGCTCGAGGTCTACCAACGCATCCAGGAGGACATGAGCAAGAAGGGCCTCGGGGGCGTCGCCGATCTGATGCTGGGCCTGCCCGAAGAGACGCTCACCTCGCACACGGAAGGCATCTACAAGCTGCTCGATACCGACGTCAGAGAGTTTGCTTGTTTACAGACCATCATCCTGACCGGTACCGAGATGGCCGAAGCCGAATACCGAAAGCAGCACGGGATCACCACCGAGTACCGCGTGATACCGGAGTGTTACGGCACCTACGACATGCTCGGTGAGCGCAAGCGGATCATCGAAATCGAGGAGATCGTCACCAGCACCGCGACGCTGAGCTTCGAGGACTACCTGACCTGCAGGCGGCTGCACCTGGTGATCATGATATTTCACAACACCAGAATCCTGGACTTCGTCTACGACATCATGAAAGGCCTGGCCATCCCCCGCCATCGGCTGATCGAGAACATCTTCGCGTCGAAGCACGCCGGCTTCCGTGCCCTGGTCGACGACTTCATCGCCGACACGCAGAGCGAGATCTTTCCGAGCGAAGAGGCGATCGTGCAGCACGAGAACATCGACGATCTCACCTACAACAAGATCTTCAAGCACCTCTCGATCGCCTTCTTTCAGAAGAAGGACGTGATCTTCGAGGTGCTACGGGAGTCCTTGACGGACATCCTCGGCATGAGCGCGGACGTGGTCGACGAGATCGTGGAGATCACTCGAAAGCGGACCGTGACCATCGAATGTGAAGGCCTGGACAAGAGCCACCCCGTGCGCACCACCTACCTGCGTGACGTGTTCGGAACGAACATAGAAATCGCACCGAGCGACTATCAGCGGGAGAAGATCAAGTTCCTCAAAGGCGTCTACACCACGCCGGCGGACCGCGTGAACAAGCTGGCCTACCACCTGAGGCCGGCAAATCTGACGATGAAGATCAACTCGATCTTGTGAGCCTGGTCAGAAGGGGCCGTAACGCGGATTCAGGCTTCTAAAACGTCTTCGGCGCTGTCGGCGCTGAGGATACGCTCCAGCCAACGGTCGAGTGTCTCTGCGTCTGCATCCCGAATGCGAGCCGTCGCCACCTCGGACAATGGCCCAAACTTGAGGGCCAGCAGCTTCTGGAGGCTCTGCCGCCGGCCCTGTTCGAGGCCCTGTTCGAGGCCCTGGGCTTTGAGTTGCTCAGCGATGGTCATGATGGCTTCCTCCGCGGCTGGCGCCATTCTGGCAACCCGTGCCCTGAACTGGTCGAAGGCCAGATTCTCCGCGACGTGTGAAATATACATGAAGAGTTGGCGCAACGCATCTCGACCGCCCGGCGCGTTAGCGGTATCGGTCAAGGCGTCCGCCCATTGGTCGAGGGTCAACAGGATCTGGCCGGGAGTGCGGCTGTCTCGCAGAGCCCAGAGAACCAGGGTCGGGAAAGGCCCGAGCGCGCGGGCTCTCAGCTCAGCGTCCGATAGCCGGCTCAGGTCGTCGACAACGCACCGAAAATCGGGCGTCACCGATCGCAGGACAGGGTGTTCTCGCACGCTGTCGGGTAGCAACTCGGAAAACGCAAAGGGCGCCCTCCAGCCTTTAGGGTCGTGGCTCATCACCACGGGTACAATCGGAGGAAGTGGCTCGCCGGGGCGTTGACGCCAGTAGCGCTCCCAGATCCGCACAAGGTAACCCAACACACGCAGCGGCATGCCGGCATCCGACGAGCTTTGATGCTCGAAAAGAAAGCAGACGAAACCGGGGCTGCCGGCAATGTTGGCGCGAAACAGCAGATCCGTGCGGAACTCTTCGAGTTGCTTGCCGCGCCCGTCGCCGGCTTGCTGCTCCAGGGACTCGAGCACGACCAGACCGAGCAGCTCCTTCGGCAACAAGCACTCGAGCAGCGCCCTGGCATGCAGCGGTGACTCGAACGCTGCGCGAAATAGGGCGTCGTGCGGACTCTGTAAAGCCACTCAGCCTGCGTAACACGCTGATGGTCACGGCATCGATAGTCAATTTGTTCGTGTGAGCGAACAATTGGGCTCAAGCGTGGCCGCTTCCGGCGTGCCTTCGCCAAGCTCACAGCTTGCGCAGGGCCCCGTCGAAGCCCGAGGCCCAGAGATCGTCCGCGCTGCCATCCTGATCGATGACTAGCAAGAAGGCCACATCTCTCGCCTGCAGCTCGCTGCGTTGCGCTTCGGACAGGTTTGGCTCGAGCCGCGGGTCAAAGACGTACTGTCCTCCGAAGTTATGGTGATTGGGCGCGTAGGTCTGTGAGAAGTAGCCGACGAGCTCGAGCGGCTCGGTGGTAAGCCCGCTGATCGTCGTGCGCTCCCATTTAACGGCCGGAGCGGTGTAGCCGGCGCTGACGCCGCGAGGCGGCGGCGGGTACCAGTACGAGGTCTGGATGGCGAGGCCGTTCGGACCGGTGAAGCTTTGCTGAATGTAGGGCAGGGCCGCCGTTTCGGTGACGTCCTCCGGGCAGTAATTCCAGAGCTCCACGCTCTCTTCGCTGCGCGTATCGGGAACGAAGCCGCCCGTTTGTTGCTCTTCGTCGAAGACGTAGCTCAGGAAGGGCACGGGCGTGGACCAGCTGACCCCCAGCTCGAAATACGCATCCTGGAGCGTGCGCACTGGGCTCTCGTTGCGCGCCGCCCGCAGCGCCCAACGGGAGCGCAGCGTCCAGCTGCCTCCGGGCGTTGCCCAGCGGTCCAGCACCGTGGCGTCGCCCTCATTCTGTTCCAGGCCGTGGCTAGCGCCGGGCAGCGCGCTCGGGGCGCCCTCGAGCACGGCGCTCGCGCTGCCGCTCAGGTACTCGAAGCGTAGGTTGCCAAAGAGCGAGGCTCCGAGCTGCTCGGGCGTGAGCCAGAGCGTGGGGCTCGACACCGCGACGCGCGCCTTCAAGCGGTGAGTGGCGAGGGCATCGGCGCGCTCGCTGCCATACATGCACAGCGCCTGCGTGCCCGCGACGAGCAGCGGGGTCACGTCGCGCGTCGTGTCCGGCAAAGGTAGCGGCCGAACCTGGCGCACCGAGAGCTCTCCCGGAGCGACCTTCTTGTATTCGAAGTCGAGCGCGAAGGGCCGCGCCTTGCCGGTCGAAAGCGAGTAGCGTGCCGCGACGGCGTCGAACACATCCATCAAGCTCGAATACTCGGCCTCGAACGCGAGCACGTTGGCGCCGAGCGGCAGCAGGCTGCTAGTCTGGATCGTCTCCATGTACTGGCCTCCGTCGCGGTTGATGAGCACCTGCTCCGGGATTGCGCTGCCGTCGGGGTTGGTCACGGAGACCGCACCGGTTTGAGTGACGAGATCCGCAGAGCTACCGCCAAACTCGCCGAGCGTCAGCGTCGCCACGCCGTTGGCGAGCTCCTCCGGGTCAGGCACGGAGTAGTGGACCAGCACGCCCATGCCCACGCCCTGTTCGTTCACGCCGCGGCGCAGCCGCTCGAAGTAGGCGTTGCGGAAGTAGAAGCTCGCGTACACGCGCTGGATGGCTCGCAATACGCCACGCTCCGTAAGCTCCTCCGCGTTACACAGGCTCGGGCCTGCCAAGTCGGCGTCCAGATCGTCCGCCAGGCAGCCCGTCGCCGAATCGTACAACCCCGCGCCCGTGAACGTCTCCGAGTCTTCGACGTTGGTCGAGCTGCGGAAGCGGATGCGGCGCGTGGGCTCGAAGCCTCCGAGCGCGCTCTCGACCGCCGCGGCGAGCGTGGGCGGGAAAGGCGCGTCCTCGATCAGGTCGCGGATGCCCTCGAGCGCCGTATCGAGCAAGCGCAGATCGGCGGGCCAGGTGTGCGGCGCGAGGCGCCGGGCGATCTCGTCCCGCAAGCTACCGGTCGCGCCAGCCGGGGCGGGGGAGTCCAGGAACGCATCCCAGAGGTCGAACGTGAGCGCGAGCGCAGGGTTCGGCGTGGTCTCGGGCGACGCCGCGCGCAGGAGCCCGAAGTTGGCCGCTTTGCCGCCCACTCGGTCGATGTCGCTCGGCACGAGGCCGTCCACCGACGACGTCAGCGCTCCGGAGGCGCGCTTGGGCGTGACCACCACCGCCTGAGGCTGGCCGAGCGTGCGCAGCGTATCGAGCTCGGCTGCGCCCAGGCCCCCGACGTCGATGAAGCGTGGCTCGCAGCTGCCAAATCCGAGGCCCGTGCCGAACGGGTTAGGTCCTGTGATGCCGGTCGTCGAAAAGACAGCGAGCTGCCCCGCGAGCGACTGCGCTCGAGCGCGTGAGCCCGGCTCGCGCAGGTACGCAAACGGAACCGAGTACGAGCGCGCCAAGATCGCCGCGTGCGCGTTCGGTGTGGCCGGCGCCAGCGTCAGGATGCCCGCCACAAACGGCAGCTCGGCGGGTGCCGTGTCCGTCAAGAGCAGGATGTCGCTCGGCGTGAGGCGGCCGTCGAGATAGGCGGCGTCCACCTCGGCTGAGGGCAGCTGCACCAGCTTACCCACGGCCCAGCCGTTCGAGTAGCAAGCGTCGCCGCTGAGCCAGCGGTCCACGCTGCCCACGCTGATACCCCGCGCGACGAAATCCGCGAGCTTGCTCTCAACGCAGGTCGCGGACGTGGTGATCGGAAAGTAGTAGGCGCGTGTGCCGGGAGGCGCCGTAACATGAGCGGCTACGCTCTGCATCAGCGTCGCCACCAGCTCTGGGTGGAGGTCGTCATTGCTCACGAGTTGCACCGCGTATTCGGGCTGCCGCGCGCTGTCCGCGGGCACGAGCACGGCGCCCAGCACTGCTACGCGCCCCTCGTTCTCGAGCGTCACGGCGTCGAGCTCCGCCCGCGTCATGCCCGCGAGCGCGGGGATGACCTCGCGCGCGAACTCGTAGTGAAACGCGTACTCTGGCAGGCTCGAGTTCTGGAAATACAGCTTGCCCGGCTCGCTCGCGAGCGCGACGAACTTGATCCAGCGCGGGTCGTCGAGGCCGCTAGCCTGCGAGAAGAAAGCGTCGTTCGGAAGCTCCACGTCCGCCTTCCAGACGGCGCTCGCCGGCAGCTCGTGGGTCTGCGACGCAGGCCACGCAAACGGGTCGCTCGGTGCGAGGCACAGGCTCGGCTCGCCCGTGTCGCCGCCGCCGCTGCCGCCGTTGTTGTTGCCGTTGCCGCCGTCGCTCGTTCCTCCGGATGCACCCGCGTTGGAGCTGCCGCCAGCGCCGGCCATGTGGGCGCCGCCCACGCCGCCGACCTGGCCACCGGAGCCTGCGATGCCACCTGTGAGCGTGCGGTCATCACCGCCGCAGCCCCAGAGCAAGGACGAACCGAGCAGCGCAGCAGCCGTGCGCGCGCCGAGCCCCCCACGTACCCTCTCTGGGCGCCCAACTCGGCACGAGGACGAAGACTCTCGTTGACGCGAACCTGTCATGCCCCAAGCAGGAGCAATTGTCAGGCCAAACACCCCGTCTCACTCATTTCGCGACGCACACGCTGAGGCAAGCCAGCATCTGCTTTCAACCGGCGCCGGGCTCGGCACAGGCTGGCACAAGCGCGCAGTCGCAGTCTGACAAGCCTGCCGTAGCGTGAATCCGCACGCCCATGTGCGCGACTCCCGGAAACCCCGTTCGCTCGTGCTCACTCGGCACGGCGGCGAGCCGCCCCGTCACAGCGAGTAGCGAAAGAGCCTTCCCAAAAACCAGGGCACGGGCTCCGCGATCGAGGGGTCGCGCGCGATGGTGGCGAGGATGTCGCGCGCGTGCTGTTCCGAAGCGATCGTCCCAAACGCGCCTGAGGCTGCCTCGCCGATGCTCGGCGGGATATGAACGTGCAGGGAATTGCAGAGCCAGGAATGGTACGTGCCGCCGCGCTCTAGCCCCAAGATCTCCCAGCCGATGGGTTCGCCCGCGGGATCGAGCGGGAGGCGCTGAGAGAGCGCGCTGTACAGGCCGATGCGGCCTTCCCCCGGTTTCGGCTCGGCAGCGGCCAACACGCCGTCCACCAGATCCAGCGGCAGGCCGAGCCCCACGAGCACACCTGCGTCGGGTGGCAGAAAATCGCGTGCCGCCTGGCGCGCGGCGTCGAGCGACAGCCACACGTTGGGCCACCCGAGCTGGGAGGCGTCGAACGCTTCCGTCATCTGCCGAGCGAAGGTGGGCAGCGCGCGCCCACGAATACCGAGCTGCGCAGCGGCGTCGAAGCGGTCCTCTTCCGAACACGTTACCCAGTCGAGCGCCCAGGTGTCAGGGAAAAACTCGGTGATACAGGAGCTGAGGGTCAGGATCTGCTCGGATAATGCACCCCGACGTAGCCCGCTCGGCGCCTCGACGACGCGAACCACGTAGTACCCGGCCCAAACGATCTCCGATCTTGGCATCAGTCGGTGGTAGCATGTCCACGGCATCGCCATAGCTCCCAATCCAACGTCGGGCCCATTGCAGCGCTTTTGCCGAAGTCCTAGGCGACTGTCGGGCGCGCCGGCTGCGCCGCTTCGGTGGGTTGCCCGAATTTTGCCCAGTTGACCTTGCGGGTCAGCACCATGATGGCGCCGAGCACGCCAAATACGACGAGCGAACCGAGGAGCAGGGCGTAGTCCTCCGCCCCGAGGATGGCATACAGCATACCGTACAGAGCGCCGAGCGCGCCGCCGAAGACGACACCGAGCCCGTTGTCCTGGATGACGTGCGCCACGTAGTAGCCGATCAGTGACACGCACGCTGCCGCCGACACCAGGTAAGCGAGGGCGAAGCCCAGGTGTTCGGAGAGAGACAGTGTTTCGGGTCGAGGGAACCGACGCGCTGGTGGTGGGTGTGGCCCACCGGAAAGACATCTATGAAGACTGAACCCGTATACCTGCACCTTGCCGAGGGCGACTACGTGCTCATTCCCCGGGCCGAGTACCTGCGGCTGTGTGGGCAGCAGCCTGAGGGCGTGCCCGTCGCCGAAGCGAAGGCGGCGGTCATGCGCGAGATGGGCCGCCGTGCGCGCCTCGCGCGCGAGCACGCAGGCCTGACGCAGTCCGCGCTTGCCGCGAAGCTCGGCGTGACCCAGGCCCGGGTAAGTCGCGCCGAGAGCGGTACTGTGAGCCTATCGAGCGCCTTCTTGGCACGTGTGCATAAGGCCTGCAAGCTGCCCCTAGATTGGCTGCCGTGACAGTTACACTCTCAGACGTTGCACTCTCAGACGTTGCACTCTCAGCAGGTCACGCCCGCAACGCCTGCACCGGATGCATGCGCGCCGCCCGAATCGCAGGCAAGAGCCCACCTACGACGCCTACGGCCATGGCTACGCCCAGGGACAGCAACGCGGCTCCGGGGTTGGGCGTAAAGTGGAAGGCGATCTCCTGACCGGTGGCGAAATTTGCTGTGTTGAAGTCGAGCAGCGGCGTGCACAGGCTAAGCGCGATGCCCAGCGCGCCGCCGGCGAGCGCAAGGGCGACGGATTCGAAGAGCAACGCCGCGACGATGCTGCGCCGAGAGAAACCGAGCGCTCGGAGCACGCCGAGCTCCTGGCGCCGCTGGGTCACCTAGGCGTAGCAGAAGATCATGGTGCACAGGTTAGCGCGTTGGCAACTCTTCAATCCAATGAAAAATGGCGCCGAGTGCTGCTTCATCGAGCTCGCTCGTGGCGAGCGGTGGCATACGGTTGAGAAACGTCGACCCCGTTTCCATCCGGCGATAGAGCTCGCTGTGCTCGGGATCGCCCGGCACCACGACGCCGTCTCCCGTGCTCCGATACGCCGCTGTATCGCGCACGCTACCGAGCTCCTCGGTGCGCAGCGACAGATCGAAGGCTCGCTCGGGGTCATAACAGCGAGCGCCCGTTCGCTCCGGCCTTTGCTGGTTGTGGCAGTGGCTGCAGTTGGCGTGCAGATAGCCCAGCGCCTGCTGCGTTTGAGCGTCGCCGGGGAGCGTCATGGCGTGCGCGGGGGGCTGGCTGAGCACGCCGGCGTCGGAGAGTGATTTGAGGGAGGCGTCGCCCTCTACCGCATCGACCGGGCTCAATTGGAGCGCCGAAAATCCCAGCACGCGGCTCTGCGTTCCAGCATGGCAGGCAAAACACTCGGCCGCCGCGGGGACCCGATGAGACGTGCCTCCAGCGTTGGCCTGGCCCTCCGGTGTGAGGACCGCGTCGGCTCCGTCTGGCGACCAGAGGTAGGACGCGGCCACCCAATCCTCGGGGGCAGGTCCGAGCTTCTCGAGCAGCCGCGTCTCCAGGCGCTTGCCAGCGTAAGAGAACTCCTTCCAGAACTTCGTGCCCTGAGGAAACTGCCAGGCATCCATGTCCGCCGTATCGATGGGCTGGTCCTCCGGCAGCTCGACCCAGCGCCGCTTCGACGCGCCGTCGCTCCAGAGCTCAAAGCGCGGCTGATACGCCTGAACTCGGGGCGCCAGCTGGGTGAGGAGCGGATCTCGATATAGGCCCGTCTCAGACAGGAGCCTCGGCAAGCGCTCGAGCCTGTGAAGAGGGACCGCTTCACAGCGACGGTAGTCAGGTCCCAGTCGAGCACACCCCGCCGCGACCCCGAGGGCGAGCAGCGATAACCCACCGAGCCGACGCCTCGCGGCACCCCGCTCTACCCGACGCGACGTCAACGCCCGCTGCCCTCGGCAAGCTCGCGCTGAATGAAAAGGAACCCGAACGGGAGCACGGCGGCCAAGAGCAGTCGAGCCAGCCGCCGAGCTCCAAACCCGAGCTCGAGGCGCGCACCGAACAAGGCCCAGCAGAACCACAGAAATAGAATGCCGTGAAGGCTGCCCGCGATCTTGACGGCCACCGGGAGCGCGAAGAGGTACTTCAGCGGCATGGCGACCAGGAGCAGCAGCAACAGCGAAACGCCCTCGGCGATCCCAGCGAAGCGCAGCGTACGGCGGATCGTCATGGGTGGAGCAGGCTCCATTTGGGGCGGAGCACCATCAATGCAATCGCGAGCCCCAGAGGCACGACGCAGCCGGCGAAGACACGCCCGGTGCGTGCTCCCTTTGCGGCGCTATAGACCAGCACCAGGCTGGACGTCAGGGACATCAGAAACCCGCCGACGATCCACAGCTCCGTCGTGCTCGTGCCACGCAAGCAGGCCAGCGCGTACCCCGCCACCCAGATGGCCAACAACGCCGGGGATGCCACGGCGTGCACCGCCTGCTGGCGATCCTGCGCCGAGGCCGCCGTGAAGCCCGCAATGACGGCTCCCACATAGGTCATCACGGCGACAAACTTCAAGATTCGAACCATCCCATACAGCGTCATCTGCGCGAGCGCTCCGGTTGCCACATCGGCTACAGAGTGGCGAACCCAGCGCCCGCTCGCCACGGCCAAAAAGACAACCAGCAACGGAATTTGGCCAAGCTGAGCTCAAACCGTTTGGAGAACGTCGGACGTCGGCGAACAATCCAAGCATGCATCGCATCGCCATCGTCGCGAGCCCGAGCGTGGTCCCCTTCGACCTGGCGGTACCCTGCGAGGTCTTTGGCCGCGTGCGACTTCGCTCCGGGAAGCCAGGCTACGAGGTCCGCGTTTGCGGGCTCTCCAGGCGCGTCAAGTCAGCGGCGTTTGACCTGGACGTGCGTCATGGGCTGAGCACGCTCGCCCGCGCCGACACCGTCATCTTGCCCGGCATCGATGACGTGGCGGAGCCCGTCCCCGCAGAGCTCGTGCGTGCCGTTCAAAGAGCAGCAGCGCGAGGGGCTCGCATCGCCTCCATCTGCTCGGGCGCCTTCTTGCTCGCGGCGACGGGTCTGCTGGATGGGCGCCGCGCCACGACGCATTGGCTTGCGACGGAGGAGCTCAGCCGTCGCTACCCCAAGGTGCAGGTCGACGCCGCCGTGTTATACGTGGACGAGGGTAACGTGCTGAGCTCGGCCGGCGCGGCCGCGGCCTTCGACCTGTGCTTGCACATGGTGCGCCTGGATTACGGCGCGGCCGTGGCGGCCGCGACCGCGCGCCTATCGGTCATGCCCCTGGAGCGGGACGGCGGCCAGTCCCAGTTCATCGAGCGAGCTCCGCCGACGCCCGATCATGCGTCGCTGGCTCTCGTGCTCGCCTGGATGGATCAAAACCTTCAGAGCGGCCTCTCCGCCAGGCGCATCGCCAAACGAGCCGGCATGAGCGTGCGCAACCTCAATCGCAGGTTCCGGGAGCAGACAGGGCTGACCCCGTTGCGCTGGATCGCGCGCGGGCGTGTGCGCTACGCGCAGAGCCTGCTGGAAGGCGACGACCACACGATCGAGCGCGTGGCCTCCGAGGCGGGTTTTGCCTCCGCCGCCGCCTTTCGCGAGCAGTTCCGACGCGTGGCGGGTACGAGCCCCGCAGCCTATCGGCGCGCCTTTCGGAGCCGGCATTGAGGGGGGCATCGAGGGGGCTCAGAGGGCGGAGCCCGCGAGTGCGCGCACGACTCAGCGCTGCGCTTCCGGCAAGATCGTCTCCCCGCGCTCCAGCATCGCCACGAGCGTTGCGATCTTCTTCGCGCGCCCGGCGGGGGTCTTCATGTTGTTCGTGCGAAACGCCAGCGCAAACAGGTTCGGGCGCCCCAGCGTTTGGAGCGTCTTCTCCGCCCGCGGGTTTGCCTGGATGGCGGCGCGTAGGTCGGCAGGAAGCGTCGCTAGCGTCGCGCTGCGCATGGGAGCGTAGGCGGCGTCCCAGCGGCCGTCGGCCTTGGCCGCGTCGATCTGCCGCTGGCCATGCGGCGTCATGCGACCCGCCGCGGTCAACCGGGCCACGTTGTCGCGATTGATCTGGCTCCACACGCTCCTCGCTTTACGAGGGCTGAAGCGCTGCAAGAACGAGCGCTCGTCGAACGACTTCCGGATGCCGTCGATCCACCCCCAACACAACGCCACGTCTATCGCCTGTGCGTTGGTCACCGAAGGCGCGCCCGAGCCCTTCTTGTGAATCTTCAGCCATAGCTCTGGCTCCCGATCGTGGTGCGCCGCGAGCCAGGCTTCGAACGCGGCCTCTGTACGGAAGCTCTTGATCCGCTTCGGATCGGGGATGATGGGGGCCATGCAGTGCTGCATCATATGACTCGGGCGCAAGAACGCCAGAGCCACGCGACCTCTGTGTTGGCAACCGCCTCGCGGCACGGCATGCTGGGAGGATGCACGTCCGGAGGGCCCAAGCGCGAGACGCCCCTGCGATCGAAGCCCTCTACAAGGCTCTCGTCCCGACCGATCCGAACATCGCGGTCGACCCAGCGCGCGTCGCGGCCCTGGAGCGACGACCCCACAAATCACCTCCTCGTCGTCGAGGCGAGGGGCGCGGTGTGTGGCTCGGCGCTGCACCAAGCTCATGCTGCTGAGCTCCAGCGCCCGGAGCGAGGCCCACGCGTTCTTCACCCGCATGGGCTTCGATGGAGAACGCAAGCGAGGGTTCGTCAAGTACCTGAACAGGCGCGAGTGACGTCGTGCCGCGAGTTTGTCGACGCCCCTCGTCGCGGGCGATTGCAGCCAGGCCGGTGGCTCCTATGTCAGCTCGGCACAGCAGATGCGGTTCGGGCGCGCGCCCGTCGCAACCGATTTGCTTTTGCTTGTCCGTCACGCCTACGGCGCTCCGATGTTGAGGGTCTGGTTGTCGAACGACCACTCGCTCGGCAGAGAGAATCTGCTGGGGGGTGCGCAGGCGCCGCATGAGCCGGGTAGCTCACAGTTCGTGATGCCCTCGCAATCCGGCTCCGTGAATGCCAGGACCGACAGCACGTAGTCGCCCCGCGCTGGGATGACACGCGCGTAACAGTTCACGGTCTCGGTGACGGCGCCTTCGGCGCATTCGCGCGGCATGCGCTGGAAGACCACTTCCAGACCGGCTCGTTGGAACAGCGTCTCGCCGGGTTGAATCGGGACGCGAGGAACGCCAACACAGTCGAGGGCAATGCAGCCGGTGTCTGTGGTCCCCGCCTCAGCTCGGACGTCCCAGCCTCCCTCGAACGCTTCCTGGCAGCTCGCCGCGCACCCCCCGCTCAGCGTATTTACCGTCTGCGTATCGCGCTCCACCCGGACGAGCGACGTCACTGGCCCGCTCGAGGTGCACATCGAGAGCTGCTGGAGATAGAGCACCTGCGTACCCGTGTTGACGATGGACAGCCCGCGCTCGTCGGGGCGTGGGACGTCGTCGAGGTACGGCTGGCACGACATGTCTCGTGTGAGGGGAGGTGCATCGCTTGGGCCTGGTGCGGCGTTCGTGCGACAGAACGAGCCCTCACAGGCGTACTCGCTGCCGAGCCTCTGGCAATCGGCGGGACCCGCGCAAGCCACGTCGCAGACGGCCGCCTCACCGGGCTCGACACTCTGGTTGGTGCAGCTCGCGGCCGCGTCGAGGTCGGAGCAACTGGACGTTCCGGTCAGGCACGCTCGTGTGCAGATGCCGGCGATGCAGTCCAATCCGCCTGGGCAGCTCCCGGCGCAGCGCGAGAGAAAGTGCGACTCGCTGCCGACTCTCGGGTTCGAGGCGGTGCCCCCGCACGCGCCAGCGAGCAGCGCGGCGGCGAAAACCTGCGCGCTGGCGACGACCACTCGGCGCAGCAGCTCATTCATACTCATGAGGCTCCTCATTCGTCTCTCTTTCACGCTCGAACACGCATTGCCCAGCGTAGCTGACCACCTCGCTGAAGCGGGCGGGTACGCCGTTCTGCCGATTGTGCTGCTCCACCCGAGCGCGCAGCTCGCCCGCGCGCTCGCGAAAAGAGCTCAGGAGCTGCATCACCTCCTGCTCGAAGGGGTGCCCGGGCCAGACGTCAAAGCCATACGTGCTGCCGCCGACGCTGCCGTTATCGACGCCGCCCGACTCCGAGAGCTGCAGCCGCTGAGTCACGGTCTGAACGACGGCCTTCAGGTGATCGTAGACCGCTGCCTCCCAGCCTCGCGCCGAGCCCAGCGGCACCACGAAATCGCGCGCCGTCAAGCGCCCATCGGCGAGGTGCTGGACCCGTCCCTCGGAAATCAGACGCTCGAGCGCCACCGCGAGATCTGCCGCTGGCCGCGCAGTTCGCTCGCTGAGCGCCGCCTCCGAGAGCGGCCCGTCCCGGTACACGATCACCCACAACCACTCCTCGAACCCATGCTCGGCGGACACCCTGGACAGCTCGCCGAGCTCTGCCTCCGTCGCTGCCCGATACACGGCGCGTGCGCCTGCTCCAGAGCGAAACACCAGCCCGCTCTCGATCAAATCGTGCGCCACCGAGAGCAACTGCCGCTCCTCGTCTCGGGCGAAGCGCGCGCGGAGCTGAGTGCGGGTCACGAGCGGGGCCGAGCGAATGAACTCGAGCACTGCGCGCCAGAGCGTGGACCCTGGATCTGTCTCGGCCTCCGTCAGGCGCCGCAGCTTTCTTATGTACGCCCGCAGCGCCATGCCGAACATATCGGCGCTGACCTTGCGGCTCACGCCCTGGCTCTCCAGCTCTCGCGCCAGCTGCACGAACACCTGATTGGCGATGTGCGCGACCGGGGCCCGGAGCCCGCCGGAAGTCGCGAGCTGGGCGATGAGCACGGTGACCTGTTGGACTACGGCGTCGATGAGCAGTTGAGCGTTCATGCTGGGACAGGAGAAGCATGCATCGTGCAACGCGCATCGCATAGGTGGCGATTGGGTCACCCCGGAGACCAGCAGCGGAGCGAGAACGGCGCACCGCCGCGGCTCTCAGCCGAACCGCGGGCCCACCCATGTGGCTCAGGCGCTCAGGCGCGTCCCGTCAGGTTGCGGCGGAAGTTACCTGTCGCTTCGATGGATTCGCGGCGCTAGTGCAGCGCCGGTTTCTGCGCGGTCTGGGGCGCTGGGTGCTGCGGCATGACGGCGAACACCGCGTCGCCCACGCCACCTAGGGCGGGGCTGTTGGCGTCGTGCGCCGTGAAATTAGCGAGCAGGTCGCAGTCGATGTTCAGCGTGTCGCTGCAAATGCGGAAATCAGGCCGCACGCATTGCGGCCGTCGCGTATCAAGTCCGCCACCGGGTTAGTGAGGCTACCGTCGTCACAACAGCGGAAGCTCTGACACGGCTGGAGCTGCTGCAGAAGTTTCGCCGAGCAGCTCGCGCCTTGATGCACCTCGTGAGAAGCGTGCTGACCGTGCAGCTCGCCCTGCTCGTGATGCGTACACATCACGTGAGCACCGTACACGCGCGGGCTCTTCGGATCCTCGCTCGGCACGATACAATGCAGCTCGCCTTGACCGGCAACCTGTTTTGAAGTGCCCGTGGTTACGAACTCCGAGCCCGAATGGTAGTGGCAGCTGACGCCAACGTCTGCAAACTCACAGTCCCCCTTGGCGTTGATGTGGCCTTCGCCAGCAGGTAGGCCTGCTTTGGGTAGCCCGTCCTCCGGTTTGCAGCTCGCCATCTCATCCAGAAAGGCGGGAGCGAGCTGAACCTCGGTGCCGCCGCTGTGCGGAGCCTGCGCCGCGTTGCCAACATGCTGCCCGCTACACATGGGGTAGCCGCTCTCCTTACCCCCTCCATTCACGTTAGCCGCCCCGCTCTCCGACGCGGGCGTGGCCTCGGGCGCTGCCTTGGCTTCTGGGGCAGTCGCCGTTGCGGCGCCCGGTTCAGACGCCCTCTGACAAGCTCCCACAACAAAGGTCACGCAAGCACAAATGGCCAACTCTCGATAAACGCGCATCGCCGTCCCTCCTTCAAATTGAAAAAGCACTGTTGCCCCCGCATATACTCGCGCTGCCCGCCGCCCGTCGAGGGCCTACCGCCCCACTCCAGCTCCTCCGGGTTCCATTCAGCCGCCGTTATATGAGCCAGTCGAAGGCACGCGAAGACGCTCGCATCGTCCCCCCGGTCGCGCCAATCTGCTGTGTCTTGATTGGAGCATGCGCCCCGCGCGCGTGCGTTGGTCCCATTCGAAAAACGCCACGACCCAAACCTCCATTGGGGGTGGCGCGCGCTGGGTCAAACGGTGAGCGCGTGTCACAGCCGCCCGCGCACATACTCGATGGTCTCGATGGCCTGGCGCAGAAAGGCCGCGTCGGCGTGGGCCGCGGCCCAGGATAGCGTCGCGATGCTCGTCCTCAGCACGAGCAGCTTCAGGTTGTGCTCGTCCTCCGGCGAGAGCTGGGCGCCGTAACCATCGAAGAAGGCGCGCTGGCGCTCGGGGCGGGCTCGAAAGTGATCGGGCCACATGCGCTGAAAGTCGTACAGGCCGAGGTCGAGCCGGGCGCGTTCGAAGTCGATGACGCAAAGCTTTGCGCGGCCGTCGATCACTTCTACGAGCCAGTTGCGCGGCGAATAGTCGCGGTGGCAGGGGACACGCCGGTGCCCCTTGAAAGACGAACCATCGCGCAGCATGTCCGCGGCCCAATCCAAGGTAGCGTTGTCGACGAGGCCGCGCGCTCGCCTGCAATAGTCATGGGCGCTCGCCGTGAAGTCAGCGGCGGCGTCGAAGCTGGGGTCATCCTCACAGTTCAAGGTGTGCATCGCGCGAGCTACCCTGCCGGCGTCTCGATACACGTCGAGCTCGAGCTTGGGCGGCAGTGGCACGAGCTCGAGCAGCCGGCCCGGCACTTGGCCGAAGATCATGGTGCCGAGTGCCGCATCGGACGCCGCGACCAGCTCGGGCACGCAGGCGGGCACGCAGGCGGGCAATTGGCGCACCCAGTGGTGGCAGGCATACGAGTGGCGCTCAAATAGATAGGGCTCGGCGTGATGCTTGACGTAGAAGGCGGATCCGTCGGGTCGCGCAGCGCGCCACACCCGGGATTGTGTGTGCGGCCAACCCGCGAAAGAAAACTCGAGAGCGTGACCGAGCCTCGCGCGGACAAATTCCGCCACGGCTTCGGGAATGGGGCGTTCCATCATGACCGCCCCGGGCGTGCAAAGCGCTTGCGCGCGCGCTCGACTTTGGTCCTGACGAAGCAGTCCGAGCCATGATCGTTGACCAGCCCCAGCGCCTGCATGAAGGCGTACGCCGTGGTGGGGCCGACGAACTTCCAGCCCAGCTTCTTCAGGTCTTTTGACAGGGCGGTGGCCTCTGCCGAGGGGGTCAACGTTGACGGCTCTGCGAGCTTCTTCGAGGCGGGTTCGTAGCGCCAGATGAAGGCCGCTAGCGAGCCCTCCCGCTCGACGAGCTCCCTGGCTCGCTGCGCGTTGTTGATGACCGCCTCGATCTTGCCGCGATGTCGGACGATCCCTTCGTCCTTCAGCAGGAGCTCGACGTCGCGTTGGGAGAAGCCTGCGATGCGATCGAAATCGAAACCGTGGAATGCAGCACGGAAATTCTCGCGTTTGGCGAGGATGGTCCGCCAGCTCAGTCCCGATTGGAAACCCTCCAGGCTCAATTTCTCGAAGAGCTGCTGATCTTCGCCGACCGGGAACCCCCATTCGGTATCGTGGTAATCGAGTAGCTCGGGTGCGGCGCAGGACCAGGGGCAGCGCAGTTGACCATCAGGGCCCAGTATCGACGCGCTCATCGTGCTCGATGACTATCATCGTGAGAGGCACGAGTGGATTGTTTTCTCTGGCGTTCGCCTCCGTGGCGCCGCAAGCCCCCCACAGCGGGTCACGCGCTATAGTTTGCGACCACCCGCGTGATCTTGCCGGTCGCGTTCAGCTCCATGAACTCGGCCGTCTTCGTGCCTTTCTGATTGACGAAGCACAAGACGACGCTGTGTACCCCAAGCATGAGGTCGAGGAGCTCGAACCGCAGCTGCGGGTACGCTTCGAGACCTTTGCGAAAGTACTCTCGCAGGGCCGCTTTCCCCTTCACCTCGCCGGTGGGGTCGCCGAGCAGGGCCGCGGCCGTCGGCGATACGAGCGTAGCGCCCTCCGCGTAATGAGACATGATAGCGTCCAGCTGGTGAGAGTTCCACGCGCGAAGCCACGCTTCGGCGAAAGCATTGGCGGCGGCGTTACTCGGCAAATTGGTGCTCATCGAGACCTCTCAGAATGAGTGCTTGAGCGGGCGCGTTTGCTGAGCGTAACGCCAGCAGCGTGTTTAGTCTAGATCGCGGCAAAAATGTCGGATCGCGTGGAGAATACCGCAGCTGAGGACGGGTGTACATCGGGCCGCAGAGCGTGCCGGAGGCCCCAGCAGCGCTGCGCTGGCGCGCGAGGCTCGTTTGCACCCCAAACAACGGACGCATTGCCGTGAGGGAGGATGCCGCGCGCCAGGGAGTTGTTTGCACCCCAAACAACGGATGCACCCGTCCGTCGTGCTCGCGGGAGCGCCGAGGCCCAAGCGTCGATGGCTGAGCTTCAGGCGCCCGCAAGACTCGACGATATTTTGATGTCTGATGGAGCGTGAACCGCCAGCCAAGCCGCGCGTCGAGCGCGGCGGCCACCTTTGGTCCGCCGCACCAAGGGAGCGTTTCAGTTGCTCATGCCGGTCGCCGAGCGCGATCGTAGTGGAGGCCCACGACACCGCTTGGATAGGGTGTCGCCGCCTTCAACTCAAAGGTCGCGTGGACGCGTTCGCCAAACAGGCGTTTGCCGCCGCCCAGGATGAGCGGATAGAGCAAAAGGTGAAGCCCATCGACGAGGTCGTGCTCGAGCAGCGTGTGCACGAGCTGGTGGCTGCCATCTGTAAGGATGTTCTTACCGGGTGCGGCCTTGAGCTTGCGCACCGCCTCCACGACGTTGTCGCGGATAATCGTCGTGTTGCGCCAAATGGGCTTTTCGAGCGTCTTCGAGACCACGTACTTCGCGGGGCTGTTCATCATGTCGCCAAACATGTTGCCCGGCGGCATCGGCTCGAACGCATTGGCATGAGTGACGTACGTCTTGCGGCCGAGGAGGAACGCGTCGGTCTCTTGCATGAGCGCGCCGAATGCATTGCCGATGTCGTCATGCCAGTACGGCAGGGTCCAGCCGCCGTGCTTGAAGCCACCTTCGGTGTCCTCCTCCGCGCCACCGGGGGCCTGCATCACACCATCGAGGGACAGGAACTCTGAAACAATGAGCTTGCGCATGGTTTTCTCGTATTTAATTGGCCAATGGCTTCGTTCGAGCTCGGCGCCATGCCGTGCCTCTGGAAAGGCGACGAACCAGCCGGGGCGGGATCGACACGCCACCGAACGATTTTCTGTTTTTACATAACATCCTAAAACCCTTTCACAATTTCAAGAACTGGGGCTCGGAGGCGCGGCGCTCTGAGCTTTTTTTCGTTCCTATACGAATTCGCATGCAGCTCCTCACCGGCGCGCCGTTCTCGAGGCATGAGCGAGAAGGGGCTGCGGGCCGTCGGCACGCTGGGCAAATCGTTGGTCATGGCGCAGCTCGCTCTCGGGCTCGTCGCGGTCGGCATCGCAGGCTGCGGGCAGGCTGACAGTACGCAGGTTGCCCTGGAGGGTACCGGCCCTCTGGTGTTGCGCTCGAAGGCGTCGGGCTCCGCGGCGGCGGGTATGGTCCTGCGCCTCGAGGGTGGCGCAGTCGTCAGCGTGCCAGCGGGAGCGGTCGCCGAAGGGGTAGCTCTGGACATAGACGAGCTCGTCGGGGCGGCGGCGGTTCCGTTCGTTGGGCGGCTTGCAGCCAGCGAGTTGCCCGCCAGCTCCCCCTACGTGCTGACGCCCCACGGCACAGAGTTCGCTGAGCCCATCGAGGTCTCTCTCCCGATCGATGCAGGGCTGCAACACGAGCTGCTGCAGGTGTCATGGCTGGAGGACGAGTCGGATACGACCTGGGAGAGCCTCGGCCTGGCCCAGGTGCTCGGGCAGTACGCGGTCGTGCGCATGAGCCACTTCAGCCTGCTGATCCTCACGGCCATTGAAAACGAGTGCCTCACCGACAACGGCGGCTGCGACCCCCACTCGGCGTGCGCGCCGAGCGTGGGCGGCCACACGTGTGGTGCTTGCCCCGCGGGTTACACCGGCGACGGCGCCACGGGCTGCTCGGACATCGACGAGTGCGCCACCAACAATGGGCGCTGCGATCCGCACGCGGTGTGCACGAACACCGAAGGGGGGCACAAGTGCGGCGCTTGCCCGGCGGGCTACTCCGGTGATGACGCCACGGGCTGCACGGACATCGACGAGTGCGCTACGAACAACGGCGGCTGTGACCCACGCACCGTATGCATGAATAGCGAAGGGGCTCGCGCCTGTGGCGCTTGCCCAGCGGGTTACACCGGGGACGCCGCCACAGGCTGCCTGGACATCGACGAGTGCGCCACAAATAACGGCGGCTGCGACCCGCTCACCGTATGCACGAATAGTGAAGGGGCTCACACCTGTAGCGCTTGCCCCGCGGGCTACTCCGGGGACGCCGCCACGGGCTGCGCGGACATTGACGAGTGCGCCGCCGACAATGGAGGTTGCGGTGACTCGAGCCTGTACAGTTGCCAGAACAACGTGGCGGCGCCCGCCGATTGCAGTTGTATCGATGGCGCCGCGCGGCGGACCGTTGCGAGCTGCGGCCTCGACGCCGCCGGCTCCACCTGGCAGATCTGCGGGTCTGGGGCCTGGCATGACCGCTGCTTCCTGTTCTCCTCCCTGGGAGAGGGCGAATGCCGCCAGGAGAACGGGCAATACCCCTTGGCCTTCAGCGCCTCCTATTACGACCTCGTGCCCCACACCAGCGGCGACAACGCGGCCCAAGGCAGCCTCCGCTGTGAGCAAGCCTGCGTGCGCCACTCGGACTGGTGCCTGGCGATTGAGGTCATCCTAAGAGATGAATGGCCGGAGCCCAACTGCAGCCTGATCACCGATCGTGCGACCTTCGAAGGTGCCGGCAATACCCTCGACAATGACTACTGGGGCGGACCTCAAAGCATCGACGGCGTCGCCTACCAGACGTACTGCGGCGGCAACGGCGGCTGCACGCAAACGAACTGGAACGGCGGCACGCTCAATCCAAGAGCCGGGTACCACTGCTCCGTCATCACCACGCTCTGAACGAGCCGTGCGGCACCCGGAGGACCAAGCTCGTGGCTTCCGCATCGACACGACACCACCAAGACCTCACAGCAGCCCGCCCTCGATGGCCTTGAGCACTGCTCGGGTCCGGTCGCGGACGCCGAGCTTCGACAGGATGTTCGAGACGTGGTTTTTCACCGTGCCCTCGGCAGTCGCGAGCGCCTGGGCGATCTCGCGGTTGTTGTAGCCGCCAGCGAGCAACTGCAGCACCGTGCGCTCACGCGCCGTCAATCTATCGGGGCGCTCGCTCGACTCGAACGCTGGCACGCTGCGCTTGAAATTGTCGCGAAGGTGCTCGGTGACACCGGGCAGAAACAGGGAGCCGCCCGCGTGGATGGTCTCTATGGCGATGAGGAGCTGCTCGAGAGAAACGTCTTTCAGCAGGAAGCCGCGGGCGCCGGCGCGAATCGCCTGGAGCAGGACGTCCGAGTCGTCAAAGGTCGTAAGCAAAAGAGCAGCTGGGCAGAGCTTCTGCTCGGCGAGAGCTCGTAGCACCTCGAGCCCATTCTTCTTCGGCATGCGCACGTCGAGCAGGCTGACGTCCGGTTGCTCGCGCGCGATGACCCGCACCGCCTCTTCCCCGTCGCTCGCTTCGGCGAGGACCTCGATCTTCGGCGAGAGCTCGAGCAGCCGCCTCAGGCCCTGGCGCACCAGCGTCTCATCGTCGGCGATGACCACGGAGATCCGAGTCACGCCGGCCCTCCTTCGGGGATGAACGCCGTCACCTGAACACCGAGCCCGGGGGAGGTCGTCAGCTCCAACGAGCCGCCCACGTCGTTCAGGCGGTCTCGCATCCCGGAAAGCCCCGCGCCGGGGGAAATCGCCAGCGCGCCCCGCCCATCGTCTCGCGCGCGCACCTGAATCCGATCGCCTTCCAGCGCGACCTCGAGCCACAGATTTGCGGCGTCCGAATGGCGCATGGCGTTGGTGATGATCTCTTGTGCACAACGGATCAGGACATGGGCAAGGATGGGGTCAGCGATCGTCAGCGAGGCCGGCACAGCGAGGTGGATGCTCGGGCGCGGCACGGCGCTGGCGAGCATCTCGAGCACCGGCCGCACGGCGATCGCGCCCGGCACCCGCATGGCGCGCACGATGTCGCGGACGTCTCCGAGCAGGAGCTTGGTCAGGCCCTGCGCCGTCTTCACGCTCTCCAGCGCGGGGCCTTGCGCCTGGTGGCTCGCGACCTCGAGATTGAGCGACAGCGCGGTGAGGTGGTGCCCGAGCGCGTCGTGCAGCTCCCGCGAGATGCGAACGCGCTCCCCGAGGCGGCTGCTCTCGCCCAAGATGCGCTGCACCGCCAACAGCTCTGCGTTGGCGCGCGCCAATGCGATGCGCGTGCGGGTTTCGCTCACGAGGAGCTGAAAGCCGAGCAGCGCCAGCAGCTGCAATCCGAAATAAGGCGGGGTGAGCAGCAGCGCTTGCCCGCTGGACCAATGCGACGCGACGGCCCACGCAAACAACGCGCTCTGAGCGGCGACCCAGGCGAGCCCCGCGCGCCGCCCCACGAAGACGCCGAGCTCCGCGGCGATCAGCACCAACAGGCTCCCTTCCCAGCCTTTGCAGAGCAGCCGCACCATCACGATCACCGCGAGGCCCTGCAGCGCGAGCGCCGGCAGGACCCACCTCTTGGGGCTCCGGGCCAGCGTCAAAGCCAAGATGAATGCGACGCCGAAGCTGACGTAGGCCGCGGCCCAGGCCGCGAGAACGACAGGCCCGCTGAGCGCATGTTGCATCGCGACCGGCAGACCCACCATGGCCCACGCCACGAGGCCTACCGCACGCAGAAGGCGCAGTTGTGGCTGTTCGAGGCTCATCTGGATCCCCAGCGTAGCTCCATCCACGGCCCGAGCACCCCTGCCGAAAGTCACGACTCGGAAGTAATCTTCCGGCACGCGCGGTGCCGAGCGTGGGCCTCTAGTCTACCTGGGAAGGGAGACGCCATGAACTGGAGCTCACTGATTCGCTTCTCGATCGCAACGCTGCTGGCAGCCGTTTTCGCGGCGGCGCCCCACCCGAGCCACGCCGAAGGCGCCGGGAGGCCCACCGAGCCTGCAGCTAAAACGAGAGAAGAGCAGCTTTTTTCCGCCATCGAGGCAGGCGACGCCCCGCGGGTGAGCGAGCTGCTCGCCGCGAGCCCGGAGCTCATCCGAGCCCACCACGCGGGGATGTCGGTGGTGACGGCCGCCTTGTTCGTGAGAAGAAGCGGATTTCTATTCACGCCTCCCGACCAAAACTCAGTGCTCGCCGCCGTGCTGGCGAGAAAACCGGTGCTCGACCTGTTAGAGGCGGCCGCCACCGGCGATCTCGGGCGCATGCGTCAGCTTCTCCGCAAGCACCCGACGAGCGCGCGAGCCTGGGACCCGCGGGGCTGGACGGCCCTGCACATGGCCGCATTCGGTGGCAGTGCTCGCGCGGTGGAGCTTCTCCTCGCGCGCGGCGCAGACGTTCACGCTCGCACCAAGACGCGCTTTCTATTGACGCCGCTGCTCGCCGCCCTGCTCAACGCTCAATACGCAACCTCGAAGCTCCTGCTCGAGCGCGGAGCCAACGCTCACGACAAGCAAGTGAACGGCGGGACCGCCCTGCACGAGGCCGCCTTCATCTGCCGTCGCGATCTCGTCGAGCTCTTGTTGGCTCATGGGGCGGAGCTGAACGCCCGCTCGAACGAGGGCCGCACCCCCCTTTCTGAAGCGCGCCGCGGCAAGTGCGACGACGTCGCCGCCTGGCTCGTGACCCGCGGCGCGCTCGAATGAAGGCCCATCCACCCGCCTCCCACGAGCGCCCCCAGGCCACACGCGCGCCGCGCCCCGCCGCCTCCGCCGCGCCCTGCTCCGCCAGCCGCGACTTGCCGATGCCCGGCTCGCCCGTGAACAGCAGCACGCGTCCGTTGCCCGCGCAGGCGTGCTCGAGCCCGAGGCGGGCCCGCCCGAGCAAGTCGGCCCGTGTACTGTTCCCGCGCCTCGATCGGCTGGAAGCCATGTTTCTCCTGGCCGTGCGCCACGAAGGCAGCCGTGACGGCGTCAGCGCCGTCCGCGTCTATCAGCGCAGCACATTCGAAGCACTTGACCCGCATGTGTTGCTCCTTGTCTAGAGTATGTTGCTCCTTGTCTAGAGTATTGAGCCTGTCCGATCCACGAGCTTCGACCCCGTCGCGAGTGCCAGCTTGCCCCTGGTGGTTACGTCGTGGCCACCAGCAGCTCCTCGGCGCTCGAGGGCCGAAGCCCGTCGGCTCTGCCCGCGAAGTAGCGCCGCGTGAGCTGCACAGCCGAAACGTGCTCCACGTTCACGAAGCCGGCCTCGCGAGCCAGCGCCAGGATCTCGGGCGCTGCGAAGAAGCTGACGAAGGGCGTGCCCGCGGCTTTCGCGCCCCGCGCGGCGGCCTCGATACCCGGACGCTCCTCGGCCTCGACGAGCTCGAAGGGCAGCATGAAAGACATCACAAAGGTCGTGCCGCGGCCGAGCCCCGCCACCTGCCGCAGCGTGCCCGCGATCGCCTCCTTCGTCAGATACATGGCCACGCCCAGCGACGCGACGACGGCAGGCTCACTGGGCTCGAACCCCGCGCGCGCTATCTCGATGAGCCACGACTCGTTCAGCTCGAAGTCAACCGGCACGAGGCGCAGCCACTCCGGAATCACAAAGCCCAGCTCCGCGAGCCGCGAACGCTTCCACGCTTGCGTGCCCGGCTGATCGACCTCGAAGACGCGCAGGCGCGAAGCCAGCACCGTGCTCCGCTGCGCGAACGTATCCAGGCCTGCCCCGAGCAGCACGTACTGCGAGGTGCCGTGCTCCGCGCGCTCCTCGACCAGGTCCTCGACGAACCGCGCGCGAGCGACGATCGACGCCCTCGATCGGCGCGTGCGTGCGGGATGCATGTCGGGCCGCGTCGGCCAACTCGCGTCGGGTCCCACCAGCGCGAGACCGATTTCGTCTTCTAACACGTGCGGCGGAGCATCGACCCGCACGTGCAACGCCCGCCACAACGCGACGCGGAGCGCGGTGTTATCGGGAGCGCCGTCTTGCCCTTCGATCCTATCTGTCGTCATGTCTTCCTCCGCTTGCGTGGCCGCTCGTCGAGGTGAGCGCGCCGGGCGGCGGCCACAATCGCCGACACTACTACTAGGGAGTGTTTTCAAACCCCTTTCCATTCTCCTGAAAATGTGTTCCATCCTGGCTGATGGAACGCTTGGTTCGACTGACGGACGCGCAGTGGGC
>JAYTOL010000186.1:0-1012 GCA_043747815.1 Deltaproteobacteria bacterium
TCAGATTCGATCGTTGACACCCTGAGCCCCCTCCTCCATATTCCGTCGAGATCAACCTGACGTGTACGTAAGGGTCAGGTTGGACCCCGCGGCGGCGGACTTCTGGAGGACTTGCGTTGCACGACGACATCGAAGTCGGGAACCTGATGCGGATCGGCGAGCTGGCGCGCCAGTCGGGCAAGAGCGTCCGGGCGCTGCACCTCTACGAGGAGCTGGGCCTGCTCAGGCCCGAGCACCGCTCGCCGGGTGGGTTCCGCCTCTATCACCCTGCGTCGGCTGGCCGTGTGCAGTGGATCAACAAGCTCCAGGACGCGGGCTTCTCGCTGGGTGAGCTCAAGGAGCTGCTCAAGGACGTGGAGCTGGAGTCGGTGGCGCCCGAGGCGATGCGTCGGGTGCGCGGCGTGTTCGAGCAGAAGCTCGGCGAGACGCGCGCCGCCCGCGCCCGCCTGGAGAAGCTGGAGAGCGACCTCACCGAGTCGCTGCATTACCTCGAGGGCTGCCGCACCTGCGCCCCGGTTCACACGCCGTCGGAGTGCTCGGGCTGCTCGCACAACGGACACGGCGAGCAGCTCCAGCCCATCCTCGTCGCCGGGCTGCACAGCAGCTAGCGCGCGCTGAATCCAAAGGAACACGTCATGGCCGTCAAGCTCCCCGTCTTCATGGACAACCAGTCGACCACGCCGGTGGATCCGCGCGTGCTCGACAAGATGCTGCCGTTCTTCACCCACGACTTCGGCAACGCCGCCAGCCGCAACCACCACTTCGGCTGGGTCGCCGAGCAGGCGGTCGAGGAGGCGCGCGAGCAGGTGGGGCGTCTCATCGGCGCCACCGGCAAGGAGATCGTCTGGACCTCGGGCGCCACCGAGTCCAACAACCTCGCCATCAAGGGCATCGCCGACTTCTACAAGGACAAGGGCAACCACATCATCACGCTGCAGACCGAGCACAAGTGCGTGCTCGACAGCTGCAAGCGCCTCGAGAAGCAGGGCTACGAGGTGACCTACCTCCAGCC